>CADCWN010000043.1 GCA_902806415.1 uncultured Thermomicrobiales bacterium | reverse complement strand
GCCGCCGGGGCGGGCTGCGCACGAAGCTCCACGCGGTGGTGGACGCGCCGGGCACCCCGGTCGCCTCCCACCTGACCGGCGGGCGGGCGTCGGCTCTCGCCGGGGCCGACGCGCTGCTGGCCGGGAGCGCCGCGCCGGTGGTGCTCGCGGACCGGGGCGACGCCGCCGAGGCGCGGGTGCTGGCACCCCTGCGGGAGGCCGGCGAGGCGGCGGTTAGCCCGCCCAAGCGCAGCCGGAAGGGGCAACGGGCGTGCGACCGCGACCTCCACGGCGCGCGGCACCTCAGCGAGAACTGCTCCTGCCGCCGCAAGCAGTACCGGGGGATCGCCACGCGCGACGACACGACGAAACGCAACTTCCTCGCCGGCGTCCACCTCGCCGCGACGGCCATCCTCCTCAACTGCGGACACGCCCTAGTCCCGAGGAGTGTTGCCGACTTCGCGACCGACGTTGATGGCCCGGTCGATATCGAGGTCGGCCCGGATGGTGATTTGTACTACCTGGCGATCGTGACGGGTCAAATTAATCGGCTCCGCTACGGCACGCCGCCCCCGCCCCCACCGGTCGTGACGGGATTCTTGAGTGATCAGCAATGGGCGGTGGCGAGCAATGGCTACGGGCCGGTCGAGCGGGATACGAGCAATGGCGAGGCGGCGGCGAGCGACGGGACCCCACTGAAGATCGGCGGTGTGGTCTATACCAAGGGACTGGGTGTACACGCCCCATCGGCAATTACCTATGCGCTGGCCGACGGCTGCGACGTCTTCTCCGCGCAAGTCGGGGTCGACGATGAGGTGGGGGCTCGCGGCTCGGTCACTTTTCAGGTCTGGTCCGGCGAGACGAAGCTCTACGAGAGCGCCGTGCTGACCGGGGCCGACCCGGCCGCGGCAGTCAGCGTCTGGATGGCGGGCCGAGCCGAGTTGCGGCTGGTGGTCACCGACGGTGGCGACGGCAACTCCTACGATCACGCAGATTGGGCTAATGCGCAGTGCGGCCCGAACACTCCCCCGGTCGTGACGATCGACGCCCCCACCGTCGGCACCTACCGGATCGGCGACAAGATTGCCTATGCCGGCGGGGCCACCGATCCCGACGGCGGTCCCCCGCCCGTGCTCACCTGGCAGTTGATCACCCAGCACTGCCCTGGCGGGGCTTGCCATGCCCATCCTACCGCGTTGGCCGGCACGAGGGGCGAATTCACGGTCGATGATCACGATGACGAGACGCACCTCGAACTCCTGCTGACAGCGACCGACAACGGGGGCTTGAAGACGACCGAATCGGTCCGCCTCGATCCTCAGCAAGCCCCCCTCACCCTCAACACCTCGCCTGCCAACCTGAACGTTATCTACGGCAGCAAGGCACCCGTGCCGACGGTGGTGCAGCAGATCGATATCGGCGGCAAGCGTACCGTCACCGCACCCTCGCCGCAGATACTCAATGGCACGAGCTATCGATTCTCGCACTGGTCCGATGGGGAGGCGAGCGCGCAGCGCACCATCACGATGGGCGCGGGCGGGGCAACCTATACCGCGATCTTCACGGCGGTCGGGGTGCCGTCCCCGTCGCCGAGCACCCCGCCGTCGCCATCCGGCTCGCCCGCGTCGGTGCCGAGCTTCGCGGATGTACCGACCGACTACTGGGCCTATCCGCAGATCGCGCAGTTTGCCCAACGTGCGATCACCACCGGCTGTGGTGATGATGACCAAGGCCGTCGGCTTTACTGCCCGGAGCGCGGGGTGACACGCGCCGAAATGGGCGTCTTCATCACACGCACCCTCGGCCAGGACCAAATTGCACCGCCGACCACCCCGACCTTCGCCGACGTGCCGACCGACTACTGGGCCTACGCCCAGATCGAGCGGTTCGCGCAGCTCGGCATCACCACTGGCTGCGGCGTGAACGAACTCGGCCAGCGGATCTTCTGCCCCGATCGCGGCGTCACCCGCGCCGAGATGGCCGTGTTCCTCGACCGGGCGAAGGGTCAGGCCGAACTCAACTCGAGCCCGCCGACCTTCGCCGATGTGTCCGCCGACTACTGGGCCTACGGCTGGATCGAGCGCTTCTTCACCCTCGGCATCACCACCGGCTGCGGCACGGATGAGGTTGGGAACCGAGTCTACTGCCCGGATCGCGGCGTCACCAGGGCCGAGATGGCGGTCTTGATCATCCGCGCCTACCCGTAATCACCCACACAGGCGGAAGGGTGAGCACCACGACGAACCCATTCGACGGTTGGGATGCTCCCGCGAGCCGGACCTGGTTCGCGTTCGTATTCTGGCGGGCTCTCGATAGTTCCCTCGGAATTGATGAAATGGCGGCGGCGCTGGTGGGCGACCGGCCGGGTGGTGGCTGACGGCTGATTGAGGTTGTCCACCTCTTGCGACATAAGATGGGCGCGCTGGTGGGCTTGAACCCGGTGACTGCGCACAGGACCACGGTTCACTGATGGCTACGCCAATCTCGTAGCACCGGGGCGACAGCCCGCCTCAGCCCTGTTTCGTCGCCACGCCCGCGATATGCGGCCCGACGACGGCGATCGGCGCGTGGAAGTGGGCGAGGTGCACCGAGGCGAAGCCTGCGCCCTCGATCGCGGCCCAGGTCTCGCGGTCGGGGTGGCAGCCGTCGACGGCGAAGCGCCAGACCGGGCGGATAGCCTGCTGGACACGTCGCAGGCGGCTCCCGCGCGGCGCGGCGACGTGTTCGATGAAGATGAAACGCCCGCCGGGCTTGAGCACGCGCCGGATCTCGCCCAGCGCCGCCTCGGGATCGGCCACCGAGCAGAGGACGAGCGTGCTGACCACGGCGTCGACGCTGGCGTCCGGGACCGGCAGCCGCTCGGCCGTCCCCGCGTGCAGCTCGACGCCGAGTCCCAGCCGCGAGGCCCGCTCCCGCAGGTGACGCTGCATGAACGGGTTGGGTTCGATGCCGATCCAGTGTATCCCGCGCGGGAAGGCGGGGAGGTTGGCCCCGGTGCCCGGACCGATCTCCAGGACCGTACCCGCGAGGTCCGCGAAGAGCGCGCGCTTGCGGTCGCCGTATAGCCGCTCCGCAGTGGCCTCCCCCCGCGCCGTCTGCCAGGCGAAGAGGCGGCGCAGCCAGGCCGGGCGGGTCTCGTCCCGTGCCCGCGCCGTTCGGTCAGATGTCGCACACACCGAGCTGTCCCTCATCACTCCGCGTCGCTTGTCCATTATCTCGACGGACAGGGGCGGCGCGTCCTCGTCGAGCACGGATACCGGTGGGCTATAGCAATTAGCGCATTGATCCGGCACCCCCGCCCGCGCAGCCAGGGGCTTCATCAGGGCTTATGCGCGAGGCGCTGCTGACGCTGGCGGGCGGCTGAATCGCCCAGAGGGCACCCGGCCCCGCGGGCGGCGGTCGCCACGAAGCCCTGCTCGCCGCGCAGGATACATCCGCCTGCGCGGGCTGGGGGCGCCGCGCCCTGAGCCGCCGGCGGGTGGCTTCGTGGCCCGCAGGCCCACGCATAAACCCAGGGGCTTCATGGCGGCACCTTCGACGGGGATGTACGCCGCGCGCGGTCGCGGGGTTTCAGCCGATCGGTCTCCCACGTACAGCAGCGCGCGAGGAGATACTATCCGGCGGCGTCCGCGCCGTTCGCGCGGCGTTGCAGCATGTCGAGCAGCGTCCGCTCGGCCGCGTCGATCTCGCTCGGCCTGTCGCCGGCCTCCTGTTCGGCGAAGTCGTGCAACGCCTGCACCATCGAGCCGTCAAGGTAGGCGTCGAGGATCGCGGGGTGGATGTACGATTTGCGGCAGACCGCCGGGGTGTTGCCGAGCCGCTCCGCGACCCGTTTCACCGCCGCCACCACGTTCTTCTTCGCCTCCGCCTCAGAGAGGCAGGTGTCGAACTCGCGCAGGGCGAGGGAGCAGAGGACGGTGCCGGCCCAGGTGCGGAAATCTTTGGCGGTGAACTCCTCGCCGCTGATCTCGCGCAGGTACTCGTTCACATCGTCCGACTCGACTGTGTGGCGCGCGCCGTCATCGTCGAGGTACTGGAACAATTCCTGGCCGGGGAGATCGCGGCAGCGCTTGACGATCCGGGCGAGCCGCCGGTCGTCCAGCGTCACCCGATGCTCCACGCCGCTCTTGCCGCGAAAGTGGAAGCGCAGCCGCTCGTCGTCGACCCTGACGTGCTTGTCGCGCAGCGTCGTCAGGCCGTACGATTTGTTCTCCCGCGCGTATTCCTCGTTGCCGACGCGGATGAGGGTCTTTTCCAGCAGTTGCACCACCGCCGCCAGGACTTTTTCGCGCGGCAATCCCTTGCGGCGCAGATCGGCGTCGGTGCGCTCGCGGATTTTGGGCAGCGCCTGGCCGAAATCGATCATTCGCTCGTACTTCGTCTCGTCGCGCGCCTCGCGCCAGCGCGGGTGGTAGCGATACTGCTTGCGCCCCTTCGCGTCGCGCCCGGTGGCCTGCAAGTGGCCGCGCGGGTCGGTCGCGATCCAGACCTCCCGATAGGCGGGCGGTATCCCGAGGGCCTTGATCCGGTCGAGCGTCCGCGCGTCACGGATCGGCTTGCCGTCGGTCCCGATGTAGGAGAACCCTTTGCCCTTGCGTCGCCGCCGGATACCCGGTCGCTCGTCGCTGCTGTAGCGCAAGCCGACCATTTTCGCGGCGGCGGCGAACTCGTCTGCCATTGTGAGCTCCGCCCCGGCCTTTGGCGAGGCCATCCCCTTCTGTGCCACGCCCGTTTGCTCCTGCTCTTATGCCAATATCGCGCGCCGGATATCCCGCCGCATGCACGACGGTCATCGATGTGCGCTCTCGGCGGATGGGAAAGCAAAAAGGGTGCCAGAATGGTGGGGGGGATAGGTAGGCGGTGGTCGTTCGACGTCGATTGGCCGTCCCGTGCCGCCGTGCCGTTAGCGTTGCTCAGCCGAGTGGTGCCTCGCGCGGCAGCCAGAACGTCACGGTCGTCCCCCGGCCTTCACCGGCGCTCTCGGCGCTGATCCAGCCGCCATGGCGCTCGATGATCGTGCGGCAGATATAGAGGCCGAGGCCCATGCCGGGAAGGTTGGTGGTGGCGACGTTGGTGGCGCGACCGAACGGCGCGAAGATCGCCTCCGCCGCGCCGTCGGGCAGGCCGATCCCCGCGTCGCGGACCCTGACGAACACGCCCCGGTCGTCGCCGTTGAGTGTCGTGGTGATCTCCCCGCCCTCGGGCGAGTACTTGACGGCGTTGCTCAGGAGGTTCGTCAGGACCTGCTCGATCCGTCCGGCGTCGGCGAGGACCGGCGGCAGTTGCTCGCCGAAGACCATGACGAAGTTGTGCGGATCGGCGGCCTGCTCGCGCTGGCGCGCGACCGCTTCGGTGACGAGCGCGGCCAGATCGGTCGGTTGCGGGTCGAGCGACAGTTGCCCGGTGCGAATCCGCGAGACATCCAGCAGATCATCGGTCAGTTCCGCCAGGCGGTCGGCCGAGCGGCTGAGCACGTCGAGGTTGCGGGTCAGGCGCGTGGGCTCCATCTGGCCGCGCGCCTGCCAGCGCAGGAGGAGTTGGGCCGTCCCCTTCAGCGCGGTGACCGGGGTGCGGAGCTCGTGCGCCGCGATCGAGAGGAAGGTGTCGCGCGCGCGCACCGCTTCCTCGGCCTCGGTGCGGGCCGCGCGCTCGGCGGCGAGCAGCCCTTCGCGCCCCTCCTCGGCGCGCTTGCGCGCGGTGATATCGAGGACGACGCCGAGCAGGTGCCGCGCCCGCCCCTTCGCGTCGCGCTCGACCCGCCCGCGCGCCGCGACCCACCGGATGGTGCCATCGGCCCGCAAGAGGCGGTATTCGGCCTCGTAGGAATTACCGCTCGCGATCGCGTGACTGACAACCGCGGAGACGTGTTGCCGATCGTCGGGATGGACCGCGTCGATATAGCGGTCGAGCGGCCCGCCGTTGGCCTCTTCGGGCGAGACGCCGAAGAAACGCGCGAGATTGCGGTCCGCGACGACCCGGTCGTTAGGGATGTCCCAGATCCAGGTCGCGATCTCGGCGGCATCGAGTGTCGCCTCCAAGCGCCGCCGGGCATCCCGCAGTTCTTCCTCCGTTCGCTTGCGCTCGGTGACGTCCTGCGTCGTGCCGATGATCGCGAGCGGCGAGTCGTCGGGCGCGTAGGTCGTGCGCCCGTGGGCGGCGATCCAGCGGATCGAGCCGTCGGGGGCGCGGATCCGATAGTCGGCGGCATAATCCCGCCGCTCGACAATGGCGCTGGCGATGGCCGCGCGGACACCCTCGCGATCCTCAGGGTGGAGGAGCGCCAGGAAATCGTCGTAGCGCAGTTCAGCGCCGACCGGTAGGCCGAGGTTCGCCTTGCAGTCGTCGGAGGCATCGAAGACGTCGGCGACCATGTCGAAGCGCCAGGGGCCGAGGCCACCGGCTTTGAGCGCCTGTTGCAGTCGCGCCTCGCTCTCCCGCAGCGAGCCCTCCGCGACGCGGCGCTCGGCGATGTCGGTGACCGTGACGACGCCCGCCACGATCCGGCCCGAGCCGTCGCGGATCGGCGCGCCATTGATCCGAATCCAGGTCGTGGTGCCGTCACCGCGCTGGTAGCGATACTCCGCGCCCAGGACGGTCTCGCCGCGGATCGCCCGCGCCAGGGGCCATTCCTCGGCGTGTATCCGGCCTCCATCCTCGCGGAAGCCGATCCAGTCGCCGTAGTCCGCGACCGTTGGCGACGGCAGGATCGGGTGGCGCAGGATTGCCTCGACCTGGGCATTCCCCTGGACAATCCGGCCCGAGGGCGCTTCGGCGATGACGACCCCGACCGGCAACTGCTCCAGGATCGTCGCCAGTCGCCGCTCCGTCGCCTCGACGGCCCGCCGCGCCCGCACTTGCACGGTCACGTCCACGCCGTGGACTGCGATGCTGTCCACCTTGCCGGACGAGTCGCGCATCGGCTGGTAGGTGAAATTGAAGTAGCCCTCTTGCGGCTCACCGTCGCGGAGCCAGCGCGCGGGCATCTCCGTGCCGACGAACGGCTCGCCGCCCGCATAGACGCGCTCGAGGAGTTCGATGAAGAACGGCTCGATGTCCGGGATCGCCTCGCGCAGGGGCCGCCCGATCAGCTCGCGCGGGCCGAGGAGGAGCCGGTACGCCGGGTTGGTGTATTCGAAGCGGAACTCCGGACCGCGCAGGATCGCGATCGCCGCCGGTGCCATCTCGAAGAGGTGGTACATCCGGCGCTCGTTGAGGACGCGCGCGGTCGTCTCGGTGCAGATGCTCAGCACGCCCCCCACCGCCCCGGACTCGTCGCGGATCGGGCTGCTGGCGAAGTCGAAGTAGCGCTCCTCCCGATAGCCGTTGCGCTCCAGGAGGTAGCGCCGGTCGCGCGCCGAGACCTCGATCCCTTCCTTGGTGACCTTGTCGAAGGTCGGCCCGACCTCGGCCCAGGTCTCGGGGAAGACCTCGCGCGACGGCAGGCCGAACGCGCGCGGGTGTTTGGTCGTACCAAGGAACGGTCGGTACGCATCGTTGTAGAGCAGGGCATAGTCCGGCCCCCAGGAGATCGCCATCGGGTGGCCGGAGGCGAGCACGATCCCGATGATCGTGCGGAGGCTCCGCGGCCACCGTTCGGGCGGGCCGAGCGGGCTCCGCGACCAGTCGTGCGCGCGCAGGAGCGTGGCGACTTCGCCGGTGCCAGCGAAGGGTTCCGGCACTGGCTGTCCGGTCGGCCCTGCCATCGCCCTGTACCTCCCCACTGTGCGCATGGTCTTGTCGGTCGATCGCCGATCGTGGGGAGTATAGCGGATAGGTTCGGGTGGGTTGGGCGAACCTCTCCCCGCCGCTCTGGCGGCGACCTTCCCCTACAAGGGAGGGTGAGGACGTAATGAGGAATGAGGTGAGGCGGGCGATTTCAACCGCCCGCTACGCTCGCCCGATCGGCGAATCCGGCTGTGCTACACTCCGGCAGCGGTTTCGGGAGATGATGTGCGGGGGGAAGGCGATGAAGAAGATCCTGATCACCGGGGCGAGCGGGACGATCGGCGTGTCGCTGCGCGAGTTGTTGAAGGGGCGCTACACCCTGCGCTTGCAGGAGCGACCGGGCGGCAAGTCGGTCGGCCCGGCGGGCGAGGGCGAGGAGATCGTGCAGGCCGACGCGGGCGACCTGGACGCGATGCGTGCCGCCGTGCGCGGCGTGGATGCGGTCGTCCATCTCGCGGCGTCGTCGGCGGTGGGGACACCGTGGGAGGACGCGCTGAACAACAATATCGTCGGGATCTACGCCCTGCTGGAGGCGATGCGCCTGGAGGGGGTGCGCCGGATGGTCTTCGCCTCCACGAACCACGTCACCGGCTACTACGAGTTGAAAGGCCGCCCCTGCTACCCGGAGATGCCGGTGCGCCCCGACGGTTTTTACGGTGCGTCGAAGGCGTTCGGCGAGGCGCTGAGCCGCTTCTACGTCGATGAGCACGGGCTGGAAGTGATCTGCCTGCGGATCGGCTCCTGGCTGCCCGAGCCGAAGAACGTTCGCAACCTCAGCACCTGGCTCTCGCCGCGCGACATGGCGCAACTGACCTGGCGCGCGATCGAGACGCCGCTGAACTGGGGGATCTTCTACGCCATCTCCGCCAACAAGCGCCGCTACTGGGACATCGGCCCGACGCAGGAAATCTTGGGCTTCGCCTCCGAGGACGACGCGGAGGACTACGCCGCGCGGGTCGAGGCGTAAGCGGCGGGCGGCGGTATGGGGGGCAGCGGGGGCGGGTGATGGAGAAGAAGCGGTACGCGATCGTCGGCCTCGGCGCGCGGTCGGCGATGTACAGCACGGCCCTTTGGGAAGACTACAACGACCACTCGGCGGTCGTCGGTTTCTGCGACGTGAACCAGACGCGGATGGACTACTACAATCGGCTCGCCGGGGAGCGCTACGGCCTGCCGCCGATTCCGACCTACCGCCCGGACGAGTTCGCGCGGATGTTGACCGAGGGGCGGGTCGATACGGCCATCGTCACCTCGATGGACCGCACCCACCACCGCTACATCATCGCCGCGATGGAGGCGGGCTGCGACGTCATCACCGAGAAGCCGCTGACCGTCGATGCCGAGAAGTGCCAGCAGATCCTCGATGTGCAGCGGCGGACCGGGCGGCAGCTGGCCGTCACCTTCAACTATCGCTACGCGCCGCGCGCGAGCAAGGTCAAGGAGTTGCTGCAGGGCGGCGCGATCGGCAAGGTAATCTCGGTCCACTTCGAGTGGCTGCTCGACACGCAGCACGGGGCCGACTACTTCCGCCGCTGGCACCGCGACAAGCGCAACTCCGGCGGCCTGATGGTCCACAAGGCGACGCACCACTTCGACCTCGTCAACTGGTGGCTCGACTCGTCGCCCGAGACGGTCTTCGCCCTCGGTGACCTGAAATTCTACGGGCGCGAGAATGCCGAGGGGCGCGGCGTGACCCGCTTCTACGACCGGGCGCGCGGTAGTGAGGCGGCCAGGGACGACCCGTTCGCCCTCGATCTCGGCGCGAGCGAGCGGCTGCGCGGCCTTTATCTCGACGCCGAACACGAGGACGGCTACCACCGCGACCAGTCGGTCTTCGGCAGCGGGATCTCGATCGAGGACGATGTGGCGGTGCTCGTTCGCTACGAGAACGGCGCGACGATGTCCTATCACCTCACCGCCTACTCGCCGCGCGAGGGGTTCCGGGTCTCGTTCAACGGGACGAAAGGTCGCCTCGATCTCGAAGTGGCGGAGAGCCCCTACGTCAGCGGCGCGCGCGACGACTTCAACATGCCCGAACTGCGCGGCAGCGAGCCGCTGGCGGAGACGGAGCGCCCGGAGATCATCGTGCAGCAACTCTGGGGCAAGCCGGTGGCCGTCCCCTACGAGTCGGGGCAGGGCGGGCATGGCGGCGGCGATGTGCGCCTGCTGGCCGATCTCTTCGAGCTCCAGCGACAGCCGGACCCCCTGGGGCGGGCGGCGAGCCACCTCGACGGGGCGCGCTCGATCCTGACCGGGATCGCCGCGAATCAGGCGATGCGGACCGGCCTGCCGGTGCGGGTGGCCGATCTGGTACGGTTTTAGGGGTGGGTGGGTTAACCCCTCCCCGCCGTCTGCGGGCGGCGACCCTCCCCTGAAAGGGAGGGTGGAGTGTGTCGAGTCTGAGGGGTGATGGCGAGGTGGGTGGTAGGGGGGCGAGTGCTATGTATGCCTACGTCGGTTGCTACACCACGGCGGATCGCGGTGGGCGGGGTGGGGGGATCGGGATCTTTCGGGTCGATCCGGCCTCGGGGGAGTGGGTGGAGGCGGGGCTGCTGACCAGCATTGCCAACCCTTCGTTCCTGGCGCTGCACCCGACCAGCGACTTCCTTTACTGCGTGCATGGGGGGAACGACCACAGCGCGGTCAGCGCCTTCGCGCGGGACCGCGAGGGCGGCGCGCTGACCCCGCTCAACAGCCAGCCCTCGGGCGGGCACAATCCGGTCCACCTCTCGTTCGATCAGACCGGGCGCGTGCTGGCGGTCGCCAACTACACCGAGGGGACGGTCGCCGGGTTGCCGGTCGCCGCCGACGGGACGCTCGGCCCGCCAGGCAGCGTCCTGCCGCTGACCGGCCCGGCGGGTCCGCACCCGACCGAGCAGGCCAGCCCGCACCCCCACCACAGCCCGTTCGACCCCGCCGGGCGGTTCGTCGTCGTGCCGGACAAGGGTCTGGATCGGCTGTTCATCTTCCGCCCGGATGTCGAGCGCGGCGCGCTCGTGCCGCACAATCCGCCCTATGTGGCGACCGCAGCCGGGGCGGGGCCGCGCCACATCGCGTTCGCGCCCGTCGCGCCGTATGCCTACGTCATCAACGAACTGGACTCCACCGTGACGACCTACGCCTACGACTCGGCGCGCGGGACGCTCGACCCGCGCCAGACGCTCTCGACCCTGCCCGAAGGCTACGCCGGGGAGAACTCCGGCGCGGAGATCGCCGTGGCCCCGTCCGGGCGCTTCGTCTACCTGTCGAATCGCGGGCACGACAGCATCGGCCAGTTCGCGGTCCGCGCGGGCGACGGCCTGCTGACGCCGCTCGCCTGGACGCCGACCGGCGGGACGACCCCGCGCTTCTTCGGTCTCGACCCCAGCGGGGCGTTCCTCGCGGTCGCCAATCAGGGGAGCGACACGATCGTCCCCTTCCGGGTCGATCCGGCGACCGGCGCGCTCAGCCCGACCGGGCAAGTGATCGCCAGCGGCAGCCCGGCGTGTATCGTGTTTGCCGGGGGGTGAGGGATAGGGGGGGCGGGTGATCCGGGGAGGCGGTGGACCGGGGATTCAAATCCCCGGCTGGGTGTCCTGCGGCCCCACCCGCCCCTGATGGCGGTGGCGAACTTAACCGGGTCATGGCGGGCGGTTGAATCCCCGTGAAGGGGACAATGCCCGCCGTCGCGGGTTAGGATCGCACATAGGCCGATCACGTTCGCCATCGCCATAAGTGGACTGAGTACGGGGACCGAGGCGCTACGACGTGAGGGTAATCACTCCGCAATGTAGTCCCGTAGGGACTTCGTGGCCGCAGGCCACTTAGCGCCGATTTCAATCGGCGGCCACGGCTATCCGGCAGCCGCGTACCGGATCAACGACCCGATTCGCTATCAGCACCCGTACCCCCACCCCTACTCTCAACAAACTCCATGATCGCCGCGAAGATCTCCTCGCGCTGGCAGTCCATCAGCATCTCGTGACCGGAGCGCTCGAACGCGCGGATCGCCTTCTCCGCCGGCGGCGTCCCGACCCGCTCGTAGGTGATCCGCGCGCTTTCCGGCAGGACGACGCGGTCGCGCGGGGTGTAGAGGACGAGCAAGGGCACGCGCACGCGCGGCAGTTCGCGCTCGACGACCTGGCCGAAGCGCACCAGCGAGTAGACCGCCGCGATCGGCGCGGTCGGATAGTTCGTCGAACCCGCCGCCAGAGTCGCATCCTCGAACGCCCGGCGCACATCGACCTTCGCCTGCCGCACCGAGCGCCCCAGCAGCGGTAGCAGCCACTTGCCGGGGAGGTTGAGGCGCAGCGCCGGGGCGACGGCCACGACCCCGGCGAGGCGTTCCGGGCGACTCACCGCCAGGTGGAGCGCCGCGACGCCGCCCATCGAGAGCCCCACGACGACCGCCCGCTCGCAGCGATCGAGCAGGGTGTCCAGCGCCCGCTCGGTATCCTCGTACCAGTGGTGCCAGGTTGCGTCGGCCAGTTCGCCGGGGTGGGTGCCATGCCCCCGCAGGGTCGGCAACTCGTAGGGGATACCACGCCCTTCCAGGTGCGGCACCAGGCCATCCACGGTCGCCAAGCTGGAGGTGAAGCCGTGGAGCAAGAGGACGCCGAGCGGGTGCCGAGTGCCGAGTGGAAAGTGCCGAGTGGGGTCGCGCTGTTGCTGGGTGTCCACCTGTCCTCCGTCACTACTCGGCACTTGGCACTTTCCACTTTTCACTCGGCACTCGTTGTCAGTGCGCGATCAGGCTGTTCCCTTGCATCGCGCCGTAGAAATGTTGCCAGGTCGTGCCGGTCGGGTCGGCGGACTCGAAGGCGTCGGAGAGGGACCAGGGGTCGTGCGCGGTCAGGGCGATGATCGCGCGGCGGCGGGCGGCGCGCTCGACCGCCGTCTGGCTGAGGACGAGCGTCTCGTGCGCGGTGGCCGGATTGAGGTTGCTGAGGATCACGAGGTCGGCGTGCTGCAACTGGAAGGTGGTCGCGTTCATCACCCCGGAGGCGATCGCGAACTCGCGCTTGCGGGCGCTCCCCGCGCCTTCTTCCTCGACGACTGCGGCATCGCGCGGCAGGGCGATCGTGCTGATATAAGCGTGCAGGGCGAAATCGCGCCAGGGGAGGTGGCAATGGGAGACGAACGGGCGGTAACCATCGAGCCGGGCCATCAGGAGGCGCAGGATTCGCGCGCCGCGCTCGCGCGAGCTGTTGAAGATCAGCCAGCCCTGCCCGTGTTCGAGGCGGTCGTCCAGACGGTCGAAATAGGCGTTGAGTCGCGCCAAGAGGTCGACATCCTGAATGCTGACGTCGTCGCCGAATGTGCGATCATGCATCGTCTCCACTCCTTGTGGTTACCCGCCCCGTTAAAGGCAAAGCCCGTCGCCCGCCGCGCGAAGGGACACTACCACGTTGTTCGTCCCTGCCCCTATCGTACCGCAGCGGGGGCGCGGCGCAAAGGGTCTGGCGGCGTCCGTTCATGGTGGTTTTCGCCGGATGATTCGCTCCGCGCCCCACCCGGCGCGCCTTCCCCGGTGATCTTGACGCGGTATGCTGTAATGAACGTATACCCCACCGGGAGCGAGCGGCGGCCCGTAGCGTGGGCGTCTCTTCGTGCTCGAGGGGGGGCGGAGTGAGGAGGCAGCGATGCTCAAGGAGTTCCGGGACTTCATCCTGCGCGGGAATGTGATCGATCTGGCGGTCGCGGTGGTGATCGACGCCGCGTTCAAGGCGGTCGTGGACGCCCTGGTCAAGGATCTGCTCACGCCGCTGCTCGCGGCCATCGGCGGCGCGCCTGATTTCTCGGCGATCCAATTCACGATTAATGGCAGCGCGTTCCTGATCGGCGACTTCATCAACAATGTCGTCTCGTTCCTGATCATCGCGGCGGTGATCTTCTTCCTGATCGTCAAGCCGATGAACACGCTCCTGACGCGGGCCGCGCGCCGGACGCTCGACTCTCCGCCGGCCCCGACGAAGGAGGAGGTCTTGCTGACCGAGATCCGCGACGCGCTCCGCGCGCAGAACGCGCAGCATGGGGCCGGGCAACCGCCCACACGCCACAAACTTTTGGACTGCCCCGGCGGCGCTGGCCGTTGGTCCGCCGCGTCGGGGCCGTGCTATAGTCACGTTCCATGAAGATCGATAGCACCATGCCTACGGCGACCGCCGCTCACGCCTCGCCGACGACAACCTCGCGCGCGCGCGCGATGCAGGCGACAACCGGCGCGCGGGGCTGGGCGCTCGCGCTGCACATCCTGGCGTTGGCGATCGGCTACGCCGCGCTGGCGGTCCTCTTTACCTGGCCGCTCGCGGCGCACCTGGGCACGGGGATCGTCTCGCCGCTCGATCCGCTCGACAGCGTCTGGCGGGTGGCGCAGGGGCAGCGCCAACTCCTGCAGAATCCGGCGGGTTTGCTCGACGCCAACATCTTCTACCCCTACGAGCGCAGCTACCTCTTCGACGAACTGCTGCTCGGCGCGGCGCTGCTGACCCTGCCGCTGCACCTCGTCACCAGCAACCCGATCCTGATCTACAACGTGGCGATCCTCGCCACCTTCGTCCTCAGCGCGCTGGCGATGCACGCACTGGCGCGGCATCTGGGCTGCGGCACGGCGGGCGCGATCGTCGCGGGGGTGAGCTACGCCTTCGCCCCGTTCCACCTCGATCACCTGCCGCACCTCGGCCTGCTGTCGGGGCAATACTTCCCGCTGATCATCCTCTTCCTCGATCGCCTGTTCGTCGCGCCGCGCTGGCGCGAGGCGATCGTGCTCGGCCTGCTGCTCGCCGCGCAGGCCCTCTCGGCGCAGTATTACGCCCTCTATCTCATCTTCGTGGTCACTGGCTTCGTCGGGCTGCGCCTGGTGCAGGGCGCGACCCGACGGCGGTTCCCCGGCTCGGCGGTCTGGGGACGCCTCGTTGCGGCGGGGGCGCTGGCGGCGATCCTCGTGCTGCCGGTGGCGGTCGCCTACCGCTCGGTGCAGGGGGAGTTCTCGTTCGAGCGCTCGCTCGACGAGAACGTCCTTTACTCGTCCAATCTCGCCTCCTTCGTCACGACCGACGCGCGCAACCGCCTCTGGGGCGAGGCGACCGCGCCGCTACGCGAGCGGGGGCGCTACTCGCCGGAGCGCAACGCTTTCCCCGGTCTAATCGTCCTGACCCTCGCCGTCATCGGGGTGCTCGCCTCCTGGCGGCGCTGGCTGGTACAGTATCTCGTCTTGCTGGGCCTCGCCGCCGCGCTGCTGGCGCTCGGCCCGGTCCTGCAACTGACCGGCGACCCCGCCAGCCGGATCCTCTCTCGGATGCCCTACGGCTTCCTCTACTTCAACCTGCCCGGCTTCGACTCGATGCGCGTCCCCGCGCGGTTCAATATCCTCTATGGGCTGGCCGTGGCGGCGCTCGGCGGGCTCGGTCTCCAGTGGCTGTTGGCGAAGGTCGGCGCGTGGCGCTCGGGGCGGGCGAGCGCCCAATCGGCCTGGGCGACGCGGATATTGCCGCTCGGGCTTGCCGCGCTGTTAATCATCGGGGTGGCGGGCGAGTCGCTGAACCGCCCGTACCCGATCACCGCGTTGCCGACCGGCGCGGCGATCCCCGGTGTCTACCGCTGGCTCGCGGCGCAGCCGAGCGCGGTCGCGGCGGAGTTGCCGCTGCTCCTCTCGAAGGAGCGCGGCGCGGAGTTGCTGAACAACCGCTACCAGTATTACGCCTTTTTCCATCGCCGACCGGTCGTCAATGGGGCCGGCAATGTCGCGCCGAAGGGGTATCAGGCGCTCTACTACGAGTTCCGCGACGGGCCGACGACGCGCGCCCTCAGCGTCTTGCAGGGTTTGGGCGTGACCCACCTGATCGTCCATTACGACCAGCTCGACCCGGCGCAGGCGGCGACCGCCCGGCGGCTGCTCGGCGCGGCGAGCGGGCAGGTGGCCGAGGCGGCGACGTTCGGGGATGACGTGGCCTATCGCCTCGCGCCGACCGATCGATTCACGCGCCTCCGCGCCCTCATCCCGCCCGCCGCGACGATCTACCTCTCGCGCGAGGATCCGACCGGGGCCTATGGCGGGATGCTCGGGCGCGTGCTGCGCGAGAATCCGATCTACACTCGCGTGCGCGTCGATTACGGGCAGGACTACGCTGGCGCGCCCGATCCCGCCGCGCGCTACGACTACGCCATCCTCTATCGTCAGGAAGACCCCGCGAGCGTCGGCTTCGCCGGGGCCAAGGTCGTCTGGGAGGATGACGTGGTGCGGGTGTATGGGCGCGCGGGGCGGTAGGGGGCGACCTCTCCCCGCCGCCCCGGCGGCGACCCTCCCCTATAAGGGAGGGTGAAGGGTGCCGCGCTGTTCGCGGGGCGGGGTGGCTGAAGTTGTCGGCTATACTCTTCGCGGTGCCGCGCCGTTGGGGGCGGGCGCGATCGGCGGTGATGCGAGTGGAGGGGCGGGATGTTGCGGCAGGTGTTCATCGCCCTCTCGCGGCAGGAATTGGGCTATCGGCTTATCCTCAGCAACCCGGTCACGCGCGGGATGGCCTGGCGATTCGTCGCGGGGGAGACGCGCGCGGGGGCGATCGAGGTGGTGCGCGATCTCAACCGGCGCGGTATCCGCGCGACCCTCGACTATCTCGGCGAGAACGTCACCAGCCGGGAGGAGGCGATCGCCGCCGCCGATGAGGCGATCGCCGAGCTGCGGGCGATCGCCGACGCGGGGATCGACGCCAATATCTCGATCAAGCTGACCCAACTCGGCCTGGATCTCGGCGACAACTTCTGTCGCGCGCAGACCCGCCGCGTTCTCGACTGCGCGCGCGAGTTGGGCAACTTCGTGCGGATTGACATGGAGGGCTCGGCCTATACTCAGCGCACCCTCGACCTCGTCCGCGAGTTGCGCCGCGAGTACGACGCCGACACGGTCGGCACGGTGATCCAGTCGGCCCTGCGCCGCAGCCAGGGGGACATCGAGGCGCAGATCGCTGCCGGATCGCGCGTGCGCCTCGTGAAAGGGGCGTACGCCGAGCCGCCCGATGTCGCCTTCCCCGAGAAAGCCGATGTCGATCGCGCCTACCGGATCGAGATGGAGCTGTTACTGGCGCGCGGCCACTATCCGGCGCTCGCCACGCACGACGAGCGGCTGATCGGGCGGGCGCAGGGCTTCGCTGCCGCCGAGGGGATCGCCGAGGAGCGCTTCGAGTTCCAGATGCTCTACGGCGTCCGCCGCGACCTCCAGGAACGCCTCGCCGGCGAGGGCTACAACGTCCGCTGCTATGTCCCCTACGGCACGCAATGGTATCCCTACTTTATGCGCCGCCTCGCCGAGCGCCCGGCCAATCTGCTCTTTGTCCTCAGTAACCTCGCCAGGTGACGGGTGAGTGGGCGAAGTGGGCTGGTGGGCCAGTGGGCCCGTGGAGGGGGCGGGGAGGGGGAGTGGCAGGGATGGTGTGTGCCTGCGGAGGCCGGCAGGGCGGTGGGATGTAGGGGCGTATTGCATACGCCCGACCCACGCCCAGGTTTCTGCTGGCGTTAGCGGAAGGGCAAGGCCGTTGGGCGTATGCAATACGCCCCTACAACCGATGGTGGGTGGGATCTGGCAAACGCGGTCGCGCCCCTGACGCCGAGGGTTCTGCGCGCTTGCGATCTTTGGCGATGTGGTTGGATGTCGGGGCGTATGGCCCATGCCTGATCCACGCCGGGCTGTCTGCGGACGTTTGTAGCCGGGTGAGGCGTATGCCGTACGCCCCGCCATCCCCCGCCGCTGCGGCGTCTGCGGAGGCTATATTCCCCCGATCTTCCTAACTCGCCCACTGGCCCACCGGCCCACTACGCCCACTCACCCGTCATTCGTCATTCGTCATTCGTCATTGGAGGAGCCTGTGGATCTCTTCGCCGGGGCGGCGCACTATTACGCGCGCTATCGGCTTCCGTATCCCGAGGCGCTGTTCGACGTGCTGGCGGGGCGCTTCGGGCTCGATCGGAAGAGCCGCGTCCTCGATCTCGGCACCGGCACCGGGCAGCTGGCGATCCCGCTGGCCGCGCGCTGTGGCGAGGTGGTGGCGCTCGACATCAGCGCCGAGATGATCGCGGAGGGGGCGCGGGTTGCGGCGGATGCCGGCGTGAGGAACGTGCGCTGGCTAGTCGGGGCGGCGGAGGATGTGCCGGCCGCGCTCGGGCCGTGCCGGTTGGTGACGATCGGCGCGGCGTTCCACTGGATGGACCGCGAGGTTGTGCTGCGCCGGGTCTGGGATTTACTCGCCCCCGGCGGCGGGATCGCGCTGACCGGCATGGGGACGATCTGGGGTGCGCCCGAGCCGTGGGCGCAGGACGTGACGGCGACCGTGCGTCGTTGGCTCGGCGAGGAGCGGCGTGCGGGCGTGGGCGTCCACCGCGCCACCCCGGCGAGCGAGCATCGCCCCTTCCCGGAGATTCTGGCCGACGCCGGGTTTGTGCGGGTGAAGGGGGGCGAGTACCGCTACGAGCATCGCTGGTCCCTCGACGCGATCATCGGCTACCTCTACTCCACGTCATACTGTCGCCCCGACCTGCTCGGCGATCGACGAGCGGACTTCGAGGCCGATCTGCGCCGCACCTTGCTTGGCAGGCATCCTGCTGGCGAGTTCACTCAGGAGATATGGGCCGATTACACCCTGGGGTGGAAACCGTAGGCGCGATCAGCGCCGATAGCTATGCTGGCGGGCGAATTTAACCGCTTGCCAGCGTCGATGCCGACTAACCCGTACGCCCCCCCGATAGTCCTGGGACTGTTGCCCTCGCCCCTGGGGCGTGATATTGTGGGGCTGTCGATCGTATACAGGCAGCGGGGACGCGCGGCGAGTGCGCGGGCGACGGGGTTAGCCATGCCATGTGGTTGGCCCGTGAGATCGGATAGCTCGAAAGGAGCAGCGATGTACAATCCACCACCGGGCGGGCAGTCGCAGCCGCCGTATGGCTCACCGTCGCCGTCGAGCCTGCAACCGCAGGAAGACAACGACAAGATCTTCGCGGCGTTGAGCTACATCATCGCGCCGATCATGTCAGCTGTCATCCTGTTGACGGATATGAAGAACAAACCGTTCTTGAAATACCATGCTTACCAGTCGCTTGTCCTCGGGCTGGCGCTGATCGTCATCTATACGATCCTCGGGTTCACGGTTGTCGGCCTCTGCCTGACCCCGGCGCTGATCATCGGGCAATTCTATTTCGCCTATCAGGCGTATACCAAGGGGATCTTCGCGATCCCGGGGCTGACTGACCTGACCGCCAAGTTCTTCAAAGATTTCCCCGGCGGGCAGAACACCACCGGCACTTTCTAGGGCTTCCACAAAACATAGACGAGGAGCGCGGGCGGCGGGGGAAACCCCGCCGCCCGCGCTCGTTCTGTTATCGTCTGTCGGTCGGGGTCAGGCCGTCGCCGCGAAGCGATCGGGGGCGAGTTCGCGCAGGATCGCCTCTAGCTCGCGATCGTGTGGGAAGGTCAGGAGCGCCATCGTCGCCACCGAGCGCGCATCGAGGTGCTGCCCATGCTGCAAGTAGGCGCGGGCCAGATCGGCGTGGCCGCCGACCGGCATATCCCAGAAGGTGGGGGCCACCGAGGGCTTCACCAGCGGGTCCAGGGCCAGCGCGGCGACGAAACTCTCCAGGGTCGTGTGGCGATCGTAGCGATGCGCCGCCGCGACCGCGCGCGCGCAAGCCCTCTCCACCGGGCTGAGTTGCCGGGGCTCGGGTGCCGGTGACGTTGCCAGCCCGGCCCGCTGGCGGCGATACGGCGCTAGCGCGGTCGGGGCGACCGTGTCCGCTCGCCAGTTGATCACCCGCGCGGGGGGCGGTGCCGGGAGCGCTAGACGGCTGTGAGGAGCCTCTGTCGCCGGTTCCGACACGGCTGGTACGGCTTGCGGTGGGGGCGAGGTGGTCGCCGCCCGTGGCCTCCGACGGCGCGGCTGCGGGCGGTACGGCGGGGCGTCGGCGCTCGAACGGTACTGCACGACCGCGCTGCCACCGAGGGCCAGCCCCAGGAGCCCGACCAGCCCGAAGCGGAGCCAGGGGGCGTCGCGGCCATCGCCCCGCACTGCGCTGACGGCCTCGCCCGCTGTCAGGCCGGTCGCCCCGACCGCTTGCGGCAGAATCGCCGCGCCGCCGAGCACCAACCCCGCCAGCATAATCCCGGCGATGAACGTGCGTCGTGTCCGTCCCTGCCCCAACTTGCCCACCCCTGCCCCCATCCGTCGTACCCTATCCCTGCTCATGTACATCGTTGCTCTCATCGGATAGCCCCGTATCGGCGCAGAATCGCCAGCGTCTCCCCATGCGGCAGCGCCGCGCGCCGGTGGCCGTCACGGCCGTCGATCGGTCGCGCGGCGCAGAGGGCGTTGATGATCGCCTCTTCGGTCGTCTCGACCGTTGCGCGGAAGAGCTCGTCGAGGACCGGGTGGCCCTCGTTCAAGACGGTCACCGAGCGCGTCGGCACCCGCGCCGCGTGGGGAATCCGGTTGGCGGTCGAGAAGGCGATCGCCACATCGCCGCTGCCATGACCGCCGTGCGAGCCGACCCGCGCGAGGCCGAGTGGCGCGCGCCGCGCGACCCGACCCAGTTGCCGCGCGTCGAGCGGCGCATCGGTCGCCAGGACCACGATGATCGAGCCGCGCTCGCGTTCGGTCGCCCGCGCGCCCAGTCCGTCGGCTAGAGGTGTTGGTCCCGCACTGCCCAACTCCCGCCCGATCGGCACTCCGGCGATCAGCAGATCGTCGCGGCGTCCGAAGTTCGCGAGGACCAGCGCGCCGAGCGTCCAGGGTGTCGCCTCGTCGGCCAGCCGTCGCGAGGCTGTGCCGATCCCGCCCGCCCAGCCGTAGCAAGACATCCCCGTGCCGGCACCTAAATTCCCCTCTGGCACCGCGCCGCCGGTCGCGCTGTCGAGCGCGGCGCGCGTCTCCGCCTCGCCGACGTGCCGCCCGCCAATGTCGTTCAGGTAGCCGTCGTTGCACTCCGCGACGACCGGGTTGACGGTGCCGGTGGTGACCCCGATCGCCGGGTGGCGCTCGACCATCCAGCCGACCAGCGCGTCGGCGACGCGCCCGACGTTGAGGGTGTTCGTCAGCAGGATCGGCGTTTCCAGCTGGCCCAACTCCGCGACTTGCACCAAGCCGATCGTCTTGCCGTAGCCGTTGAACACGTCCGCCGCCGCCGGACATTTGATCGCGAACGGATCGTCGCCGGGCGGCAGGATCGCCGTCACGCCGGTGCGTACCGGCCCGACGCCGCGCACGAGCACCCCGGTGCCGCGCCGGATCGTGGCGTGTCCCACGCGCACGCCCGCCACGTCGGTGATCGCGTTCAGCGGCCCGGTCGGCAGCGAGCCGAGCGCGATCCCGAGGTCGCGCGCCCGCGAAAATCCTTGTGCCCCTGCCCCGCTCAACCGTATCCCCCTATCGCTGTGCGCCGGACCGGAGTGTAGCAGAGCTCGTGTACGTACACAAGGGGCAGCGGTGGGGATTCATCCCATCCGTACGCTAATTGGGCGAGTGATCACGCAGTTGCTGCGGTACTATGTGACATAATAGATGTGAGCAGACGCAGTCTTGCCCCGTTCCGGGTCGCAGGGTCCAACCGCCCGCCCGCGTCTGCTTACCGACCCTTGGCGCGCGGGAGAATCTCTGGTACAGAAGGGGCATAGGAATGGGGCGATCCCCGTACATGGCCCGCTAGTGAAGGAAGACTCTTGAAGCATCGTTCATACCTGCACAGGATAGCGCCGTTCCTCGCATCGTTCGCCCTCTTCTGCGCGCTGGCCGGTGCGGGGGCGGGCGCGACGCTCGCGCGCGACGAGGCACCCGCGATCACGCCGTTCGCGACGGCGCATCTAGTGATCGCGGGGATGGTCAGCGCGCAGGGGCAGGAACTGCCGGTGCAGGGCGAGGGCGACATCGACGCCGCGCGCGGGGCCAGCCGCCTGACCGTCGCGCTGCTCGGCGCGGCGTTCGAGACGATCGTCGTGGACGGGCGGACCTACAACCGCAGCGGGACGACCGGGCGCTGGGAGTACAGCGAGGGCGCGGGAGCTAACGGTTTCAACGCGGCGCGGCTGGCCCCATACGATCCCGCGACGATCCGCGCTGCCGGGCGCAACTTCGTACGGATCGGCCCGGAGACGATCGATGGTGCCGCGACGACCCACTGGCGGGCCGACGCCGACCTCGCGCGCCTGATCGGTGTCGTGCCAGGCGCGGGGCCGGGTGGCTTCGACAGCAGCGCCGCCACGATGGACCTATGGATCGGCGACGCCGACTGGCGCTTGCGGCGGCTCGTCGTGGCCTCGCAGGGGGCTACGCCGACCGCGAGCGCGGCCGCCAGCCCGCCCCGCCTGAACCTGACGCTGACATTCAGCAATTTCGATCAGCCGGTGCCGATCATCGCGCCGCTCGGTGCGGTCCCCGCCGCCACCCCTCGCGCGATCCCCATCGGCACGCCGATCGCGCGGGCCAGCGCGACGAGCGCGGCGAACATTCCGGCAACCCCTGTCGCGCCGCTGCCAAACGATCGCCTGGCGGAGGCCACGAGCGGGCGCGGGATCATCAGTGCCACCGTGGTATTGCGGGTCGTCTCGGCGAGTTCGATCGTGATGGTGCTCGTGGCGGTGCTCGTGGCGGTGCGCCACCGGCAGCAGCGACAGGTGGGGGCGGCTGACGAATAGCCCTCCTCTCCGAGCATTTGACGCGCCGATCCCGGCCCCCTACAATCGCGCTGTCCTGCCCCCGTCGTCGTCGCATCGCTGACCGGGCAACGACGCGCGAGCGCCGCAACGGGGTGGCGGAGGATAGCTCGATGGATGTGCCCAACCGCAGACCAACCGATCAGCCCGGTGAGCCGAGCGCCGCCGCCTTCGCCGCACTGATGCGCGAGCGTGACGAACTGCTGCCGCTCGACCGCGCCGCCCTCCTGCTGGCGCGTGGCATCGCTTATCCCGATCTCGACGTGGACGCGACCCTCGCCGTGCTGGACGACCTCGCGCGGCGGTTGCGCACGCGCCTGCCCGCGCGCCGCGAGCCGTGGGCGGTCGCCGGGGCGATTCGTGATTACCTCGGCGGCGACCTACGCTTTCGCGGGCCCGACAATGAGCGCGAGGATGCGTATTACGACGCGCGCAACAGCTACCTCAACGACGTGTTAGGGCGGCGGATCGGGATCCCGATCGGCCTCTCGATCGTCTACATCGAGGTCGCGCGCCGGATTGATTTCCCGCTCGTCGGGGTGGGGATGCCGGTCCATTTCGTGATCAAGCACCCGCTCGGGGAGTCGCCGGAGGACGGCATCTTCCTCGACCCGTTCCACGGCGGCGTGTTGCTCACGCCGCCGCAGCTACGCCAGCGCTTCGCGGCGCAGTTCCGCGACCAGCACCCGTTCGCGGAGCATTATCTGGGCGCGGTCACGAAGAAGCAGTTGCTCACCCGCGTGCTGAACAACCTGCGCGGCGTCTATCTCGGGCGGCACCAGTTGCGGAACGCGCTCAACGTGCTCGATTATCTCCTGCTCATCGCCCCCTGGGACCTGGAGACGCGCCGCGACCGTGGCCTGCTGGCCCTGCGGCTCGGCGAGTTCCGCCGCGCGCTGGAAGATTTGCAGTCCTACGAGGAGTTCGCCACGAACGACCCGAACTTGCCGGTCATCCGCGGCCACATCGAGGCGCTGCGGCGGCGCTTCACGCTCGGTGGGTAGGGGACGGAACAGGAAACACGGAGGCACGGCGGGGGCGGGGAGTGACGAATGACGAATGACGAGTGACCGTGGTCCCCTGCCGTGTCAGGGGAGCGTGACGAATAGGGGATGGTGTGTGCCTCGGGGGTGGGCAGGGCGGTCGGATGTAGGGGCGTTTTGCATACGCCCTTCCTACTCAGGTTTCTACAAACGTTGGTGGTAAGGAGACGTGCGGGCGTATGCAAAACGCCCCTACATCCGACCGCCCTGCCTGAACCCCGCCCACCTCGCAACGCTCCTCACTCCTCTCCTGGAATCGGGAGAGGGGTCGCCGCCGGGGCGGCGGGGGTGAGGGCCGTCCCCCTACCCCGCGCGCCGCTCGATCCGCGCGCCGAGGGCTTGGAGGCGTTCGTCGAGGCGCTCGTAGCCCCGATCGATCTGGTTGACGTTGTGGATCGTGCTGGTCCCTCGCGCGGCGAGCGCGGCGATCAGCAGGGCCATCCCGGCGCGGATATCGGGGCTCGACAGCGTCTCGGCGTGGAGTTGCGAGCGCCCGACGACGACGACGCGGTGCGGGTCGCAGAGGACGATCCGCGCGCCCATCTGGATCAGCTTGTCCACGAAGAAGAGGCGGCTCTCGAACATCTTCTCGAAGATCAGCACCGTGCCGCGCGCCTGCGTCGCCGTGACGACCGCGATGCTGGTGAGGTCGGCGGGGAAGGCCGGCCAGAGTCCATCGTCGATCTTCGGGATCGCCCCGTGCAGATCGTCCTGCACCTCCATCGACTGGTCGCCCGGCACGAAGAGATCGTCGCCGCGCGGCTCGACGCGGATACCGAGCCGCGCGAAGGTCAGCGAGGTCATCTGCAAGTGCTGCGGCACCGCGTCGCGGATCAGGATCTCGCTGCCGGTCGCCGCCGCCAGCCCGATGTACGAGCCGACCTCGATGTGGTCGGCGCTGATCCGGAACTCGCCGCCGTGCAGCCGCTCGACGCCGTCGATGGTGAGGATATTGGTCCCGACCCCGCCGATCTGCGCGCCGAGGCCGTTGAGGAAGTTGCAGAGGTCCTGGACGTGTGGCTCGCTGGCCGCGTTGGCGATCGTCGTGTGTCCGGGCGCGAGGACCGCGCCCATGATCGCGTTCTCGGTGCCGGTGACGCTCGCCTCATCGAGGAAGATGTTGGCGGCGCGCAATTGGCGGGCGCGGAAGTCGATCACGCCGTCCGCGCCGATCTCGATCGTCGCGCCAAGCGCGCGCAGGGCCAGGAAATGGGTGTCGATCCGCCGTCGCCCGATACTATCGCCGCCCGGCTGGGCGAGACGCACCGCGCCGTGGCGGCTGACGAGCGGCCCGGCCAGCAGGATCGAGGCGCGGATCTTCTGGCAAAGTTGGGGGTCGAGGTCGCTGACGCGGATATCGCGCGTCTCGATCGTGACCGTATTCCGGTCGATCTCGCTGATCCGCGCGCCGATCGTGCCGAGGAGTTGCAGCAGGGTCTCCACGTCGCCGATCCGCGGGAGATTGTGCAGCGTCACCGGCTCGTCCGTCAGCAGGGTCGCCGCCAGGATCGGCAGCGCCGCGTTCTTGTTGCCCGCAGCGGTGATCGTGCCGCTCAGCCGGTGCCCGCCCTCGACCAGGAACATACCCTCTCCAGTCCTTCCGTTCGCGTGTAGTAGGTCACGAGCAACTGCAGAGGCGCAGAGAAGCCGAGGGCCGCAGAGAGAGCGAGTCCTGTGAGGGCGGACACAGTTGAGCCTGGATCAGGCATAATTCTTCGTCGAACCGACATTCGACTGCGTCCGGCCTAATCCTTCTCGCGTTTACTTCTTCCCTCGTTCTTTCTCTGCGGCCCTCGGCGTCTCTGCGCCTCTGCGGTAAATCCGGTTGCCCCGCCTGCGCGCCGCGCGCCACGCCGGATGATACCATCCGTGAACCTGGTACACGAGGGCGCTGCCGGGACCGAACCGGACGTGCCAGGGGTCTCGCGGAACAATCCGCGAGACCCCTGGCGCCACTGCTCTGCGGTTGAATCGTTACTTCGGTAGTGAGCCTGGGGTCGGTTCGCCGTCGGCGAAGTTCTCGGACATTACCCAGCAGCCGTTCTTGGCGACGCCGAAGGAGATGCCGATGCGGCTGTAGCCCTTGTAGAGGATGTTCCAGTGATGATTGTAGAGGCCGCTGGCATACGGTTCGGCCAGCATCCAGGCTTGGATATTCTTGATCGCGGTCGCCGGGTCTTTGGCGCATTCCATCGAGATATTCTCGCTGGCCCACTGGACCTTGACGCCGACGCGGCGCATCCGGTCGATCGGGCGGCTGCCGTCGCTGCCGGTATGTTCGAGGAAGTTGTTGGCGGTCATATCCTCGACGTGGATCGCGGCGGCCTTGGCGACGAGCGGATCGTAGGCCAGCGGCGGCACACCCCGCGACGCGCGGTAGGCGTTGATCGCGCGCCACATTTGCAGCTCGATCGTGTCGCCGCTGGTGGCGGAAGGGGCGGAGGCGGCGATCGGCTGGGCGACGGGCACCCCGGCGGCGGCGGCGACCGGATCGGTCACCTTGATCGCATTGTAGCGTTCCAGGCCGATCAGCCCGAGTTGGACTTCGTTGGGCGTCCCTTTATGCTCGGGGTGATACTCCAGCCGACCGCGCTCGAAATACTGAATGGTGTAAGTCTGTCCATCGGCGGCGTTCTGTTCGCGCATCTCCTCGGTGAGCGGGAGCCCGAAGCGAATCAGCCCGCCATGCCCCAACCAGTAATCGAGGAAGAGCGCAACATTGTGGCCGGTCTCGGCGAAATAGCGCGCCCCCGGTCGCGAAGTGAGCGGGACGACAGGGGCGTCAGGGGCGCGGAGTTCGCGACCGAGCTGGCCGAGTTGCACCTCGAAGGGGGTGTCCTTGTTCGCGAGGTGGCGCTCGAAGCGCGCCCGCTCGAACCACTGGATCGTCAGCCCGTCCTGGCTGTACGCCTCGGTGATCGGCAGGCCAAATGCCTCTTGACCGCCGTGTGCGCCCCAAAAACTCATGAAAATCTCGGGGGAGTTGTGCCCGGTCTCGGGGAAATAGCGCGGCCCTGCGGCGGCGACCGGCGTGGGGAGGATGACCGCGCCGAGCAGCGCGATGAGGAGGAATACCGGGGCGATGATTTGGCGAATCGTCGTCTGCCCGCGCGACTGGGACGCTGGCCGGCGGCGACAAAGCATCGGTTTCCCTTTCACTTCAGTAGTCGCTATCAGGGCGCGAACACGGGACCCGAGGATGGTATCCCTTCAGCGGCCATGCCTATGGCATGGCAGACACACATCGGTGGCGGCGATGTATGCCTAAGCCCTGATGAATTAGCGAGTTCCTGCCATTTGCCGTGGCGACCACTCACCCCGACCCGTGCCGTCCCCCGACAGCCTGCGGGCGGAATTTCCGCAATGGTATGCGGAAATCTCATAATTGGGGAGCCGTCTGCGATACTGGCGTATCATACACCCCGTTTTGGTGAGATGCAACCCCTCCGAGCGGCGAATGGGGCGAATTGGGGCGGTAATTCGCGTCGGCAACGCGCGGGATCACCCCGGAAGCTCAGTACGTTCGCTCTCTTCCTCGATCTCGATCGATTCGCGTTTTGCCCGCAGCGATCCTTGCAAAAGATGGTAGCGCTGGTCTTCGGCGACGATCTCGACCGTCGCGTAGCGCTCGCGCATCGCCCGCTCATAGCGAATAAAGGCGTTCGCCACCAGCAGCAGCCGACCGCGCGAGGTCAAGAGTTCTCGCGCGCCCGCGATGAATGCCCCCGCCGCGTCGTAGCTGACCCCCTTCCCGGCGTGGAAGGGGGGATTGGTCACGATGAGATCGTAGCGCTCACTGGCCACGGCGCTCGTCGCATCGCTCGGGAGGGCGCGGGCATTCGCGAGGCCCGCCGCCGCGATATTGCGCCGGGTGGCGGCGATCGCCGGCAGGCTGCTGTCGAGCAGATCGACCTGCCACGCACCCGCGCGCGCCGCCGCCAGCCCCAGCGCCCCCCAGCCGCAGCCGAGATCGAGGACCCGCTCGCCCGGTCGGACCCGCAGGTGGGCGAGCAGGAAGGCGGTGCCGTCATCGAGCCGATCGAAGGAGAAAATACCGGGCAGGCTGGCGATCCCGAACGATTCGCCCGCGAGTTTCGCGCCGAACTCGCGCCAGGTGCCGGGGGCGATCCCCGGCTCCGTGGCCCAGGGGGGCGTCGCGACACCCTCCACCTTCGTCGCGACGCCGATCCGGTTGTGATCGCGGTAGGCCAGCGTCGCCCCCTGGCCGAGGAGGGCGCGGGCGTCGCCAATCAGCGACTCGATCCCCTCGGCCTTCGGCCCGGCGAGGTAGAGTTGCCCCCCCGGTTTGAGCGCCGCGTGCGCCAGGGCCAGCCAGCGACGGGCGAACTTGCGCCCGGGCGGGGCTTCGAGGACCGCCACATCGAACGTCCCCGGCTCGATCGTTGCCGGATCGTCCGCGACGCTGGCGTTGGTGATCCCGTTCGCGGCGACGGTGCGCGCCGCCATCGTCGTCGCGGTGTAGTTGGCATCGCTCATCAGGACGCCGCCCCGCGCCGCGCCGCGCGCCAGGACAACGCCGAGCGCGCCGTGGCCGCAGCCGAGGTGGAGGATCCGCGCGTCCGGCGTGGTGAGCGCCGCCTCCGCCAGCAGGGTCGCCGCCGGGCTCACGCGCTCCCAGTCGGCGATCCCCGGCTTGGTGACGACGCGCACCGTCCCGCCGCGCAGCGGCGCGTCGAAGGTGGCCTCCCGGTAATACGGGTGCTGGTCTCGTTCCCGCGTCGCACTCATCGCGCTATCCCTCCACGCTTATCGGGTGACGATCACCGCAGAGACACAGAGACGCGCAGAGAACGAGAGAGTGTTTCGGCTTCTCTCTGCGATCCTCTGCGCCTCTGTGTCTCTGCGGTCGATCCGTCCTCATCCCCATCTCCCCTGCGCGGTTCGTCGCCGTACAGGGTGACATAGTATACTCGCCCCTATTCTTGCGTCCCTCCGCCCACTTGAGTGGGATGCGATGTCAGGCATGGCTCGGTAAGGAACGGATACGATGACTATCGCGCCCGATCAGGATACCCGCGACCGCGCGCCATCGCTCGATGAGGTCGAGTTGATGCCTGAGGTCGGCAACGGCAAGCGCTATTCCCTCTGGACGATCGGCTGCCAGATGAACGAGTCGGAGTCGGCGCAAGTCGGCGCGGCGCTCGAACTGGCCGGCTATCGTGCGACGCCCGACGAGCGCGACGCCGACATCATCGTCCTCAACTCCTGCGTCGTCCGCAACTCGGCGGAGCAGAAGGTGGTGGGCAAGCTCGGCGCGCTGCAACAGCTGAAGCGCAACAACCCCGAGTTGAAGATCGCCCTCACCGGCTGCATGGTGACCGGGCAGGAAGAGAAGCTGACCAAGCAATTCCCGCATGTCGATCTCTTCTTCCGCCCCTCGGCGGTGGAGAAGCTGGTCGAGATCGTGCCGGAGTTGAGCGGCGTCGAGGATGATCTGGTCGAGTTGCCGCACTACTACGGCGCGGCGGAGCAGCGCGGCGAGGTGACGGCGTTCATGCCGATCATCTTCGGCTGCAACTATGTCTGCTCGTATTGCATCATCCCCTATCGCCGGGGGAAGGAGCGCAGCCGCCCCTTGCAATCGGTCGTCGGCGAAGCCTGGATGCTGGCGAAGCGCGGCGTGCGCGAGATCACCCTGCTCGGGCAGACGGTGAATGCCTACGGCCACGATTTGCCCGGCACGCCCGATCTGGCCGATCTGCTGGCGGCGGTCGATGGGGTCGAGGGGATCGAGCGGATCCGCTTCCTCACCTCGCACCCGCAGAAGATGACGACGAAGCTGATCCGCGCGGTGGCCGACCTGCCGCACGTCTGCGAGCACATCAACCTGCCGGTGCAGGCGGGCCACGACTACACCTTGCAGCGGATGCGCCGCAACTACACGACCGACGACTATCGCCGCGTCATCCACGAGATCCGCGAGACGGTCCCCAACGTGACGATCGCGACCGACATCATCGTCGGCTTCCCGGGCGAGACGGAAGAGCACTTCCAGGGGACGCTCGATCTGCTGGCCGAACTGGAACTCGATGTCGTCCACGTCGCGATGTATTCGCCACGCCCCAAGACGATCTCCAGCCGCTGGGAAGACGATGTCCCCCAGGATGAGAAACACCGGCGGCACCAGGCGGTCGAGGCGCAGCAGATCGCGATCGCCGCGCGCAAGAAGGGGCTGCTGCTCGGCGGGGTCCACGAGGTGCTGGTCGATGGGCAGCAGAAAGGCCGCTGGCGCGGTCGGACGCGCGGCAATCAGCTGATCTTCTTCGACGCGCCCGGCACCGAGCGCGACTGGGTCGGCAAACTCGTCGATGTCCACGTCACCGAGACGCACGCCTGGCACGCTATCGGCCGAATTAGCGAATGACGAGTGACGTATGAGGGTCGAAGGTCGAAGGTCGAAGGGGGGCGGGCGCGGCCTCCCACGGTGGTAGCCCTGCCCGTTCTCCTTCGACCTTCGACCTTCGACCTTGCCCATTCACTATTAGAAAGAGGTGGGAATGACTGCGTATAGCCTTGAAGAGCAATCGAAGCGGAAGCGCCAGCAGTTGCAGCAGGCGCAGCAGTTGGCGGCGGATGGGGCGTGGCACGAGGCGGTCGAGTTGAACCGCGAGATCCTCGCCGCCGCCGAGAACGACGTGCAGGCGCTCAATCGCCTAGGCAAGGCGCTCTCTGAACTCGGGCGCTATAGCGAGGCGCACGCCAGCTACGCGAAGGCGTCGGAGCTCGACCCGGCCAATCAGATCGCCCGCCGGAATTTGCAACGCCTTGAGCCGCTGAAAGATAGCGAGGGCGAGGACCAGGCCGAGCGACGGCGGACCCAGGCCCGCAAGTCGATGTTCATCGAGGAGATCGGCAAGACGCGCGTCACCGAACTGCAGAAGCTTGGCGAAGACGCGACTCTCGCCCGGATGACCTCGGGCGATCAGGTCGAGTTGCGCCCTGAGGGGAAGGCGGTCGTCGTCTACAGCGAGGATGGGCTGCGTCTCGGCCAGTTGGAGCCGCGCCTGTCGCAGCGACTGATCACCCTGATCGGTGGTGGCAACCGCTACAGCGGGGCGGTCACGGCGGTCGAGCCGGGGCTGCTGCGCGTGATCGTGCGCGAGACCTATCAGCACCCGTCGCTGGCGGGGCGGCTCTCCTTCCCGGTTGATAGCAGCAAGCCGCTCGCGCCGCGCGCCTACACCCGCGCCACCGAGCGCCTCTACGCCACCGACGATCAGGACTTCCTCACCGACGATGACGATGTCGAGGATGTCGAGGAGACCGAGTCGGAGGACGAGGAAGAGTTCTCCGATACCGACGACACCTCGGCCGATGAGTCGGAAGAGGAGCAGACGGTCTAGCGCGCTCACGGCTGTACCCGCGCCATTCGGTCTATGAATATGAACAGAGGGGCGCTCGGCAATGCCGAACGCCCCTCGCCTTGTCACTCGTCGCAGGAGTAAGATACTCCTATAGCCAGGGACGCCGTTGTCCCCGCCGTCCGGCAGCGCGGTCGGGCGTAGGGGCGTATTGCATACGCCCGCATGTCGTCCTACCACCAATCCTTGTGGAAACCTGGGCGTGGGTTGGGCGTATGCAATACGCCCCTACATCCAACCGCGCTGCCGTTTTGTCTGGCGGCATGGTGTCGCTGGTGTTTGGGGGCCACGTCGCCCGATCGCGCTGCCGTGTAACTCTGGAGGGCGGTAAACGTGGCGATGGTGAACTCGATAGCTCTGGTCGGCGGCTCCCGATACATGGGGCGGGGCCGGGGAAAGTTTCCCGGCCCCGTCTGCTCTGGCGTTATTGAAGCGTTGAGTGCCGCCTACCCCAGGAGCATCAGCGTGACGACAAGGACGACCAGCAGGATGGCGGAGACGATCACCAGGCGCGTGATGTCGGAGCGGATATAAGCGTACTCTTGCTCGCGTGAGAGAGCCACTTGCCGTCGGGCTGGCGCAACACCGCCCAGGTCGAGTCCCGACGCGGCATCCGTCTCGGCGTCGCCGAGGCGGCGCACCGGGCGTGCGGGAGCATTCGCCATCGCCTGCTGCGCGGCCAACGCCTTGAGTTGCGCCCGATTGACGCCGCTACGTCGTTGTGCCGGTGCCTGGGCTATCACCTTGCGTGCCACCGCTCGTCTTGCTCCTTCATCGCCGGTTCGCCTCGACCCGGAAGATCACACCTATCGATCTCCGCCGCTGCCTACCGGTCCCCCGCTCATCCTAGCGCCAATCATCAACCCAGTACTTCGCGTCGATCGGCTCCTGCGCGCCTCGCACCCCGCGTCCGACGCCGCCCCCTTCCGGGGTCGACGGCAGCTCGTCGCGCAGGCCGAGGGCGACCGCGTGCTCGTCCACCACCTCTTGCGGCGACCAGCGCATCAGCATCGTCACCACCGCCACGGCCACCGCGATGACGCTCAGATCATCGAGTTGCCCCAGCAGGGGGATGAAATCCGGCAACGCGTCAATCGGCGAGAAGGTGTAGATGACCGCCGCCGCCGGCACGATCCACTTCGGCCAGGCGGGGATGCGCGGATCGCGCAGCAAGCGCCAACCGAGCCGCAAACGGTCGATGACCCCGAGATCGAGAGTGCCGAGAGAACGTCGTCGCGCCATCGCTTTGCTCCTCTGGAGCGTTCGTACCCCACAGTATACCTACCCTGACGCCCCCAATGCAAAGACGATGCCATGCAGGGGCGTCCGTGGGTATATACGCAAAGGCGACTGTCGGGGCTACAACGGAGTCGGTAGCCCGTAGTCCGTAGTCCGTAGTAGTCGCTCGCTAAGGCATTGCCCTGATGATGAAGTGCCGAGTACCAGTGGGATTCTACGGACTACGGACTACCGACTACGGACTACCGACTCACCCCCGCCCCACCGCGATATTCGGGAAGGCCGCGGGGCCGGGGTAGTGCGCCGAGTCACCCAGCTCTTCCTCAATCCGTAGCAGGCGGTTGTACTTCTCGACGCGGTCCATCCGGGTCGGCGCGCCGGTTTTGATCTGCCCGGCGTTGGTGGCGACCGCGAGGTCGGCGACGGTGGTGTCGCAGGTCTCACCGCTGCGGTGGGAGATGACGGCGGTGTACCCGGCGCGCTGGGCCAGCTCGATCGCGTTCAGCGTCTCCGTCAGCGTGCCGATCTGGTTGACCTTGATCAGGATCGAGTTGCCGATCCCGCGCGCGATCCCCCGCGCCAGTCGCTCCGTGTTCGTCACGAAGAGATCGTCGCCGACGAGCTGCGTCGCGCCGCCGATCCGCTCGGTCAGCGCCCGCCAGGTCTCCCAGTCGTCCTCGGCCAGGCCATCCTCGACCGAGATGATCGGGTACTCGCGCACCCACTCGGCGTACATCTCGACCATCTCCGCGCCGCTGCGCTCTGTCCCCTCGCCTTTCAGGACATACTTGCCGCCCTCGTAGAACTCGGTCGCGGCGGGGTCGAGCGCGATGCGGATCTGCTCGCCGGGCCGGTAGCCCGCCCGCTCGATCGCCTCGACGATCAGTTCCAGCGCCGCGCGGTTCGAGTCGAGGCTCGGGGCGAAGCCGCCCTCGTCGCCCACCCCGAGCGAGAAGCCGCGACCGTGCAGCACCCCCTTGAGGGCGTGGTAAACCTCCGCCCCCCAGCGCAGCCCCTCCCGGAACGACGGCGCGCCGACCGGCATGACCATGAACTCCTGCATATCGACGCTCGAGCCCTCGGCATGCTTGCCGCCGTTGAGGATATTCATCATCGGCACGGGGAGCGTCCGCGCCCGCAGGCCGCCGAGGTGGCGATAGAGCGGTACGCCGAGCGATGCGGCCGCCGCGACGGCGGTGGCCAGGGAGACGCCGAGGATCGCGTTCGCCCCGAGGCGACCCTTGTTCGGCGTGCCATCGAGCGCGATCATCGCCTCGTCGAGGCCCACCTGATCGGTCGCGTCCATCCCGACCACCGCTTCGGCGAGCTCGCCGTCGACGAAGCCAACCGCTTTGCTGACCCCTTTACCGCCGTAGCGCCCCCCGTCGCCGTCGCGCAGTTCGACCGCCTCGTGCGCCCCGGTGGATGCCCCGGAGGGGACCGCCGCGCGCCCCCGTGTGCCGTCTTCGAGGGTGACATCGACCTCCACGGTCGGATTGCCGCGCGAGTCGAGGATCTCGCGCCCATTGATTGCGACGATGACGACCATCTTGTTGCTCCTCATCTTCTTCTCGCGCCGCAGCGCGTCAATCCGAGGCGATTATGGTGGAGAGGATGGGGACAGGTCAATCTTGACGAGGCAATGAGCGTCGGTCATGGTGCCATCCTGTCGTGATCGCAGCGCCCTGTCGACAGCGCCTGATCGACAGCGCCCTATCGATGACGGGGCGATCGTTGTGGAGGTGATTGCAGGCAAAGGGAAGCCAAAGGGGCATGCTGCCCGCTGGAGGGCCGGATGATCCATGCACCCACCGCATCCGTAGTTATCCATAGTGGCAGCAGCAATGGCAGCATAGGACCATCGTACCACCCAAATCAATTGTACCGGGTAGTAGTGGTGCAGTACGCTACCAAGGTGCATGGCGTGGTGTCCATCATGCGTATCCATTTCAGGTGTTCAGGTGCAATGTGGCCGAGACGGCGCTGAGCGCCGTGCTTGCCACCTGGGCAATGCCACATCCCCGACCAGTAACGAATCGCGGAAAGTGAGATAGTTGACGTAAATCCGCTCGACAACATTACGAAGAGGTCGATCAGGGCAAACCGGTCGCGAGGCCGGGACGCAAAGCAAGGGGACTCTCCGAGTCAGCCCGGTTGCCGTAGGTGGCTTCGTCGCATACATGCTACAGGTTCTGCGGGAGACTTGTAGATGTGCGGCGCTCCACCGCGAAAGGACTTCATACCATGATGCCGTTCCCCCTCCGTTCTCTCACGATCCTCCTCGTGCTCGCAGGCACCCTCACACTGCCGAGTTATTCCACGGGCCGCGCGGTGCCGAGTACCGGCGCGGCGGCAGCGCCCGAGAGCGCACTCGCCCAAGTCCTGGTCGGTTTCGAGTTGGGAGCGAGCGGGGCGGCGCGCGACGCGGTCGTCGCCGCGGTCGGTGGCCGCACGCTGCGTCAGGTGGATAGTCTTGGGGTGCGGCTCGTCGAGTTGCCGCCAGGGTTGTCCGTCGCGGCGAGTGTGCGGGCGTTCCAGGGGCGGCGCGGCGTGCGCTACGCGGAGCCGAATACCCTCTTGCGCACCAGCCGCGTCCCGGATGACCCCTTCTATGGCCCGTACCAGTGGGGTTTGAACAACTCCGGCCAGCCGATCAATGCCGGGGCCGGCACCCCGAGCGCCGACGTCTCCGCGCCAGCAGCCTGGGATATCACGACCGGCAACCAGTCGATTGTCGTCGGCGTGCTGGATAGCGGGATCGATGTGGTCCACCCTGATCTGGCCGCAAACCTCTGGAGCGCGCCGCCGGGCTGGTCGCTCCAGGGCTGTGGCGGCGGCACACACGGCTACGACGCGATCACGAACGACTGCACGCCGCAGGATGAGAATGGCCACGGCACCCACGTCGCCGGGACGATCGGGGCGCGCGGCAACAACGCCACCGGCGTGACCGGCGTGAACTGGGCTGTCAGCATCATGGCCCTGCGCTTCCTCGATGCGTCGGGGAGCGGGTATCTCTTCGATGAGGTCGAGGCGATCGACTATGCCGTCCAGGCCAAGCGGTTGGGTGTACCGCTCCGCGTCCTCAACGCCAGTTATGGTTCGCCCACGCCCTCGCAGTCGGAGCGCGATGCGATCGCCCACGCCGCCGACAACGGTATTCTCTTCGTCGCTGCGGCGGGCAATGAGAGCGAGAATAACGACAGCGTCCCGAGCTACCCGGCCAGCCACGATCTGCCGAATATCATCGGCGTGGCGGCGACCGGCAACCGCGATGAACTCGCCTCCTTCTCCAACTACGGCGCGGCGAGCGTCGATCTCGGCGCGCCCGGGAAAGATATCGCCTCAACGCTGCCGACCTATCCGGTATCGCTGAACGGGAATAGCGCATCGGCATCGTACGGCTACCTGAGCGGCACCTCGATGGCGGCCCCGCATGTCGCCGGTGCCGCCGCGCTCCTCCTGGCCGCGCCGGGGTTGGGTGATCTCACGGTCGCCGGTCTGCGCGCGCGTCTCCTCGACTGCGGCGACCCCCTCCCCGCCCTGGCTGGCAAGACCACCACGGGGAAGCGCCTCGACATCCGCCGGGCGCTCGACGGGTGCAGTTCGCCGCCCCCCACTCTGCCCCCGCCCGCGACACCGACCATGACACCGACGCCAACACCGGCACCGGCCCTACCGCCGAGCCAGGTTCCCATGCCGCCGCCGCCAACCATGCCGCCGCCCACCACTCCGCCTGCGCAGACCTACACGGTGACTGCCGTGCAGACTGGTGGAGGCGTAGTCAGTCCGGCGGGCAGCGCGCGCTACGTGGCGGGTACCGAGGTCAGCTATACCGCCGTCCCCGGGGTCGGTCAAGCCTTCCTCGGCTGGACCCTCAATGGGGCGCCCGTCGGCCACGCCAGCCCGCTGACCTTCACGGTGGACGGCGACCGCACCCTGGTGGCGACCTTCGTCGCCCACCCGGCCTTCGCGGATGTGCCGCCCGATTACTGGGCCTCTACCCCGATCGAGCGGTTCGCATCCCGCAGGATCACGACCGGCTGCGGCGCGGACGATGTCGGTCGCCGACTCTTCTGCCCGGACCGCAACGTGACCCGCGCCGAGATGGCCGTCTTCCTCATCCGGGCCTACCCCTAAGCTCGACTTTTGCCGTTCGTCGTTCGTCAGGCGGGGTGGCCGAGCGCGTCGGTGGGGTGCTCCTGTGCTGGCCAAGAAGTCGATCCGGCCCCTACCCGAGATTATCACCCGGGTCGTGGCTTGCACTATCGGCTCGTCCTCAGCTATCGGGGTGTTGGGAATCCGCTGGCCGAGTGCAGGAGGCGGCTCCTCCCACGCGACGATCTGCTAACGCGACGCCAACCTGTCACGCATCGCCGATAAGCGTATCGTCACCTCTTCTCCAATGGGATACTGGGCGAGCCGTGATAAGGCCCGTGG
>CADCWN010000042.1 GCA_902806415.1 uncultured Thermomicrobiales bacterium | reverse complement strand
GCGCTGGCGGCGGCGCTGCCGCTCGAACATTGTCAGATCCTCACGACCCGCTGGCCGGTCGAGGCCGATCGCGCGGCCGGCACATGGCGCGCGACGACGCGCGCCGGCTTCGCGGGGGCGGCGTTGGCGAACGAGATCGGGGCGGAGTATCTGCCCGCGCTGGTGGGGGCGGGGTGGAGCGAGGTGCGGACCTACCTGACGATCCAGGGTTCGGACCCCGAGACGCTCCTGCACGATCTCTACGATATCGCCGTCACCCTGCCCCTGCCCGCACACCCCGCGACGCTGCCGGAGGCGAAACGCCTGGCGGGGGACTGGTACACGCCGCGCTCACTCGGGCTGGTGACGATCGGCTGGTCGGTCACCGAGCTGACCGCAGGACCCCGGCCGGATTGGGCGCGGACGCTGCTCGAGACCCCGGCCCTGGCGGCCATCCCCACGTTCCTGACGGTGCATCTCGACCCGGTCGGCTCGCCCGCCCCGGTCTCCCTCGACCTGCACCGTCGCCTCGCCGCGATCGATAGCGAGATCGAGGCGCGACGCAGGTCGGGGCAGCACGGCGGCCTCTCCGATTGCGAGGGGGCGGATGACCTGATCGCCGAGCGCCGGGAGTTGCTGGCGATCCTCTCGGGCAGCGGGCCGGAGGAGGAGCGCCCGCGCCCCGCCCGGCTCCTGATCGCCTGCTCTGTCGAGCCGCGCGGGGCGCGGGCATTGCGCGCCGAAGTGGAGGCGACGCTGCACCAGCTCGGCTTCCTGGCCGCCTCGTTCGGGCCGGGGCGGAGCGACGACACCCTCCTCTCCTGCGCGCCGCTCGGCATCGCGATCGTCGGGCGCGGCCTGACCCTCACGACGCGCGGCGCGGCGCTCCTCTCGCCGATCGTCCCGGCGACCGACGCCAGCCTGCCGGGGGGCAAGCCCGTCGCGGGATTACCGTACGGGCTGCGGCGCGACGGCGCGGCCCTGCTGCCAGCGCGCGGTGAGGATCTGCTCGCCATCGGCGCATCGACCGACGGGCAGACCGCCGCCATCCAGACCTGGGCGCTCGGGCAATTGGCGGCGGGGGTGCAGGTGACCGTTGTCGACACGGGCGGTGTATGGGGCAACGTGGCGCTCGCGGCGGGCGGTGAGCGGGTGCGGGTGGCGCTGGAGCTCGGCTCGCTCCTCGCCAACTTGGGGGCCGATCGCCTGCGCCGAACCGTCACAGAGTCGGCGCGGCAGATCGCCGCCTGGGCCGACGGCACCGTGCGCCTGCTCACCGATCTCTGCCCGGACCTGGATGAGGACGAATGCGGCGACCTCACCGCCTCCCTCCTGGGGTTCGCCGAGGGGGACCTGGCCTGGGGCGAGCCGGTGCAGATCGGCGCGCTAATCACCCGCCTGCGCGAGAGCACCGGCGAACCGGCCCGCCATCTCGCCGCACTGCTGAGCGCGACCGGGGCGCTCCGACCGGCGGCGGCAACTTCGACCGATCTCCCGCTGACGATCTTCGACGCCTCGACCGAGCAGAACGGGCAGCGGCTCGTCCCGACGGCTGGCTGCGCGGTCGTCGCGCTCCAAGCCGCGCTCGACCACCTCACCACCGCACCGGCCGACCTACGACGCGCACGCCTGCTCATCATCGATGATCTCGCCGCGATCGTCGAGGCCGCCGCCGGGCCGGGACTCGTGGATGAGCTACTCACGGAGACTCGCGTGCGCGGGGTGGCGATCTGGTGTGCCGCCACCTCGCTCGCCGCCTGCCCGCGCCGGACACTAGCGGCGCTGCAAGCACTCGATGCGACCATAGCCCTCTTCCCGAGCACGCCCGAAGCGCTCCGCGCGAGCGCCCGGGCGCTCGATCTCCCGCCCGGCCTCTTCGACGGTCGCGCGACGCTCGCCCCCGGCGAGGCGCTGCTCGTGCGCGGCGGCACCGCGACGGCCCTCCAACTCCTGCCATTGCAACTGCCACCGTACGCCCTGCGCCGCTGATCCTACCCGGTGAGTCGCCCGTGACGCCGCATGATCGCCCGCAAGCGATCGTGCGGCAGGGCGTGCAAGGTATGGCCGTCCCGCCCGGTCAGCGGCTCGGCAGCGACGATCGCGTTGAGGATCGCCTCGGTCGTCGCGTCGATCACGGCGGTGAAGAGCGGATCAATCAGCGCGTCGTGCAGGCGCGGCGTGGTCAGCAGGGGCTCGGGCTGGCCCGCCGCGTCGCTCGGCGGGCGGCGCGGCACGCGCACGTCGGGGGCGTTCGAGAACGCGATCAGCAGGTCACCGGAGGTATGCCCCGCGATCCCCCCGGTCCTGCCGATCCCGAGCATCCCCCGTCGGCAGAGCCGCGCGAGCTGACGATCGGAGAGGGGCGCGTCGGTGGCGATCACCACGATGATCGACCCTTCCTTCTCTGCGGTCGGCGCGGGGGCTTCCCGCGCAGGATCGGGCAGGAGATCGGCGATCTCGCGGCCGACCGGGACGCCGTCAACCAGCAGGTGCGGGCGTCGCCCGAAATTCCCCTGCACCAGCACGCCGACGGTGTACCCACGCCCGCCGATCGCCACGAGCCGTGACGCGGTGCCGATCCCACCCTTGAAGCCGAAGAGCGCCATCCCGGTGCCGCCGCCGACATTCCCCTCCGCCACCGGTCCCGCAGCCGCCCCATCGAGCGCTGCGACGGTGTGTGCAGCGGTGACGTGCTGGCCCGCGATGTCGTTGAGGAAGCCGTCGTACGTCTCGGCGACGACCGGGATGGCGAAGTCCTGCTGCCCGAGGGTCGGCTCGTGCGCCACCAGCCAGTCGATGCAGGCCCGGTGGACCGTGCCGACCGAGAGGGTGTTGGTGATCAAGATCGGCGACTCGAGGACTCCCCACTCGTCGATCTGCGAGCGCCCGGTGATCTCCCCCGCCCCGTTGAGGACG
>CADCWN010000041.1 GCA_902806415.1 uncultured Thermomicrobiales bacterium | reverse complement strand
GGGGTCGAATCATCGGCCCAACGAAACAATTAATTGCGATATTCCATCACAACCGCCGCCGCGATCCGGCGTGCGGATCACCCGTACGTCGGTCGCTGCGGCCAGCCGGGCGGCGAGTCTTCCCAATCCTCCTGGCGACCATACGGTGTCACGTCGAGGAGGCTGTCGGTGTTGGTCAGCCCCTCGACACCGCGCGCATAGGCCGAATAGGTGTGGAACACCGCGTCGTCGAGGCGGAAAAAGACGCTCAGCCCCGGCCCCTCGGCGGGCTGTTCGTCCATTGGCATGGTCACCGAGCGGAAGTTCTGCTCGATCGGAGCGACCGTTTCATCGAACGTGGCGTGGAAGTCGTAGTTAAAATCGCTCCCGTGCGACGAGTACCACGGCAAGCGCCAGCCACGGCGCGCCTTGTACGCCGCGAGCTTGGCCAGCGGGGCGCGCGAGACGAGCGCGAACGTCGTGTCGCACTCGTGCAGCCTGCCTAGGTCGCCGAGGGCGTCCACATACCAGGTGCAGGACGGACAACCGTCGTCCCAGCGCGGATCGAACATGAAATGATAGACAATTAGTTGGCGGCGTCCCTCGAACAGGTCCGGGAGGCCGACCGTGCCGTCCGCACTCTCGAAGGTGTAGTCCTTCTCGATCCTGACCATCGGCAAGCGGCGGCGCGCGGCGCTCAGCGCGTCGCGCGCCCGCGTGACCTCTTTCTCCCTCGTCAGCAACCCTCTCCGGGCGGCCAGCCATTCGTCACGGGTGGCGATGGGCGGGTGGGCGATCTTCCCGGTGGTCATGGTAAGTCCTCCTCCTTGCCCGCGAGCGCAACGCGCCGTCAATCGGACCGCCGCCATGATAGCACACCCGTTCTACAATCACCCCTTCGCGACTGCGGCCCCACGGACCTTGCGGCCCACACATAACGTCTCGGGATTCAATCCGCCAGTCGGCGTCGCGCACGAGCGCTCAGCGCGGCGGCGATCCCCTTGACGCGCGGTCGGAGGTGCGACCATGCGGGCGTACCTGACGGACCTGTGCGCAGCACCGAGGCGCATTCAGCGCCTCCGACCGTCAGGCGGGCCAAGTCGCCCTGGCGCGTTCGTAGTCGTCGGGGATCATGGCGTAGATGAGCGAGTCGCGGATCGTGCCGTCGGGGGCGAGGGAGTCGCGGCGGAGCGCCCCCGACGGCACGATCCGCGCGTTCCGGGCGTCGCACCCGATCGCCACGCGCTCGGCGCGCAACCCCTCGAACAGGAACTGCGTCATGATGCGCACCGCCTCGCTGACGTACCCCCGTCCCTCGGCATCGCGCCCGAGCCAGTAGCCGAGCTCGAAAGACGGGACCGCCCAATCCCGCACGGAGACGCCGACGGAGCCGAGGAGCGCCTCGTCCGTGCGGTGGAAGATGCCGAGGCCGAAACTCTCGCGGCGCGCCCAATGGTCGCTGTTGCGCCGGATGAGCGCGCGGGCATCGTCCACGCCCCGGAAGTGCGCGGCCCACGGGAACCACCGGGCGAGACGCCCCCGGGACGCCATGACCACCGCGAACAAGGCCGCCGCGTGCTCGTCCCGCCAGTGTCGCAGGACTACGCGCTCGCCCCCCCACTCCGCCGGCAAGTCGATGAGAAGCGCCCGCTCGATGCCCATGCCCCGTCCTCCCGCGCGAATACCGGAAGCCGCGCGGCCCCCCGACCGGGTGCCGCACCACGCCCTCCACGAGAGCGTCAGTCGCAGCTAGTCGATCCTCCTTCGACCAAGCGGGGCACCGCGCCGTATGCGCACCAGGCTGACATACCGCGCGGTGTCTCGCCGCAGTGTCGCACAGTTGGAGAACGCACCCCGCGCCGGGGGTGCCCCTCCCGCGTTTGTCGCACTCCTCACTAAACGCGAGAGGGGCGCGGCGTATCACAGCCGCGCTGGAGGCGCGGGGCGCGTTTGGGTTCCGCCTTGGGATCGCCGCGTATCCTGGGCGAGCAGCCCCCGATGTCTGGCAGGCGCGCACCATACACGCCGGAGGGATCGATGCCCATAGCGCCGCCGACCGACGAGCTCGCCCGACTCCGCGCCGTGATGGCCGCGCAGCAGATTCGTCTCGCCCGCCTGGAGCGACGGCGGCGATTCCCGCGCCGGTTCCTGCCCCTCGCCGCCGTCGCCCTCCTGGCGGCGCTGCTCCCCCTGTCGCTCCTCGCCGCCACCCCGGTCTTCAGCGATCTGGGCAACGCCGCCCCGATCCATCAGCCGAACATCCAGGCGCTCGCCGCCGCCGGGATCACCACCGGCTTCGCCGACCCGAACTCGACCGACCCCGACGCGCGCCTCTACGACCCGAAGGCGACCGTCACCCGCGAGGAGATGGCCTCGTTCCTTGTCCGCACCACCGGGCTGGGGGAGAATGCGCCCGTCGCCAACGCGAAGACGGCCCAGACGGCGGGCAGCGCCCAGACCGCCGACACGGCGACGAATGCGACCAACGCCGCCCACGCGACGAGTGCGGGGAACGCGAACACCGTGGGCGGGCTGGCACCGAATGCCCTGCTCCGCGTCGCGCAGGCCGATGATGGCACCGGTGGCAACAGCGTGAAATCTGTTGCCACCGGATCATACGGGACGTTCGTCACCCTCACCATCACCGCCCCGCTTCCTCCTTAGATTTCCTCGGCGAGACTGTCGGGCTGACCTGGATCTTCCCGGTCGCGGCGGGGACGCATACGTTCGTGCTGGAGGCCCAAGGAGTGGATGTTAACTGGTCATTAGGGAGCGCCGTGCTGACGGGTCTCTACGCCCCCTTCGACCATGATGGCGGCACCACCCTCGCCCCGTAGCACCGCAACACGCCCGGCCCGATGGGAGCGGTAGCCAACGCTACCGCCCCCCGCCCTCCCGCTTCAGGGGAGGGTCACCGCCGGGCATTGTCCTGACTTGCAGCAGGATCAATCCGGTTCATCCGGGGCGGCGGGGCGGGGTCATCCTTCTGTCGGCGACCCGGCGGACGGCAGCCAGAAGGTGACCGTCATCCCCCGCCCCTCGCCGCGCCCGCCGTCGCATTCGCCGCGCGCCCGAACGGCGCGAAGATGGCGTCCGGCACCGCGCCAACGAGCATCAGCGCTCGAAGAGGGCGTAGACGTTGACGCTGGCGAGCATCGGGTCGAAGACCTCGCGCAGGCGCTGCTCCTTGCGCTCGTAGGGGGTGCGCATCGCGATCCCCCACTCGTCGCCCCCCTTGAGGCCCGAGGCGACCTGGAGGAAGGCGAGGACGTCGGACTGGTCGCAGGTCGCGCCGAGGATGGCGAAGGTGGCACCGGTCAGTTGGCGGCGCTCGGTATACTCGATCCCGGTCTTGTCGCAGAACGGGGTCTTGCGGTGGTAGAAGTCGTCGCGCAGGACGTCGATGTTCGCGTCGGCGTCCTGCGGCCCGGCGACGATCTCCACGTACTCCTCCTCGTCGACATTGCCGGCCGGACCGACGATGAAGATGACCGACTGGGCCGGGAAGAGCGAGGCGTCGACCGTCCAGTCGGGCGGGTGGGCGATGACGATCGGGAAGGTGGCGGGGCCACGGTAGACTTTCCAGTCACCCGGGACCGGGCCGCCGGGCTGCGGGGCGAAGGCCGCGCCTGCGGCGCGGGTGGGGGCGGGCGCTGGCGTCGGCGTCACCCCCGGCACCGCTGTCCCGGCCGCCCTGGCCGTGGCTGCGGCGGGGAGCGTGGCCGTGGCGGCGGGGGTACCCGGCGACCCGGCGGGGGCGGTCGCCCCGGTGAGGGGCTGGCTGACCGTCGCGGCGGGCGCGCCGCCGCAGGCGACGAGTCCCGCGAGCAGCAGACCCGGGAGCGTTGCGCGCCATCGAGCCATCGGCCCTCTCCTTCCCCGCGCGTCGGGCGCGGCACTGATTCTCGCAGTGTCCAGTAGAGAATACGCCACATCACCCGGATCGTTTCAACGGTGGGGCGCGCAACCGTCTGGCGCGGGGGCGACGGCTGCTCCTGTGCGGGCAGCGCCGGGCGATCGTGAGACCGAGCGATCGGGGTGAGGTAATCGAGACATCGACGGCGGCGACGCCGGGAGGGGAGGGCCGGGGGCATGACCGATCGGGAGACGCCCGGGGTGGCGACGGATACGGCGTTGACCCCGACGGAGCGGGGGTACGGGCTGCTGCTGTCCGAGGCGCTAGCCCTGCGTCGGCCCCGCACCCCCGCAGGCTGTACACCGCCCATGTCTTGCGCTATGCTGATGGCAATGCGCAACAACCGACGTCTCCGGGACCCGGCTTGACCGCAAGCGAAGGAGGACCCCATGGCCACTCAGCCCCGCCCCGATGACTTGGCCCGACTCCGTGCCGACCTCGCCGCCTAGCGCGCCGAGTTCGCCACCTCCGCGCCCAGGTCGAGCGCGAACGTCGCCGCCGCTTCCCGCGCCGCCTCCTGCCCCTCATGGTCGTCGCCCTCCTCGTGGCGCTGCTGCCCCTGTCGCTTCTCGCTGCCACCCCCTTCGACGATCTCACCGGCGGCGTCCACGACGCCAACATCGACGCGATCTACACCGCCGGGATCACCACCGGCTGCGTCCCCAACGCGAGCTACTGCCCGACCGACCTTGTGACGCGGCAGGAGATGACCTGGTTCCTCGCCCGCACGGCGGGGCTGGGGACGAATCCGCCCGTCGCCAACGCCAAGACCGCCCAGACCGCCGATCAGGCGACGAACGCCATCAATGCCACGAATGCCCAGCACGCCGTGATCGCTCAGACCGCCACCACCGCCACGAACGACACGAACGCCGACAAGCTCGACGGCTACGACGCCAACGCCCTCAACCGCATCGCCTTCTCCACCACCGCGCTGGTGAACTCCGTGCCGGTGGACCAAATCACCACCGTCGGCAAGGTCACCATCACCGTCCCCGGCCCCGCGCCGCAGGCGGTCCACGTCCGCGGGGCGCTCAATCTCTACAGTGGGTTGAGCGGGGGATACGTCCGCGCCAGAGTCATCGAGAGCGCCGATTCCAGCGTGGGTTTCAGCTATTTCCCCTACCTGACCAACGCGCCCGGCGTGGGGCTCATGGTCTACAGCGATTTCGTCTTCACCGCCGCCCCAGGCGCGCACACCTACCGGTTCGAGATTCTGCAAATTACGCCCGGCCCGCTCGCCACGCGCGCGCTCACGCTCACCGCGACGACGCACCCGTTCGGCAGCGGCGGCGGGGCGGGCGCGACCGAGATCGAACCGGCCCCGCCCGAACCCGCGCGGTAAGCACCCCACCGGCACCCCCCCGCCACCACCGCCAGCGCCGCCAGCCCCGTAGGGCCATCGCGCGACGCGGCGCGGAATTGTGGTCGCGATCCTGCAATGGGTGCGGTGCGGCGAGCAGCGCGGCTGACCATCGGCTGCGCGCCGCCCCGCACCGTCGCGGCCCCCGCCCCGATCCTCCGGGATGGGCGGGGGCCGTCCCCGCCCGGCCCGCCCTTCACGATTGTTCACCAGGGGCGGCGGCGCGCTTACCGGGACGTTTACCCCGCGCTGCTATCGTCGGGAGAGGGAAAGGGCCGGTCGGGTGACCGGCCACGCGAGAGTAGTGGGAGGCGCGAGACTATGGGGACTATCATCGGCTGGCTGATCGTCGGGGCGATCGCCGGGGGCGTGGCTAGCCTCATCGTGCCGGGGCGCACGCCGGGCGGCGCGATCGGCGCGATCATCGTCGGGATCATCGGCGGTATCCTGGGCGGCTTCCTGATGTCGCTCGTCGCCGGGCGCGGCCCGGTCAGCTTCATCGGCTCGCTGATCGTGGCGATCATCGGGGCGGTCATCGTCCTCTACGCGCTGCGGGCGGCCCAGTCGCGCACGGCCAGATGACGACGCCCCTCCGGGGGTGGGCAGTCCGATACGACATGAGTGAGCGTGGCGCGGGGAGATGTCCCCCGCGCCACTTTGTTGCGCCCGGAGCGGCCCGATCCAAGCCTCTCCCCCAGTGGCGTGACGCCATCGAGGGGGGAACCAGACCACAGCCCCGCAATCGGGCGGACGAGCTTTTCGACCGGCCCCGGCTCCCCCCGGACAAGACGACCCCGTAGCCCCACGGCACCACGACGCGGGGCGGTGTGATCGCCACCCCGCCTTTCCCGTTGTCCCGACAGACCGCCGCGAAACATTCCGCCCGGTCGCCCGTATAGGGGGCAGGGCCGGGGCGCTCGCCCCGGGCGAAAGGAGGTTGCCATGTACGGGACCGTGGCCAGGATTCGCGTCAAGCCGGGGATGGGCGAGGAGGAAATGCGGATCCCCGGCTACGTCGCGCAGTACGTCTACCGCATGGATGCCGACCCGGATGAGCTCTACCTGACGGTCCTGTTCGAGAGCCGGGAGGCGTATCACGCGAACGCCGCCAGCCCCGACCAGGCCGCGCGCTACGAGCAGCTGATCGCCATGATGGTTGCGCCGCCCGAGTGGCATGATGGCGAGGTAATCTTCGCCCACCCGCCGCGCGACTAGGTCGGCACCGGGCGCGCGCCCGCGCCGTCAAGACGCGGGCCGTTAAGCGGGGAGGTCAGCAGGGATGGGGGCGCTCCCGGTCGGTCGTGCGGGCGACCCGACCACCGGCCCCACCCCACCCCCGATCGCGGCGGGGCCGGTGGTCATCCCGATGAACGCGGCTAGCCGCGCGCGATCGTAGGCGCAGGCGCGGCAGAGCGCGACGGGCGCGGCACCGTCAGCCGGGCACGCGACGATCGTTGCGGGACCGCGCGCCCCGCACGCCAGGCAGCAATACTCGTCGGCGAGGGTCGTGCGCTTAATCGCGATCATGGCGATCCTCCTCGCGCACGAGGATACCCCTGCCGGACCGCGCCGGTCGGTGCGCCAGCGTACGGAACGCAGCGCGCGGGCTAGGGGGCGCCGAGGAGGCGCGCGTACTCGGCGGCGATGATCGCGTAGCACTCGCAGGCCGCCGCTTCCAGGCCGGGGCGGTCGAGGATGGTGATGTCGCCCCGGTGGTACGTGATGAGTCCCTCCCGCTGGAGGATCCGTGCGGCCAGGGTGACGCTGGGGCGGCGCACGCCGAGCATGTAGCCGAGGTACTCGTGGGTGAGGCGGAAGCTGTCCCCGGCGGCGCGGTCGTGCGTCAGCAGGAGCCAGCGGGCGCAGCGGCCCTCGATCGGGTGCAGGCGGTTGCAGCCCGCCGACTGGGCGGCCAGGACGTAGAACGCCTGGGTGAAGCGGAGGAGCAGGGTGTGCAGGTGGCTGCCCGGGGCGGCGTCGCGGAAGACGGCGACCGGGAGCTGGGCGAAGGTGCCGGGCACCTGGGCGATGGTGGTGAGCGGGCCGGCGTCGGTGCCGAGGAAGGCGGCCAGGCCGATCAGCCCCTCGCGCCCGATCGTGCCCGCCTCGACCATGTCCCCGCTTGCCATGCTGACGACGACCGAGCCGGAGCCGGTGAGCGGGAAGTAGACGTGGCGGGGCGTCTCGCCCGGCGCGTAGATCGGCGCGCCGTTGGGCAGCTCGACGAGCTCGAGATAGGGGCGGAGCGCGGCGTACTCCTCGGCGGGGAGGGCGGCGAGCAGCTGGCTGGTCTGCGGGTCGGCGGCCTGCGGGGCGCGCGGGGACGTGAACATCGGCGGTCTCCTGTCGGGCGGGTCCCAATAGTCGGGACTACCGGGAAGGAGGCCCAGCGACCCCGATGCAGATAATCGTTGCAATGATAGACCGTAGCCGGGCGCCTTTGCAATGCAAAGGCGCCCGGCTCACGTCGCGCGGCCCCGGTGGGGGCATGGACCCGCCGCGCAAGAGCGGGCGGCGATCACGAGCACGCCGCTGACGGGGGCTTCCTCGGCGGATTAGCGGATTCGCAGGAGGAGCACAGCCGTGGCAGTAACCCGGGAAGGATTGCCAACGACGCGGGCGGGCGGTAACGCCTCCGGGCAGGGCGGGCGGGCGCGATCGTTGGCTCCTCGGTTCCTCGCGCCGCAGCCCGCGCTCTGGCATCGATCCTGCACGGCGGTGCCGGGATGCAACTAGGCGAGCGGGGCGGCGCGGCGCGGGGGTGAGAAGGCACGGAGGCGGGGCAGGTGGAAGGTGACGCGGGCGCGGGGATGACCATCCGGCTGGTGTCGCTGTTAGCGGCTGTCGCGCTGGTGCTCGTGCATCTCTTCGTCGGCAGGCTGCGCTTCCTCGGCTGCACCCCGCGCAGCCATTGGCTCTCGCTCGCGGGCGGGGTGTCGGTCGCCTATGTCTTCGTCCACCTGCTGCCCGAGCTCGCCGAGGGCCAGGAGGCGCTGCGGGAGGTGACCGGCGATCTCGCCACCTTCGCCGGGCGGCACGTCTACCTGATCGCGCTCGGCGGGCTGGCCGCCTTCTACGGGCTGGAGCGCGCCGCGACCGCGGCCAACGACCGCGCGGGGCGGGCGGACCCGGGGGATACGGCGTCGCCGGGCGTCTTCTGGCTCCACATGGCGTCGTTCGCCCTCTACAACGGGCTGATCGGCTACCTGCTGCTGCACCGCGAGGAGCGGGGGCTGCGCCCGCTCCTCCTCTTCGTCGTCGCGATGGCCCTCCACTTCGCCGTGACCGATCACGGCCTGCGCGCCCACCATCGGGCGACCTACGACCGTCGCGGCCGGTGGATCCTCGTCGCGGCGATCGTCGCGGGCTGGACCCTTGGCCTGGCCGTGGCGCTCCCCGACGCGGCGATCGCCGCGCTGCTCGCCTTCCTGGGGGGCGGCGTCATCCTCAACGTCCTGAAGGAGGAGTTGCCCGAGGAACGCCAGAGTCGCTTCTCGAGCTTCGCGCTCGGCGCGGCGGCCTACGCGGCCCTGTTATTGGCGCTGTAGCCGCGCTCAACACGCCCGGCGCGCGGCCCCGGTCGTGGCGAGGCCGCGCTATTTCCGCGCGAGGGTGTCCCGCCCCACGGCGAGGCGGACCCCGCCGTCCTCCAGCGCGGCCACCTGCTCGCCCGTGGCGTAGCGATCGGTCCCGAGCGGGCCGGTGTCGATCTCGACGAAACCGGACGTGGCTAGGCGGTCGCGCAGGCCAACCGGCTCGTCCGGCAGATCGTCGAGCGCCGCCCCGCCCGCCACCGTCGCCGCGCTCGGGTCCGACCCGCCGCGGTAGACCCGCCGGACCGTCCCGACCCGCTCGTCGGCCGCGTCGACGACCTCCATCCCCTCCCGAATCAGGGCCAGGAGTTCGTTGCCCTGCCCGAATGGCTGCGCGACCATGGCGGCCTCCTCTCCCTGGGGCACGCGCCCCGCCGATAGCCACCGGAGGCGGCAAAAGGCGTGCCAACGCCCCCCGCGCCGCCGTGCTATGCTGCGCTCACCACGGTGCCGCTCGGGATCGTTCGCGCGGGCCGATCGCGTGGTCGGCCTGCCCGGCCACCTGATCCGGACTCGGCGGTGCGACGCCCGGCGACGTGACGAGACGACCCAACCGGGGGCCGCGCCACGCAATCGCGCCGGTCAGCCCATGGCGGAGCGAAAGAGGACAATCAGCGGTGAATCGTCAAGATGGAATGGGGGTGCCATGCCCGGGCGACGACTGGGTGACGAGGGCGGCATGATGCTGCTGGCGCTGGTCCTGATCGGTTTCCTGGGCCTGGCCGTCGCGGGGACACTCGTCGTCCTCGTCGTCCTCTTCGGCTTCAGCCCTTTCGTGCGCCCCTGAGGCACACCAACCCTCCCCCCTGGATCGTCCGTACATTTCGTGGCATACTCTCCGGGTCGTCACCATAATCGGCCCCGCCAGGCCCACACGCCGCCAGTCAGGAGTCGCCTGTTGTCCGATCTCCTGTTTACGCTCGCTGCGGTCGGCACCTTGCTCGCCCTCGGCTGGATCGCCTCCCGGCGCTTCCGCCACGCCCGGCACGGCGAGGCGACCCTGCTGGACACGCGCCGCCGGATCCTGCGCGGCTACTGCACCCGGCGCGACGGGCGGACCTACCACCCCGACCGCAACCCCGACGTCGCCCGCCTCCTCGACCCCGACCACGCGCCGTAGCGCGAGAAGTACGTGGCTGCTGACGAGGCGGTGGCCGCCGACTGAAGTCGGCGCTAGGTGGCCTGCGGCCACGAAGTCCAGTGAACTGGACTGGCTTCGCTCTGACGTGACGTTCCACAGTCAGGACAACCGGTGAACTCGTCCCAGTCCACTTCAGTGGACTTCGTGGCCGCAGGCCACCTAGCCGGGGATTTCAATCCCCGGTCCACCACCCCCCCGGCCCACCGCCTCTTTCAGTCCACCACCGCCCCCACCCTCCCTCTTCAGGGGAGGGTCGCCGCGGGGCGACGGGGAGGGGTCCGTCCCCCACTCAGATCGTGAACCGCCCCGCCTCGTAGCAAAGCTGCCCGTCGGCGTAGACCCGGCCCGCGCGCAGGTCGCAGATCAGGTCCCAGTGCAAGGCCGAGCGGTTCCGGCCGCCGCTGGCGGGGTACGACTGCCCGAGCGCCAGGTGCATCGTGCCGCCGATCTTCTCGTCGAAGAGGATGTTGGCCGTGAAACGGTCGATCGTCTCGTTCAGCCCGAACGCGACCTCGCCGACGCCGCGCGACCCCTCGTCCAGATCGAGCAGCCGATCGAGGAGCGCCTGGCCGCGCGCCGCCGTCGCCGCGACCACCCGGCCCGCCCGGAAGGTCAGGCGCACATCCTCGACGAGGGTCCCCTGGTAGACCGCCGGGTAGGTGAAGCGCACCGTGCCGTTGACCGAGTCCTCGATCGGGCCGCTGTAGACCTCGCCGCTCGGGAAGTTGATCGAGCCGGTCTCGTTCGAGCCGCTGGAGTTGATCCAGGTGCGCCCGCCGACCCGGTAGGTCAGGTCGGTGTCCGGCGCGACGACGCGGATCTCGTCGCGGGCGGCGAGGAAGTCGGCGATCCGCTGCCATTGGCCCCCCAACTCACGCCAGGCGGCCGCCGGGTCGTCGCGGTCGAGCAGGCAGGCGGCGTAGATGAACTCCTCGTAGTCGGCCAGGCTCATCCCGGCCTGCTGGGCGTAGGCGGCGGTGGGGAAGAGGGTCCCGGTCCGCCGCAACGCCCCCGCCGTCGTCCGCGCCCCCATCGCGGCCCCGATCGGCGCGGCGGCCCGCTGCGCCAGCACGATCCGGGCCGGGTCGATCCCGGCGAGGGCCATCGTGTTCCCGGCGGCGGCGATCCGCAGCACGGCGTCGTAGTGCTCGGCCTCCCAGTGCCGGGCGGGCGAGGGGTCGCGCACCTGCTCGTCGCTCCCCTCGCGCAGGCGGATCTCGGCCAACTCTTCGAGTTCGAGCCGCACCTCGGGGTGCGCGCCGAGCCGCAACGCCTCGCGGAACACCTCGCGGATCAGCGGCGCGGCCAGCGGTGTCGAGACGATCTGCACCCGGTCGCCGGGCCGGACCCCCAGCGCATAGCCGAGCAGCGCCCGGGCGAATTTCCGATGACGCGGGTCGGTCACGTCCCCCTCCTCCCCGCGCGCCGCGCGGCGTCCGAGCGATTACCGCTAACGCCGCAGTCTACAGGCAACGGGCGGGGCTGCCAACCGGCGGGGGGGTGGCTGGGAGGTGGCGCGGGGCGGGTGGTAGATCCGTAGCGCGATTGCCGGTGATCGGTGAGTTGTGGCTGGCGGCTGAAGCCGCCAGCCACACCCCGTTTCAGTTCGCCACCGCCATCATCAGGCGACGTCACGTCGGCAACGACCACCGCTCGCCGCATCATGGCCGTAACCAGTGGCAGCCATTGATGCTCACCTATCGAGTAGTTAGCACCCGCCGAAGTATCGTCCCCGGCACCCGCGCACAACGCCCGACGATTACCAAACTTTGGTAACCCCACTCCTCCGCCCCCGCGCACCGTTCCCAATCGTCGCGAGGTCGCCCCAGCAACCCTCTTGCCCCGCCCTCATCCGCAGGGTACACTCTCTGTATGACACGTTGTCTTACTGCACCCCGCCGCAGCTATGGAGGGACCATGTCTGCATCGGCATTCACCGTCCGCTACCGCAGCGCGCTGCACCCCGACAGCGTCACCCTAATCGTCGAGGATCGTGCCGGCAGCCCGTACTTCTTCCACTGTCGCCCGGACCACTGCCACCTGATCCCGCTGCGCGAGGACGAGCGCCACGCCCCGACGTTGCAGCGCCTGGGTTGGGCAGCGGTCCCCGAGGTCGCGCCCTATCCGCTCGACGCCCTCCGCAGCCTGATGACCGGCGCGCTCGCCACCCACCGCCTCCCGCCAGCGCTCGCCGCGACGACCGAAGCCCCCTGAGCGGGGCCGGTACGCCAGGGCATCGGTGGAGGCCAGGGGAAGGCACGGCCAAGCGGCACCTTCGGTCGCGAGGTGGCGCGGGCTGACCGTGTGGGGGCTGCGCCCGCTGCGACGCGGTCAGCCCGGCCCGGTCGCGCCGCCCGCGTCGATCGCCGCCAGCGTCGCACCGACCCGCCCCGCGATCTCGCCGAGATCGAACGGCCTGCCGACGAACTCGATGGCGTCGTTCGGCCCGGCCAGGCTGTCGAGCAACCGCTTGTTCGTGGTGGTGACGATGAAGCGGTGGGGCCGGGCCTCCGACAGGGCCAGCATCGCCCGATAAAAGGCCCAGTTTTCCTCGTAGGGCGGCGGGATGTCGTAGAGGATGGCGGTCGGTGCCAGTTCGCCGAGCCAAGCCCCCAAGTCGGCGCGCCCGCGCTTGAAATCGGGGATGTAGGCGGCGCGGGTGACGTAACCCTCGCCCGCCAGTAAATCCTCCAGGATCGCGATCACATCCTCGGTCGAGTTGAGGATACCGACCACGCGACGGCTCTCGGTTTCGTTCATCGTCCTCCCCCCCATCGGCAACGCACGAGCCATTCTACCGCACGTGGCAAGACAAGAAGGCCGGGCGGTGCCGTTCCCGCGACCCGCGCGGGAGAACGGTGGCACACCCCCTGCATTTGTCCGCCTAGAGACTGCGGCTCGCGGCGACGCGACCCGACCCCGCGAGGCTGCGGGCGGATAGACGGGTGGGGTGCCGATGGACCAGCGATCGATCCTGATTGTGGAAGATACCGCCGCCATCGCGGAGATCATCGAGACGGTGCTCAACGATGTGCCCGGTTACCAGGCGACCGCCGTGACGAACGGGGCCGACGCGCTGGCGTTCGTCGCGGAGGTCGTCGTCGATCTCGTCCTGCTGGACATCAACCTGCCCGGCCTGGACGGCTTCGCCATCCACGACCTGCTGCGCGCCCGCCCGGACACCGCGACCGTGCCGATCCTCTTCATGACGGCGGGGCGCCACGACGATGAGTTCGCCCGGCGCGGGGTGGGGGCCTATATCAAGAAACCGTTCGACCTGGACGACCTGCTGGCGCGCGCGGCCTCAGCCCTCGGCGGGGACGGCGGCGTGCGCACCCTCGGGGGCGGCGACGGGCAGGGGCCGCCCGCCGACGGGTAGCAGGGAGCCGACGAGCGCCACGAGCGCGTCAAGCTTGAACGGCTTGGGGAGGAGGGCCGCGATACCATGCGCGGCGTGGTCGGCGTATTTGTCCGCCGAATGCGCGGAGCAGAGGACGATCGGCGTGTCGCCCGCCGCCCGCATCAGCGGCTCCAGGTTCGCCCAGCGCTCGGCGGCGTGGAAGGCATCGGTGAGGACCAGCCCGACCCGAAAGGCGGCGAGGATCTCGCGCCCCTCGGCCACCGTCCGGGCGACCAGCACGCGGTAGCCCTCCTCGGCCAGGGTCCCCCGCAGCAAGTCCACGATATCCGGGTTGTCGTCCACCACGAGGATCGTCGCGCGTATGTCCATCTCCCGCCCCCCGACGCGAATCCTAGACAGATGCTGGGCAAGTGTAGCGCATCTCTCTGGAGGACGCAAAGTTTCGCCGCGTCGTGTGCGCCGCCGGGGGACAGTATAGTGGGCGCGGCGGGGGCCGGGAATAGGCCATCGGTCGGGGGTAGTATGGGGGGGGCGGCCCGGGCAGCGCTTCGCCCGGTTTACGCGAGGGCGGGCGCTCGGCGACCGGGCAGCGAACCGTGACCAGGGGAGCGGCACGACACCCGGCATCTCCACGCTCGTTCGATAGTGCAAACGGGGTTGCTGACAAGCCCTACAAAGCGCATTGACAAGCCGCCTCCGGTGGCCTACATTGAGTCTGTCTTGTCCGGGTAATTCCGTGTCGAGGGTTCCGTTATTGCCCTTCGGCGCTCACCTACGCTGTGGAAAGCTGCGGGTACGATTCGGTTGGGTCGCCCCTGGCGGCGTAAGGAGGACGGTCATGGCACCGCGCGCGTCAAGATGAGTTGCTGGTCCGCCCTATCGGCGAGCAGCTGGCGGTCTACGACCAACAGCGCCGCCGCTTCCACCTGCTCAATCGAACCGCCTCCCTGGTGTGGCGGCACTGCGATGGCCAACGCACGATGGCCGACCTGGCCACGATTGTGGGCCGCGAACTCGGCGTTGCGGCGGACGAGAGCCTGATCTGGCTGGCGCTGGCGCGGCTCCAGAGGGCGCACCTGCTCGCGGAGCGGGTCGCGCCGCCGCCCGCGCTGGCCAACCTGCCGCGGAGGCAACTGCTCTGGATGGTGGCGGGGGCGGCTGCGGGAGCCCTGCTCCCGACGATCATGTCGGTCGTTTCCCCGACACCGGCCGCCGCCAAGGGACGGCGCAAGGTGCAGCTCTGCCACAACGGGAAAACGATCGAGGTCGATGAGCACGCGGTGCCCGCCCATTTGGCGCATGGCGACACCCTCGGCCCGTGCGCCCCGACCACGACCGTCGCGCCGACGACCACGACCACGACCCTCGCACCGACCACGACCACCGGGGTACCGACGACCACCGTCGCCCCGACCACAACCAGCACAACCGCCGTGCCGACCACCACCG
>CADCWN010000040.1 GCA_902806415.1 uncultured Thermomicrobiales bacterium | reverse complement strand
GCTGCCCGTGACCGGGATGACCTGCGCCTCCTGCGTCCGGCGCGTCGAGCGCGCGCTGACCAAAGTGCCGGGCGTCGAGTCGGTGGCGGTCAACCTCGCCACCGAGCGCGCGACGATCGCCTACTATCCGGGCGCGGCGTCGGTCACCGACCTGCGCGCCGCCGTCGAGCGGGCCGGGTACGGCATCGCTCAGGAGCCGACGGATGCGGGCGACGGAGCGGACCACGCCGCCGAGGAGCGGGCGCGGGAGATCAAGAACCTCCGCCTGAAGTTCGGCGTCAGCCTCGCGGTCGGCGCGATCCTGATGGGCGCGATGTTCATCCCCTGGCCGTTCGACCACGCGCGCCTCTTCCCCCTGATGTTCCTGCTGGCGACGCCGGTGCAGTTCTGGGCCGGCTGGCAGTTCTACCGGGGCGCGTGGGCGGCGGGTCGCCATGGCTCCACCAATATGAACACCCTGGTCGCGGTCGGCACGACGGCAGCCTACGGCTACAGCGTCCTCGTCACCTTCTTCCCCGCCATCGTGGCGCGGCTCGGCCTGCAACCGGCGGTCTACTATGAGTCGGCGGTGATCATCATCGCCCTCATCCTGCTGGGACGCTACCTGGAGGCGCGGGCCAAGGGGCAGACGAGCGAGGCGATCAAGAAGCTGCTGGGACTCGCCCCGAAGACCGCGCGCGTCATCCGCGACGGCGTGGAGCAGGACCTGCCGCTGGAGCAGGTCGTGGCGGGCGACCTGCTGCGCGTCCGCCCCGGCGACAAGGTGCCGGTCGATGGGGTCGTCGTCGAGGGCCGCTCGGCGATCGACGAGTCGATGCTGACCGGCGAGAGCATCCCGGTCGAGAAGACGCCGGGGGTGCAGGTCATCGGCGCGACGATCAACAAGACCGGCTCGTTCACCTTCCGCGCCACCAAGGTCGGCAAGGACACCGCCCTGGCGCAGATCGTGACCCTGGTGGAGCAGGCGCAGGGCTCCAAGGCCCCGATCCAGCGGCTGGCCGACGTCATCTCGGGCTACTTCGTCCCGGCGATCCTGGCGCTTTCGGTCCTGACGTTCGCCGCCTGGTTCGCCTTCGGGCCGGACCCGCGCTTCACCCTGGCGTTGCAGACGTTCATCGCGGTCCTGATCATCGCCTGCCCCTGCGCGCTCGGCCTGGCGACGCCGACCGCGATCATGGTCGGCACCGGCAAGGGTGCCGAGGTCGGGATCCTCATCCGGGGCGGCGAGGCCCTGGAGGGCGCGCACAAGGTCAACGCGATCGTCCTGGACAAGACCGGCACGATCACGCGCGGCAAGCCCACCGTCACCGACGTCGTCCTGGATGACGCCTTCGGCGGCACCCGCGATGAGCTCTTGGCCCTGGCGGCCGCCGCGGAGCAGGGCTCCGAGCACCCGCTGGGCGAGGCGATCGTCGAGCGGGCACGGGAACAGGGCCTCCCCTTCGCCCCGGTCGAGTCGTTCGATTCGGTGACCGGGCGCGGGATCAGCGCCGTGGTGGGCGGTCGCGCGGTCCTGCTCGGCAACGCAGCGCTCCTGCGCGACTGGTCCGTCCCGACGAGTGAGCTGACGGCGACCGCCGACGCCCTGGCCCGCGCGGGCAAGACCCCGATGTACATGGCGGTCGATGGGCAGCCGGCCGGCGTGCTCGCTGTCGCCGACACGGTCAAGCCGGAGTCGCGCGAGGCGGTGGCGAGTCTCCGGGCGCTGGGGCTCGACGTCTGGATGCTGACCGGCGACAACCGCGCGACCGCCGCCGCCATCGCCGAGCAGGTCGGGATCGCCCCGGAGTTCGTCCTGGCCGAGGTCCTGCCGGGCGAGAAAGCGGACAAGATCGCGGAGTTGCAGGGGCGCGGCAAGACGGTGGCGATGGTCGGCGACGGGGTCAACGACGCCCCCGCGCTGGCGCGGGCCGATCTCGGCGTGGCGATCGGCACCGGGGCCGACGTGGCGGTGGAGGCGAGCGACATCACCCTCGTCGGCGGCGACCTGCGCGGCGTGGTCAGCGGGATCGCCCTCTCGCGGCGCACGATCAGCGTGATCCGCCAGAACCTCTTCTGGGCCTTCGCCTACAATGTCGTCCTCATCCCGGTGGCGATGGGGGTCCTGTACCCCTTCACCGGGCAACTGCTGAACCCGGTCCTCGCCGCCGCCGCGATGGCGATGAGCTCGGTCAGCGTCGTCACCAACAGCCTGCGCCTGCGCGGCTGGACGGCCCCGAAGACGGCGCGCGAGATCACCCACCCGGC
>CADCWN010000039.1 GCA_902806415.1 uncultured Thermomicrobiales bacterium | reverse complement strand
TCGCCGGCGAGGCGGGCCAGGTCGGCCCAGACGGCCGCCAGTGTGAAGCGCGCGGACAGGGGCGCGGGCACCTCAGCCTCGGCCAGCTCGGCGACGAGGGCGGCCATGGCAACATTGATCGTCATCGGGATCTCCTTGGGGGTATGTCCCCCGCATTCAAGATGAATGCATTAAGTTAATAGGGGTTCCTTGCATTCAAGATGAATTCGGCCCCCACCCGAGAGGTCGAATTCATCTTGAATGCGGCTATGCGGCGAGGGGTATCGCCTCGATTGCGCGGCGCTGGCGGTACTCCCAGCGCGCCGCCAGGAGCCGCACCGCGTCGTGCGCGCCGGGGCGGCCGATCCGCCGGCGGTAGGTGGCGACGAGGCGCGCGTGCTTCTGGCCGAAGAGCAGCAGCCGCGCGCTCGTCAGGGCGTGGGCCTCGGCGACGGCGGGGTGGGCCTGCCACGCCGCCGTGACCCAGCAGGCGTGCCAGCAGAGGCGATCGCACTGCGCGCCCTTGCAATCGCAGAAGATGTGGCCGGTGTAGGTGTCGAGGCTGACGGTGTTCGTGGTGCCGGGGTTGTGCCTGCTCGGGGCGGCGAAGTGGACAATCCCGCCGGTCTCGTCGCCGCCGGCGTAGGCCAGCTCGGCGGGGCGGTGCAGCGCGACCGACCTGGGGAGTGCAACCGCCGGGGCGGTCTCGGCGTGCGTGTGCATGGTACGATAACCTCCTGAGCCGAAAGGCTCGGTTGCGGACCCTGAGTGCCGACTTTCCACGGGAAGCACTCAGGGTCTCTTTGTGTCCGGGGACTGTTCCCCTCGACACGACTACTATAACACAATTACTCTAACGAAATAATACCTATTGCCGTAATATGATCCGTGCAGTATGATCATCGCAGGATACGTACACGCGAGAGGAGGGCACATGGATCGGGAACAGCGGCCCTTGCGGCAGTTACGCGAGGCGGCGGGGTTGACGCAACTCGACGTCGCCTTCGCGCTGAAGGTGACGCCGCAGACGGTCTACAACTGGGAGCGGGGCACGCGAGAGCCGAAGGGGAGTCACCTTCAGCAGCTGGCCCGTCTCTACAAGGTGTCGGCCGACGATATCCTGTTGCTCAACACCGAGGCAGGCGAGGGAAAAATGAGAGCCGCCGCGTAGGTTAGTACGCAGGCGGCCAGGCTCGTGGTGCTGATGACACCGGCGAGCAGACGGATTCTACCAGCGTGAACAGGCGCAGGCGACATGGACGCTGTGGGTGGGAGAGGGCATTATGCATGAACCGGCACCGCACAGGCTTGCGGGGGAGGACCTGATGATCGCGGCGCTCGTGCGCGCGGCCCTCAGGGATCAGCGTTGGCACGCGTTCCCGGAGGTTGCCGCGCGGGTGGGGGGGCATCCGGCGGAGGCGGTCGCCGGGGTCCTCGCGCTGATGGTCG
>CADCWN010000038.1 GCA_902806415.1 uncultured Thermomicrobiales bacterium | reverse complement strand
CGGCGCTTCCGGCCCGAGCAGCGGCGCGAGGATCAGGCCCAGCGCATAGAACGGCGCTCCCAGGATCGCGCGACCCGGCGGCGCGAGGTGGTAGTAGTGACCGGCCACATAGGCGACCCGGGGATACGCGGCGGGCGGCGCGTCAGCCTCTGGCGCGCGCGGCGCGAGGGCGGCGCTGAAGCCGTCGATCGCGAACGAGCCCCGTTCCACCAGTCCGGCGGCGGTCGTATAGACCCCCGCCCCATCGCCCCGCACGAGGCCCGGTTGAGCGAGCGTGTAGATCAGGAATGCGAGCACCGGCAAGGCTCGCCACAACCAGGTCGCTGCGGTCGATTTCGAGCCGGGGGGATGGGGTGAGGGGCCAGGCACCGCGCTCTTAGCGCCGGATACGGTAGATGGCATAGCGTTCCTGTCGCTCCACCAGGGTGCCGCGCGCGGCGAGCCAGCGGCGCGTCTCATCGGTCAGGCGACCGTCGGACTTGCTGTCAATCACCGCGAGGTCGGAGCGCCCCATCGCCGCGCGCAACTGCTCTTGCGGGGCCGGTCGCCACATGATCGCATAAGGATCGTCACCGGGCGGAGTGCGGAGGCGCCGGAAACGCTCGCCGAGCGGCATCGCCTCGATCCGCAGACCGTGATAGAGCAGCAGCCCGTAACCATCGACGATGAAGCGAGTGTTCTCCTCGCGCGCTGGTCGCCGCGCCGCGCGGAACGGGAACTGGGCATCGAGCGCGAAGACCGAGCCCTCTGGACCGACCGCGTCACCGGCGTAACGGCCGACAAGGGCGTAGATGCGATCCGGCTGGCGCTGCCAATTCATCCGCCAGGCGACTGGTCCGAAGAAGGTGCAACAGACGATCAGCGCCCCGGCCAATCCGAAGCCGTAGAGGCGGTTGCCCCAGCCTGCCCGCAACGATCGCCCGATCGCCAGCGGCACCGCCCCGGCCAGCAAGGCAAGGGGCAGCGATAGCTCCACGCTGTAATGCGCGTAATACGAGCGCGCGAGAACCAGCATCAGCACGGTGAGCGCGAGCCAGGGCAGGAGGAGCGTCCAGCCCGCCGTGGGCGTCGCCGACTCGGCGAGTGGGGCCGCGCCGAACGTTGCACGGCGCGGGCGGGTGGGTGTGGGTGCGGCGGTCGTTCGGGAGGGCGGATCGGGCTCGAACGTTGGTAGCCGCTGGAGTTCAAGGGTGGTCATCGTCTGCCCGCGCCGCGGGCGACGAACCCGCGCGACCGGGCGAACCCGGAGGACCGGCAGCGCCAGCAATCCCAGCCCGCCGCACGCGAGGAGCAGCGGCAGATCGGTCAGGAGTTGCCG
>CADCWN010000037.1 GCA_902806415.1 uncultured Thermomicrobiales bacterium | reverse complement strand
TCATGAAGAAAGGCAATCGGCCCCAACGTCCCAGTCCATTCAAGTGGACTTTGTGGCCGTAGGCCACCTGGCCGGGGATTTCAATCCCCGGTTCTAGTGCCTCACGGAGCGGCTGATACGCGTAACTGCTCGATCTGAGGTGCTGTGAATCTGATCTTACTCCACGGTGCGCTGGGAATTTGGGACGAGGTCGCTTGCCTGGTGATTCCGGCGACGGCGATCCTGGGCGTGGCCCTGGCGGTCCTGCGCGAGAAGCCGCAGGGGGATGCTGACACCGATGGGGAGGCGGGGGCCGATGTGGTTGACGCGAACGACCGCGCTGACGCGACCCGCGCGGCGGGGCGAGCGGAGAGCGAGGGGTAGCGGGCGATGAATCGGCGACGCGCGCTCTTCCTGCTCCCGCTGGGGGCATTGCTCTTTGCCTTGCTCGCGCCCGTCGCGCCCGCCTCGGCGCACGCGAACCTGGCGCGCTCGGAGCCGGTGACCGGCAGCCCCAACCCGGTCGCCCCGACCGAGATCCGGCTGTTCTTCACCGAAGAGCTTGAACTGAAGTACAGCGAGATCAAGGTCTACGACCCCACGCGCCAGGAGTACACGCAGGGGGCGTTGCGCGCGATCCCCGGCGATCCACTGGCGATGGCGATCGACGTGCGGCCGCTGGCGGAGGGGTTCTACACCGTCGCCTGGCGGGCGAACTCGGCGGTCGATGGGCATACGACCGCAGGCTCGTTCGCCTTCGCGGTCGGCAGCACGCCCCCCCCCGCCGCGACCAGTTTCGGCGACATCTCCGGCGATACGCGGTTCGCCCCGCCGACCCCCGCCGAGATCGTCGCGAGATGGCTGACGCTCCTCGCCGCCGCCACGATCGTCGGCGCGCTCGGCCTGCGCCTGCTCGTCTGGCTCCCGACGCTGCGGTCAATTGACGACGCGGAGGCCGCGCCCGGTGGGGACGTCGATCGCCGGGTCGCGCGGCGGCTGATCCTGCTGGTCGGCGGGGCGCTGGTGGCCCTGCTACTGGCGACCGCCGCGGGGCTGGTCCTCCAGGCGGCGAAGGTGACGAATCGCTCGGCCCTCGGCGCGCTCGACGGCGCGGTCCTCGCCGACTTCCTCTTCAACACGCGCACCGGCGCGATCTGGTCGGCCCGGCTGCTGCTGCCGACCGTGGCCGCGATGCTGCTCGGCCCGCTGATCGCGGCGGCGTTGCGCGGTGAACACCGCCCAGGCATCGTCGAGGAGGACGAAGAGCGGACGATCACGCAGAGCGGGTCGCTCTACTTCGGCCTGGCGCTGGGGCTGGCGTACCTGCTGACGATCAGCCTGATCAGCCACGCCGCCGCCGCGCCGTTCTGGGTGCCGTTCACGATCGCGCTGGACTGGCTGCACCTCGTGGGCACCGCCGTCTGGATCGGCGGGCTGCTCGGGCTGGTCCTCACCGCGCCGCTCGTGCGCGACTTCGGCGCGGCGACCCGAACGGTCCTGGCGGGGGTCGTGGGGCGCTTCTCGAACCTCGCCATCCTCAGCGTCGTCGTCCTCGCGCTCACCGGGCTCTACAGCGCCTGGCTGCACGTTGGCTCGCCCGACGCGCTCTTGCCGACCGAGTACGGCCGTGCGCTGGCGATCAAGCTGGCGCTGTTCGCCGGGCTGCTCGCCCTCGGCGCGTTCAACCACTTCTGGCTGCGCCCGCGCCTCGCCGCGCCGCTGCCGAAAGGGGCGGCGAAGCGGGCGGTCGCCGTCGCGGAGCGGGCACGGACGACCCCGATCTTCCTGCGGCGATTCGGCCGGGCGGTCCGAGTCGAGGCGCTCCTGGGCGTCGCGATCATCCTCGCGGTGGCGTTCATGACCGGATTCGTCCCGGCGCGCGAGGCGATCGTCGAGGCGCGCGCGCCGAAACGGGCGCAGACGATCCGGGTCGATGATCTGACCGTGACCCTGAGCCTCGCCGCCCTCCAGCCGGGCGACAATAACTTCGACATCTTGTTGAAGAAGACCGCTGGCGGCGCGCCGGTCACCGACGCCGAGCGGGTCGCGCTACGCCTGACCCACCCCGAGATGGAGATGGCCGAGTCCGAGGCGATCGCCACCTGGCGCGGCGACGGCCACTACGTCGCCTCCGGCCCCTACCTCTCGATGAGCGGGCGCTGGGATCTCCGCGTGCTCGTGCGGCGCGCGGGGGTCGCTGACATCGATCAGACGTTCGCCTTCCCGATCGGTGCGACGGCCAATCTCGCCGCGACGGAGGGGCAACTGACCGCGCCGCAACTCCCGCGCCTGAACTCGATCCGCGGGATCGGCTTCGTCGCGATCGGCGCGGGCCTGATCCTCGCCTTCTTCGGAGTTCAACTCTTCCGGCGCGGCTCCGGCTTCGGCACGGCGCTGCTGATGCTGGTGCCGACGGCGCTGGTCGTCGGCGGGTATCTGATCTACAGCGGCGAGCCGAACGAGGTCGTCTTTAATCGCCCCGCCGAGCCGACAAACCCGATCGTCGCCGACGCCGCCTCGATCGCGCGCGGGCAGGCGCTCTTCGCCAGCAACTGTGTCGTCTGCCACGGTGCGGCGGGACGCGGCGACGGCCCGCAGGCGGCGACGCTGAACCCGCGCCCGCCGGACATGACGCAGCCGCACACCGCGTATCACAGCGACGGCTATCTCTACAACGCCATCAGGGATGGCTTCCCCGGCTCGGCGATGCCCGCCTGGGGCGACACGTTCAGCGACCCCGAGAAGTGGGATTTGGTGAACTATCTCCGCCAACTCAATCGGCTCACCGCCGGGGGGGCAACGCCACCCCCGGTCTCGGCCCTGCCGACCGCGCCGCCCGCCCTGCCGACGGCGATCCCGACCGATGGCAGCGCGTCGGCCACGCCCACGCGCCCTGTCGCGGCCACCCCCGCCGGGACACCCACCGCGAGCGGCCAGCCGTCCGCCCCGACGGCGGCGCGAGCGGCGACCACCGCGCCGGTCGGTGATGGGAAGTTGATCTACGCCTTCGACGGTGGCATCTGGGCGACCGACCCCGCCGGGGGGCAGCCGACGAACCTGACGCCGACCCTCGCGCGCGACGCCTACGCCGGCGACCCGGCCCTCTCGCCCGATGGCGCGACGATCGCCTACACGGTCGTCGTCGTCCCCGCCCCGGCCCCCGCCGCCTCGCCCGCGACCGCGCGCGTCGCCCTGCCGGGGAGCGACCTCTGGCTGATGGACCGCGACGGCGGGAACGCGCGCCGGGTCTACGCGCACGATCAGCCGGGCGTGCTGATCCAGTCGCTGATCTGGGCGGCGGATGGGCGATCGGTCCTCTACACCTACACCGCGCCGGTCCTCGGGCCGGATGGCCGCTACGTCAGTTCGCTGAAAGAAGTGCAACGCCTCGACGTGACGACCGGCGGGCGTGCGCGCGTCGTCAAGGACGCGCAGGATCCGGGCTTCGCGCCCGGTGGCGGGGCGACCCCGCTCGCCTACGTCCTGGTCGATCCGCAGACTTACGCGCCCGGCCTCTGGATCGCCGGGGCCGACGGCACTGGCGGTCGGGAAGTGGTCGGGGCGGCGTCGAAGTTCCTGACGATCAGCGGGCCGCGCTTCTCACCGGATGGCAAGACCCTCGTCTTCGCCGCCTCGGGCGGGCCGACTGCCGCCGCCGCGCCCGCAGGGTCGGTCGCATCAAACGAGAGCCTGCCGGGGCGCTTCGCCCGCTGGCTCGTCGAGCCGTTCTTCCCGCGCGGTGCCGCCGCGCATGGCCCCCCCGCCGATCTCTACCTCCTCGCCCTGGAGAGCGGCGCGCTCACCCGGCTGACCACCATCGGCGGCGACGACCCGCTCCCAGCCTGGTCACCCGATGGCCGTCGCCTCGCCTTCCTGACCGCGACCGGCCTCTATATCCTGGACCTCAGCGCGCCGCAGCCCGTCTCCGCGACCAGCCCCGGCCTGAAGAAGATCTCCGATCGCGGGAGTTATAGCGCGCTGATCTGGTCGCCGAGGTGAGGGGGCTTTACCCCTCCCCCGGCCCCTCCCCTGAAGCGAGAGGGGTGACTCATTGAAGCGCCGTGGTTTGTTGGGGAGGGGTAGCACAAGTAGCGTACCGTCCTGACGCCACCTACGTATCCAGCGATCGTTGACTCCATGCCGAGTCGCCCCCTCTAGTGGGAGGGGCCGGGGGAAAGGTTTCTCACCCCCTCAACGCCTCCTTTAACGCCGACGTGCCGCGCGTGAAGAGGTCGTCGGTGGCCTGGCTGCCCATGTGGCCGATGCGGAAGACCTTGCCAGCGAGCGGGCCGTAGTTGCCGCCGACGACCATGCCGCGCGCGCGGAGGCGGGCGTCGAGGGTCGGCCAGTCGAGCCCGGCGGGCAACCGCAGGGCGGTGACGGTCGGCGACGAGTCGGCCTCGCGTCGGGGGTAGAGGGCCAGGCCCAGCTCGCGCGCCGCGTCGCGCCAGGCTTGCGCGACGCGGGCATGGCGGGCGTGGGAAGCGGCCAATCCTTCATCAAGCAGGGCGCGGCAGGCGGCGTGCAGCGCGCCGACCGCGTGCCAGGAGTGGGTGTAGGGGAAGTAGTGCCGTTCGAGCGCGTGGCGGAAGGGGGCCAGCGCGTCGTAGCCCGCGTAGCCGACCCGCTCGACCCGCTCCCAACCGCGCGCGCTGACCGCGACGATCCCGAGGTCCGGCACGACCGAGAGGCACTTCTGCGTCCCCAGCAGGCAGAAGTCGATCCCCGCCGCGTCGGTGTCGAGCGGCGCGCCGCCGATCGAGGCGACCGCGTCGACCGCGAAGAGGGCGTCGGGCGCGACCTCGCGCAGCCGCTTGCCGACCGCCTCGGTCGGCGTCAGCGTGCCGCTCGGCGTCTCGCAATGGACCATCGTCACGAGCGTCGGACCGTACTCGCGGGCGGCGGCGGCGACGCGGTCGGGGTCCGGCACCTCGTCCCAGGGGAACTCGACGACGCGGGCGTCGGCCCCGACCGCGCGGGCCATGTCGGCGAACCCGGCCCCGAAGAGGCCGCTGGAGACGGCGAGGAGGCGGTCGCCCGGCCCGATGGTGCTCTTGATCGTCCCCCAGAGGACGACCATCGCCTCGCCGAGCGCGATCACCATGTCGTTGCGGGTCGCCATGATCTCGCCGAGCATGGCGCTCGTCTCGCGGTAGAGGGCGTGGAATTCGGGCTCCAGATCGGACGAGCCGTAATCGTGGCCGTAGGCGGCGAGAATCTCCGGCGCGATCGTCGTCGGGCCGGGGACCAGGGGGATGTCATAGTGCTTCATCGTGCGCTCCTTGGGGAGTAGTCGGTAGTCGGTAGTCGGTAGTCGGTTTCGGACGTGTGCATTGGTATGGCGCGGCGTGTGTGACCCCTCCCCGCCGCTCGGCGGCGACCCTCCCCTAAAAGGGAGGGTAGGAACGATCGGGCAATCCGATGGGTAGTACTGAGATACAGCGCCCGGTGATCCATTTCACGATCGCCTGTGGCATTGAACAGGATTACCCCACCCTCCCGCTTCAGGATCCTTCGCCGCCGAGGCGGTGGGGAGGGGTTCACCCAACTTCACAACTCGATGGGTCTTACCGAAACGCCGCGCTCAGTATGCCACGAGTCGCCGTCGGGTGTGTGCATCGGGCCGATCGCGACGTGCCGCGTCTGCGTTTGACCCCCCCCGCCCCGCGTGTTACGGTTCCGCCGTCGAGCGGGCAGGTCAGAGCGGGGGACAGGGGCGATGTGGGCGTTGATCAGGCGCAATGGGGCGCTGCGCCGGATCGTCATCTTCCAATTGCTCGGCGGTCTCCAACTCGGCACGTTCGGCCTCCTCTTCAATCTCTACCTTCTCTCGCTCGGGCATCGGGAAGACCTGATCGGCCTGCTCGCCAGCGCCAGCACCCTCGCCCTGTCGTTCATGGCGCTGGCGGCGGGGCGGATCGTGGGTCGGATCGGGCTGGGGCGGGCGATCGCGGGCGGCTTCCTGCTGGCGACGCTGGCCGCGCTCGGGCAGGCGCTCTCGACGGGGGCGGTGCCGCTGATCCTCTTCGCGATCGTCGGCGGGGCGGGCCTGGCGATGACCCAATCGCTCCAGATGCCGCTCCTGGCCGAGCACGTCGCCGCCGAGGATCGCGCGACCGGGGCGGCGGTCGTCTCGGCGGTGGCGACCCTCTCGAACACGGTCGGCACGCTGGTCGGCGGCTTCCTGCCGGAGTTGCTCCGCTTCACCGCCCTGCCACTGATCGCGCGCGAGCGGGCGGCGCTGATCGGCGCGGTCGCGGTCGGGGCGCTGGGGCTGATCCCGCTGCTGCTGCTCGATCGCGGCGCTGGCCCGCCGCAGACATTCAGCGCGGCGATCGGCACCGCGCAGGATGACGGCACCCGCTCCCGCACGCGGCAGATGATCCGGCGCTACGCGGGGGCGACGGCGCTGATCAGCGTCGGGGCGGGCGCGTTTCTGCCGTTCGTCAACGTCTACCTCGCGCGCCTCGGGGCGAATCCGGGCGAGATCGGCGGCCTGTTGTCGATCGTCGGGGTGGCGGGCGCGGTCTGCGGCCTATTGGCCCCGGCGTTGTCGCGCCGTTTCGGGCGCGAGCGGTTCTCGGTCTTCGCCCGCGTCGTGCCGGTCCTGCCGGCCATTCTGCTGATCGCGCTGCCGACGATCCCGTTCGTCGTGCTGACCTACGGTGTCCGGCAGGTCGGCGCGGGGATGACCTGGCCGATCGAGGCGTCGATCCTCAACGACCGCGTCCACCCGCGCGCCCGACCCGGCGCCTTCGGCCTGCGCACCGCTGCCTGGAATATCGCCTGGGCCGCCAGCAGCGCGATCAGCGGGCAACTGATCGTGCGCGGCGGCTACGAGTGGCCCCTCGTCATCCTGGTCGGCTCGACGATCCTCGGCGGGATCGTCCTCTCGATCGTCCTGCGACCGACGCCGGAGGAGCGCGCGGCGACGATCCGGCGGGTGGTAGTCGTGGGTCGTGAGTCGTGAGTCGTGAGAGAGTGCCGGGTGAAATGTGCCGAGTGCGGCGCGGCGCGGGGTGGCGCGGGCGACTGGACGGGTGGAACAGGAGACGCGGAGACGCGGAGACACGGAGGGGGTGGGGAGGGGATTGGTATTCCGGGAAGGGCAGGGCGGTCGGGGGTAGGGGCGTATGGCATACGCCCGACCCACGCCGGGGATGTCTGCGGGCGTTGGTGGGAGGACGACGGGCGGGCGTATGCCATACCCCCCTACCCCCGACCGCCCTGCCCGTATGCCAACCGCCGCATCGCCCCGCGCGCCGCGCCGCACTCGGCACATTTCACCCGGCACTCTCTCACGACTCACGACTCACGACCCACGACTACCCGGAGGGAACCGATGCGCATCCGCGACATCGCCACGACCGTCGTCTCCGTCCCGGCGCGCTACCCGATCCGCTCGGCGGTGCGGGTGGCCGATCGGGTGATCAATGTGCTCGTCGAGGTGCAGACCGACGAGGGGCCGAGCGGCGTGGCCTATGTCGCGGGGTTCACGCGAGGCAAGGCGGCGGCGGTCGTGGCGATGGTCGGCGACCTGGCCGAGGTGTTGCGCGGGGTCGATGCGACGCAGATTGGCGCGGCGTGGGACCGGATGTGGACGGCCACGACGCTCAGCGGCCACACCGGGATCGCCATGTTCGCCCTCTCGGCGATCGACATCGCGCTCTGGGATTTGGCGGGCAAGCTGCTCGGCGCGCCGCTCCACCGCCTGCTCGGCACGCGCCGCACGACGTTGCGCGCCTACGCCAGCGACGGCTGCTGGCTGCACGACGATCCGCTGGCGGTCGCGGGTGAGGCGGAGGGCTTCGCCGACGAAGGGTTCGACACGATCAAGATCCGGTTCGGGCGGCACCGTTCGGCGGACGACATCGCGACCCTGGAGGAGACCTGGCGCGCGGTCGGGCTGCGGGTCGATCTAATGGTCGATGTGAACCAGGGCTGGGGGCGCGAGCGGGCGCGGTCCTCCGGTCGTCGCCTGACCGATTGGAACGTCGTCTGGCTGGAAGAGCCGCTGGCGGCGGAGGATGTGAGCGGGCTCGCCGCGCTGAAGGGGGAGCTGGCGACGCCGATCACCGCCGGGGAGAATGCCTACGGGCTCGATGGCCTCCGCGCGCTCCTCGACGCGGGGGCGGTCAGCACGCTGATGCCCGACCTCCAGCGAATCGGCGGCGTGACGGGCTGGATCGCGGCCAGCGCGCTCGCGGAAGCGTATCGCGTGCCGATCACCTCCCACCTCTTCCCGGAGGTCAGCGTCCACCTCCTCGCGGTCGCGCGGCTGCCCGGCCCGCTGGAATTCGTCACCTGGGCCGCGCCGCTCCTGGAAGAGCCGCTGACCGCGACCGCTGGCGCGGTGACTGTGCCGGACCGACCGGGCCTGGGCATCGCGTTCGATCGGGAGGCGGTGGCGCGCTATCGGCTGGACTGACGCAGCCCGCCAGCGTCGGCGGGCAATCGTTCCTGCTCTGTAGCTCCCCGCACACCCCCTTGCTGCCGACGTTCCTCTACCGCTCCTCAATTGCCGCATCGAGATGTCGGTCGCCCCGCTTCTCCTGGCACGGAAAATGCCAATTGCCCCCCTCAAGATGCGCGTTGACGCGGGCGCAATTGCCCAGGTGACCACAAACGTCAGTGCGGTGTCCCTGGTATCCGTGCCAAGCCTGTGGGGGTGCGGCGAGTTGTGGCTATCTCGGTGTGGGATAGCCGAGGAGAGGAGTGGGCGGTATGGCTGGGTTGTACACAGGGGGGGCGTTGGCCTCATCGGGGTCGCAGCAAGCGGCGGCTTGCGAGAGCTTGCAGGACATTATTAATATCGCGGTGACCGCCGAAGCGTTCGCCGTCACCGCGCTCGGCGGCGCGCTCGACAATGCCGCCAAGGGCTTGCTCGCGCTCAATGCCGAGCAGCAGCAGACCTTGCGCGCGGCCCGGGCGGCGGAGCGGGCGCACTACGATTTCCTGACGAGCGTGGGGGCGAAGCCCCTGACGACCACTTTCACTATCCCGAATCCCAAGATTGTCACCGATGTCCCGACCTTCCTCTCGACGCTCGTCGTGCTGGAGGAGGCGTTCATCGCCGCCTACATCGCCGCCGCACAGCAGTTCGCCATCCTCGGCGAGGCGAAATACGCCCAGGTGGCGCTCCAGATCGGGGCGGTCGAGGCCGAGCACCGGGCGGGCGTGCGCTTCTACGCTATCCAGGCCGGCGTGCTCAGCGGCACCCCGAACGATGTCGCGTTCGAGAAGGCCCTCTTCGCCAGTGTCGGCGAGGCGGCGGCGGCGCTCACGCAACTCGGCTTCATCGGCGGCAGCGGCGCGCAGATCACCTTCCCCGGTCCGGGCGCGATCGACACCGCCGGCGTCACCAACCTGGTGCCCTAGCCGGTGCCGTGCCCCATGCCGACCGCGTCGAGTGGCGCGCCGGTGTCCGATGAGTGCGATGTAACGGAGAGAGGAGCCCCGACGATGGAGCAGCAGAACACGGCTGAGATGCAAATCTTCGAGCGCTTTGTGCAGACCCACGTTTCGCGGCGGACCCTGTTCAAGGCGGCGGGCGCGGCGGGCGCGGGCCTGATGCTCGCCCAGGCGGGCTTGCTGCGCGAAGTGGCCGCAGCGGACGACACGATCCAGCAGATCCTCGACATCACGGTCACGGTCGAACACTTCGGTGTGACCTTCCTCGGCACCGGGATCGACAACATCAAGCAGGGCAAATTCAGCAAGCCGGTCCCCGCCCCCGTGCTCGCGGTCCTGGAGGCGGCGCGCGCCCAGGAGCAGTTCCACATCGAATTCTTCAGGCAGGCCGGCGGCAAGCCGCTGACGACGAGCTTCACCCTGCCGGACCCCGCGCTGGCGACCGACTACGACAAGTTCTTCAAGGCGATCGTGGATGAAGAGACGCGCGAGACGGCCCTGGGGATCGCCGCGATGAACGTCTTCACCGCGATGCGGCGGCCCGACCTGGTCAAGGTCATGTTCCAGTACGCCGCGGAGGAGTCGGAGCACCGGCTGCTCGCCAACTACGCGCTCGGCACCCGGCCGGCCAACGATAAAGGCTTCGCGCCCGCCCTCTACGCGAACGCCAGCGACATCGTGGCCGAGCTGCGGCGGCTCGGGATCATCGGCGGCAGCGGGCCGGCGATCACCTATCCCGGCCCCGGCCAGATCGACCCGACGAACGTGATCGAGCGTGTGCCGGGCGGTGTGGTGATCAACTGCACCGCAGCGACCCCCGCGCCGATGCCCGGGCTGCCGAACACCGGCGCGGGCGGCGGCACCCAGTCGCGGTCCGGGGCGCTCGGGCTGCTCGGGCTCGGCGCGGCGGCGGCTGGTGCGCTCGCCCTGCGGCAGCGTCGCGCGACCAGCGCCGCGCCCGTAGACGAGTCGTGAGTCGTGGGTCGTGAGTCGTGAGAGGGAACTGAGGGAAAGCTGAGCGTGCGGGCTTCCCCGGTACTCTTCTCACGACTCACGATTACTTCGGCAGACCCTTCACCGCGTCATACACCGGGCGGTGGCTCCAGTCGGCCCGCAACGCCGACCAGCCGACCATCTCGTGGTCGGGCGCGATGCCGGGGACCGTGGCGTAGTTGAGATTCCAGAGGAGCATCGGGCCGACCCAGGGCCAGTGCGCCCGCGCGTACTCGATCGCGCGGACGGTGTACGCCGCTTGATCTCCCTCGCTGACCAGTTGGCAGTACTCGTACCCGGCGGGGACCGGACCGCCCGCGCACGAATCCCAGCCGAATTCGGTCAGCCAGACCTGCTTCGCCCAGTCGCCGTGCTCCTCCATGATCCGGCGCATATCCTCGACCTGGCGGAAATAGAAGTCCGGCGCGTCGCGGTAGCATGGCGCGCTCTCGGCGGACCCCGGCGGACAGGCCCCGGCCCCCGGCTGCCCTGGGAAGTGCGCCTCGGGGGATTGGCCGCGCCCGCAGGGTGGAAGCCGGGGGCGTCGAAGTAGCTCCGTATCTGGCCCTTCTTATGGCCGTAGAGCTTGCGGAGGAAGGTGGGGGCGCTCACCGCCACGGCGGGATCCTCCTGCCCGGTCGCCAGCAACCCGCCGAGGACGACGATCGCGGTCGCTCGGTCCGCTTGATCGCCAGGTAACCGGCCTTCACCGTCTCGAAGTAGCGCGGGATCCCCACCTCGCCGCCGACCTCACTCGCCAGGTTCGGCTCATTGCCGATCTCATACGCCTGAATGCGCCCGCGATAGCGCGAGGTGACCTCCGTGAGCATGGTGTAGAACGCGGTGGTCTCCTCCGAGAACGCGCCCGGCCGGCCCGGTGGCGCGGCCCAGTCGGGCGGCTTGACCACGCTCAGCAGCACCTTGAGGCCCGCCGCGTGCGCCGCCTCGACGCGCGTGTCGAGCGGCAACCAGTCGTAGTCGCCGGGCGCGCGCTCGAAGTCGCGCCAGACCAGTTGGAAGCGGATCCAGCCCAGCCCGGCCTCGCCCAATTTGCCGGTCGCCCGCGCGTTGTAGGCGGTCGCGCCGGCATCGTGCGGGCCGAGGAGGAAGGCGTTCGCGCCGAGCTCGGCGTGGCCCGCGATTAGCGGGAAGCGCGGCAGATAGTAGCCGGGGAGATCGTCACCGGTCGGCGGGGCGACTTCCGGCGCGATCCTGATGGCCGGTGCCCCGGCGCGGATCAGCCGCTCCCGCCCCAACTGCCCCAACTGCACCTCATCGGCGGTGCCGGCCGCCTCGGGGTGGTGCTCGAAGCGCGCCCGCTCGAAATACTGCACCGTGTACTCGCGACCATCGGCCGCGTTGCGCTCGCGGAACTCCTCGGAGAGGGGGTAGCCGAACCGCGCCAGCCCGCCATACCCTTCCCACCATTGGCGAAAGAGGCCGCCGAGATTGTGGGCTGTCGGCGCAGCGAAGGTCGCGCCCGGTGTCGCCAGCGGCGCGGCGGGCAGGAACGGCCCCTCCGCGCGGCGCTCTGCAGTGATCTCGGTGCCGATCAGGGTCAGCAGCACATCGTATGGCTGCGCGTTGCCCTGCACATACTCCATGCGGACCCGCTCGAAATATTGCACCCGGCGGATGTCGTTATCCGGCTGCAAATCCCAGAAGATGCCGGTCAGCGGATAGCCGAATGCCGCCAGTCCGCCCCCCTCTTCCCAATACTGCCGGATCCGCCCGCTGATGTAATGTCCCGTCTCCGGGAAGTAGAGCGGTTCCATCGAATACGGGCTTGGCCCGAGTCGGCGCGGCGCGGGCGCAGGCGGCGCGGCGTTGGTCCCTGGTGGCTGGAGTGCCGTGCTGGTCGCCAGGACCAGGGCGACGAGGAGGAGTCGGGCGAGGCGCATTGATGGCTCCTGATTTGGAGTGGGGTGGTCACTTCCATCTGCACTCCATAGAACGCTATAGAACGCTCGCGGGTGCCGTGCGGTTGTCGCGGCACCCTGACAAGGCGCGGTCGGCGGTGATGAGCGGCGGGGGCGCGCCGTACGGGGTGCCGTATGGCGCGACCGTCCCGATCGAATCGCGTGCTTGACCGGACGATGCCTGGCAATGAAGTACGGTAAAGCACGCGATCCGCTACGGGATTTCCGTATAGCATGGCAATGGACGATGCCTTCGCGCGGGGTGAGCAGAATGCCGCCGACAATTGCCTGGGAGATAATGAGCGAAACAACGATTACCGCCAGGGGGCGAAGTAATAACGTTCTGGCGAGGATCATGCCGGATGGCTCGGAGCAGCCATTCCCGCATGCACCAATGCGGGACACGACCGACGAGGAGATCGAGCAGG
>CADCWN010000036.1 GCA_902806415.1 uncultured Thermomicrobiales bacterium | reverse complement strand
ACCGATCCATGGTGTCGTTGTGCGGTGCTGCCATCGAGTCCTCGTCTCACGAATCCCAATACGGTGAGCATCCAGGATATGATCTACGCAAACATTCCCGCGCAGGGAACGGGTCACGGTGGTGATCGTGCGGGGGACGATCACAGTCCGATGTACTCGGTGTCGGCCACCCGACGCGCACCCGGTCGGCGAGTGCGATGATCATCAGCCCGCCCACGATCTCCCGATCCACGGCGCATGGAGCAGGACGACCAGCGATCGGATCACCGAAAATTATCCCACAGGCGGCGTGAGCGAGGCGCACCGCGTCACCAGGAGGTCACTCGCGCGCGTGTTCGTGCGCGAGCAGGGCCACGCCATCGCCCAGGTCTGCGGGCAGCAGCAGGACCCGCGCCACCCGCAAGCCGTCCAGTTCGGCCACCCGCAGCCGTCGCCCGCCCGGTGCCATCACCTCGTCCCCGAGCATCGCGGCGCGGCCGAGTTGCCCGAAGACATAGCCGCCGAGCGTCTCGTAGAACGGCTCCTCGATCTTCAGACCGAAGCGCTCATCCACCTCCTCGACGGCCATCAGGCCATCGACCAGGAAACTGCCGTCGGGCTGGGCGACTACCGTTTCCTGGCTGGGGTCGAACTCGTCCTGCACCTCGCCGACGATCTCCTCCAGCAAATCTTCCAGGGTCACGATCCCGGCGGTGCCGCCGAACTCGTCCACCGTCACCGCCACCTGCGCGCCCTCGCGTCGCAGCGCCGCCATCAGCTCGTCCAGCGGCAGGCTCTCCGGGAAGAACGGCACCTTGCGGAGAATGTCGCGCACGTCGAACGGCAGCAAGGCCGCCCCCTCGCCCGCCGCGCCCTGCCGCCGGGCGAGGGTGCGCAGGACATCCTTGGCGTGGACGACGCCGAGGATATGGTCGAGGTCGCCCTCGTAGACGACGAGGCGCGAGTGCCGCCCCTCGGCCGCCTCGGTCGTCAGGTCGTCCAGGCCGATCGTCATCGGCACGGCGTGGAGTTCGGTCCGCGGCGTCATCACCCGACTGGCGCGGCGCTCGCCGAAGTCGAATACCCCGGCGACCATCTGCTCCTGCTGCTCCTGCAAGATCCCCGCCTCGCGGGAGGAGTGGACCAGGATCTCCAACTCCTCCACCGAATGGACCGCGCCATGCCCGCCGGTCGGCTGCAAACCGATCAGCCGCACCACGCCGTTACCGATGCCGTTGAGGAGCGCGATCGGGTAGTGGAAGAGCCGCTCGAAGAGGTCGAGCGGGACGGTCACCCAGAGCGAGGTCGCCTCGGGGCGCTGCAACGCGACACTCTTCGGGGCGAGTTCGCCGAAGACGATGTGGAGGGCCGTCGCGATGGCAAACGAGATGATCAGCGCCACCGTGTGGGAGCTGACGACCGCCTCGGGACCGTTCAGAAAAGGGAGGCGCGAGAACAGGGGATCGAGCAAGGCGGCGATCGCGGGTTCAGCGACGAAGCCGAGCCCGAGCGAGGCCATCGTGATCCCGAGCTGCGTGGCGGCGATGTAGGTGTCGAGGTGTTCGAGGGCGCGGTTGACCTGCCGCGCGCGAGCACTCCCCTCGTTGGCCAACTGCTCCATCCGGGTCTTGCGGACGCTGACGAGCGCGAACTCGGCGGCGACGAAGAAGCCGTTCAGCAGGACGAGCCCGAACATCGCCACCAGGCGCAGGAGTGTGGCACCGATCGAATCGTTCATCCCTCTGCTTTCACGCGTACCCTATCGAGCAATGCAACGCCGCACGCGCCGCCGCGATTCCCAACCCCACGCAGCATCTACGTTGGCGGGGTGCGGGCGTAACACGGGCGACGGTCGTGCGCGGTCACCGCTAGGTCCGTGTCCGCAAGCCCCGTTCCCCGGTATCCAGGGTGCGGTCGGGCGCGCCGATCAGCCCTCCCACGGCGGGAACGATTGCGGCGAGAGGGTGTCGGCATCCCGCCCCGCCCAGTGGCCACGCGCCATCGCCGGCCACATCCGCTCGCCGCCCGCCTGCAAGCGTCGGCAGACCTCACGCTCGTCGAGACCGAGGACCTGCCGGTCGCGCATCACGATTTTCCCATTGACCATCACATCGGCGAGATCGTGGGCTTGCGCCGAGTAGACGATATTCTTGATCGGATCGCGCAGCGGGGTCATCCAGAGGGTGTCGGCGTCGAAGAAGAGGAGGTCGGCCTTCGCGCCCGGCGCGATCCGCCCGAGATCGTCGCGCCCGATCGCGCGCGCCCCGCCGAGGGTCGCGGCGGTGAAGACATCGGCCGCCGTCGCGACCTCCGTCTGCCGATCGACGATCTTCGAGACGACCGCCGCGAACTTCATCGCTTCGAGCATACTCTGCGGCGCGGTGTCGGTGCCGAGCGCCAGCGGCACCCCGGTCGCCAGGTAGCGCGAGAACGACTCCAGCGCGATCCCGCGCCGCGCGAAGACCCAGGGCGAGTGCGCCACCGCCGCGCCACTGCGCGCGATGATCCCCAGATCGTCGGCCTGATAGTTCGCCCACGACCCGCCCCCGAGGATAATCGCGTGGCCGAGGATGACATCGGGCGCGAGGAAGCCGAGCGACTCCAGCCACTCGATCGGCGTCTGCCCGTGGCGCGCGACCATCTCCTGGAACTCGTTGACCGATTGGCCGACGTGGATCTGCACCGGCACGCGCAGCCGGTCGGCCTCCTTGCGGACCTCGCGCAACAGCGCGGCGGTGCAGGTATCGACCTGGAGCGGCGAGAGGAAGCCCTTGATCAGCCCGCCGTGCGACCCGTCGTGGCGCTCGATGAACTCGACCGCCCGCCGCAGCGCCGCGCGCCCGGCGGCTTCATCCCAATCGTAGCGGACCGTACGCCCGTTGTCGGTGAACCAGCGCCCGTCGCGGATGCTCGGGCCGAGGTAGAGGCGCATCCCGGCGGCGAGCGCGCTGGGGATCGCCTCCTCCAGCAGCGGCCCCATCTCCAGGATCGTCGTCGTGCCGGTACGGAGCAGTTCGATCATTGAATAGTCGAAGCAGACTTGCGTCGCCTCGGCGTCCTGCCCAGCCCCGCGCGCCGGCAACAGCTCGAAGAGGCCGGAGAGGTAGAACTGGCGCGGCCCGCGATCCTCGATGAACGACTTGTCGAGCGGCGAGCCGGCCAGATGGGCGTGGACGTTGACGAAGCCGGGCGTCACGATCTGACCGGTCGCGTCGATCCGCTCGTCGGTCGGGCCATCGAACGTCTTGCCGACGTGGACGACGCTGTCCCCTTCGACCACGACGACGCCCCCGCGCAAGTAGCGATGTTCGCCCGCCCGCGCGTCGTAGGCGATGATGTGCGAAGCGTCGATCCGGGTGCGCGTCGGCCCGCTCATCCTCACTCGACTCCAATCTGCTACTTTTCCTGCCACTTCATCGAGAGGGGCCTATAGCTGTCGCCGCAGCACCTTGCCGAGGGCCGAGCGCGGCAGTGTGTCGCGGAACTCGAACCGTCGTGGGACTTTGTAACCCGCGAGGTGCGTGCGACAGAAACTGCGCAACTCCTCGTCATCCGGCGGCGGGTCACCGACCGACACAATAATCGCACACGCCACCTCGCCGCGCGCCGCGTCGGGCCGCGCCACGACCACCGCCTCCCGCACGCCGGAGTGTTGGAGCAGGACCGCCTCGAACTCCTCCGGCGCGAACTTAAAACCGCCAACATTGATCCGCAAGTTCCGCCGCCCGACGAGATAGTAGAAGCCCACCTCATCCCGCCGAGCGAGGTCGCCGGTGTGGAGCCAACCGTCGCGCAGGATAGCGGCGGTTGCCTCCGCATCGTCGTGATACCCGAGCATCACATTCGGCGAACGGAAGACCAATTCCCCGATTTCCCCTTCCGACACCGCCTCGCCTCCTTCCCCGAGGAGTCGCACCTCCGTACCGGAGAAAGGCCGACCGATGCTACCTATCGGGGTCTCTTCGGTGATCGAGCCCATGATTGCCCCACCCTCGGTCAGGCCATACTCGGTGGTGATGGGAACCCCATACCGCCGTGCCGCCTCCTCCTGGAGGGCCGGGGGGAGGGCCGCAGCCGTGATCCGCATGAACGCGAGCGATAATCCCGCTGGCGGCGGCGTAGGTTGCCCGACGAGCTGTCCCAACAGTGCAGGAGCGGTGTAGACAACAGTCACTCGGTGGCGCAAGAACTCCCGCTCGACCCCGCGCGGCGTCGCGCTGGCAGGGAGGTGCAGGATCGCCCCGAGCGCGAAGACGCGGCTAGCTTCGCCCGACATGAATTGATTGGGCAGATAGCAGGAATTAATACTCGCGGGCGTGTCCCAACGAGCGAGCGCGGGGCGCCGCCAGGTGAGCTGGGCGTGGGTGCGCACGACCAGCTTGGGGCGGGTGCCGGTCGCGCTTGAGGTCGCGCGTATAGCCGCCGAGGCTGTCGCATCTCCCATTGCGGACCGGCGCATGACTTCTTCTCGCGCCGTTGGCTGCGGCTGGCCGGGCAACGCGAGCGGGAGTGTGCGCGATGCAAGCAGCGCAGTCCAGGGTTGACCATCATCCGTCAAGGCGAACGCCGGACTCGCCCAGGTGCTCAGGTCGCGCAATTCGGTCGCGTTGAGCAGCGGCGAGAGGGTGGTGAATATACCACCAGCCCGACAACAGGCGAGGAAGGCGATCATCAAGTCGTCCGTGACGGGGAGGGCGGTGATCACCCTGTCGCCGGGGCGCAACCCGGCCTCGACCAGCACGCCCGCGCGCCGGAGAGATTCTTCGCGCAGTTGCCCATAGGTCCAGCGGCGTGGACCGTGGATGAGGGCCACGCGCTCAGGGTCGCGTTGCGCGATCGCGTCGATCAGCCACTCGACTCGCTGGTCCATTCATCCCCCACGCTATGCTGAACTAGTGAAGATGTTTTGGGGTGCACATCACCGCCAGCCGATCTCATCTCGGGGAGAAAACCGCCGTGGCGCGAGATCGCCGGCGGCGTCTCTTCTGTTAGCGAGAACGCTCCAGAGTACCCTCTTGTCCCTCGCCAGTGCCACAGGGGCTCAGGCGGCGCGAGTTGATCAGGAAGGTTGGCACCCTGGAGCATCGCATCTCCGAACGTCTTCATCTGGGGCTTGCCCGCCCTCCCCGTGCCCCCGCGTCTCCTGCTGCGTCCCCGTTCGCGGCCCACGACTCACGACTTCGCCCCACGACCCAATCTCAGCGCCAGGAATGGTACCAGCATCTCCTCCGGCGCGAGGCCGCCGTGCCGCCCGATCATCGTCAGCGGCTTGTGGCGCGGGGTGAGGGGGTAATGGTGGAAATAGTAATTCTCGCGCGGCAGGAGGACGAGGTCGCCGATCCGCTCGCGCGACCGCTCGGCGGGGGTGGCCGGGCCGAAGAGCCCGCGCGCGATCGCGTCGTCGGCATCGAGGACGATAGAGAAGGCACCGTAGCGATCCGCCAGGTGGGCGCGCACCGCCGCGAGCCGCCCCCCCCGGACATGGAGGTAGCGCGCCCGGCCCTCGCCGGTCGGGCCGACGGCGAGATCCCGCAAGAGGGCGGTGTCCTCGACCAGATCGATCGTGTGGGCGTCGTCGCAGTTAATATGGCCGTGGTCGGCGTAGAGGATGAACAACGTGTCCTCGCGATCGATCGGGTCGAAGAGTTCCCGGCGCAACGCCCCATCGATCTGCGCGACTTCGGCGGCGTGCTGCGGCGTGCCGGTGCCATAGGTGTGGCAGATCGCGTCGAGTTGGCCGTAGTAGGCACCGATCAGCATCCGCTCTTCGCCGGGCGTCTCCACAAGGCGGCGGATATGCGCCAGCCCGTCGCTCAGGCCGATGTAGGGGACATAGGTCGCGCCGGTCGATTGCATCAGCGAGAGGGGCGAGCGTTGGAAGATCGCCGCGTTGACCAGGAACGAGGCGACCCCGGCCTCCTCGCGGGTGCGCGCGAAGATCGACGGCAGCGGCTGGAAGGCGACCGGATCGACGCCGACCTGCGCGTATGACCAGTTGTCGGCGGCATACGGCCCGAAGGTGATCATCTCGCTGACCGCGCCGAACTCTTTCAGCCAGAGGGTGTAGCCGAGGATCCCATGCTCGATCGGCTGCGCGCCGGTGTTCGCCGTGGTCAAGGCATTCACGGTGGTCGAGGGGAAGACCGAGGTCAACGGCGCGAACGCGACACCCTCGCGCCGGACCAGTTGCCCGAGGAAGAGATCGGGCTGCCGCTGGAGCTCGTCATGCAGTTGGAGCCAGCCGAATGCATCGACGATCAGCACGACGATCCGCCGCACGCCATCGAGCAGGGCGGGGGGCAGAACCGCCGCATCCAATACCGGATGGGCGTCCGCGATCCCGAACGCCCGCAAGATCGTCGGGGCCACGTTGGCGATCCCCCATCCGTCATAGCGCGGTGCGACGAAGCCGGGCGCGACCGCTGGCGCGGCGAGGAGGTCGGCGGCGCGGGCGTGGTAGTCGGGCATGGTGGGGTGCTCCTTCGTGCGGCGGATGGGACTACCTTGACAGCGCGGATTCTAGCAAATGGGGGGGACCAGTGGGCCAGTAGAGATCCGGCGACACAGCAAAGCCAACGGTTGCAGGGGAGTATTGCATACCTCCCTACGACCGACCGTGCAGCCCTCGGCGAGATTGACGCCAGCGTCTCCGCGCGACGATAAATTTCCTTAGTCGGTAGGGTCGGGTTGAGTGGAGTGCGGAATTACTCTAGTTTTCGCTCATCGGGGTGGCACCAGGCATGTCCCGTTGGTAGAGTGCGGGTGCTGAGACCATACTGTACCGGAAGGGCCGCCTGATGCCGGATGCAGTCTGTCGGATGCTGACGCTGTTGTGTACCCCAGTCGTCGCTTGCCCGATCGGGACGAATCCGGGCTTGCTGCACCTGCTGCGGATGCTGGCGAGCGGGCGGCTGCTCGAGGCGCGTGGGGCGCTGTTCCCCGGGTTGGCCGACGTTGGGCTGTCGGCGCCGCCTCCGCGAAAAAGCGTTCGCGACGGCCCATCTCTCTGAGGGAGCCTGGGGGCAGCGGCGTACCCCTGCCACGCCCGCCACACCCACGACCCTCGCCGAAGCAGCCCGCGTTACCGCAAACTGGAGCATTGACGGGCAGCACAAAAGTTCTATGATAGGAAAGGCCACGGTTAGAGAGAGCAAGACAGGTCTTGCGCCTACGAAAACGTGACCCGATCCTGGGAGGGGATGATGAGCCAGCATGCCGTGAAGCGTCTGTATCTGATGCAGGTCGGGTCCGTGCCGGAATACCACATTCCGATTGTGTGCTATCTGGTGCAAACGGGTGACGGCAAGAATATTCTGATTGACAGTGGTCTACCCGAGATCATACCCGAAGGAGAATCGGAGTT
>CADCWN010000035.1 GCA_902806415.1 uncultured Thermomicrobiales bacterium | reverse complement strand
CGTGGGGAGGAATGGGGTGGGGATGCAGTATCGGTGGCAGGTGCCGGAGGGGATCGCGCTCCCGCCGGGCGCGGGCGGCGCGGCGATCATCGCGTCGCTGCTGGCGCGACGCGGCCACGCGACAGCCGAGGAGTGCGCCGCGTTCCTCAACCCGACCCCGCGCACGATGGCCGACCCGTTCCTCTTCGCCGATCTCCGGCGCGCGGTCGATCGGCTGATCGTGGCGCGGGAGCGCGGCGAACTGCTCGCCATCTGGGGCGATTACGACGTGGACGGCCTGACCAGCACCGCGCTCCTGACGCGCGCCTTCACCGGGATGGGCCTGCGCGTGCGACCCTTCATCCCGCACCGCGTCACCGACGGCTACGGCCTCAACATCGCCGGGATCGATCGCCTGGCCGCCGAGGGGGTCGGGCTGATCGTCGCGGTCGATTGCGGGATCAGCGATCGGGCGGCGATCGCGCACGCGACCGCGCGCGGCGTCGAGGTGATCGTCCTCGATCACCACACCGTCCCCGCCGAGATGCCGGCGGCGGCGGCGATCGTCAACCCGCGCCGCGCCGATTGCGCCTACCCGTTCAAGGAGTTGGCGGCGGTCGGTGTCGCCCACGCGCTCGTCCGCGCCCTGACGGCGGAAGGCTTCGCGCTGCGCGGGGCGTGGGACGAGGACGAGGCCGATCTCCTCGAACTGCTCGAACTGGCCGCGCTCGGCACGGTCGCCGATGTCGCGCCGCTGCGCGGGGAGAACCGGGCGATCGTCGCCTGGGGGCTCGACGCGCTGCGCCACACCGCCCAGCCGGGGCTTCAGGCCCTCTGCGCGGTCGCCGGGATCGATCCCGCGCGCCTGAGCGCCTGGGAGATCGGCCACGCCCTCGGCCCGCGCCTCAACGCCGCCGGGCGGATCGCCGACGGGGCCCTGGCCCTGCGCCTGCTGTTGGCCGAATCGTTCGACGAGGCGCTGCCGCTGGCCCAGGAACTTGATGCGCTCAACCGGGAGCGGCGACGCGAGTTGGGGCGGATTCTGGAGGAGGCGATCGCCTTGGTGGAGCAGTCCGGCCCGCCCGATGACGCCACGCCGATCTTGCAGATCTCCGGGACCGGCTGGACCGCCGGGGTGGTCGGCCTCGTCGCCGGGCGTCTGGCCGAGCGGTACGGGCGCCCGGCGATCGTCCTGGAGCGCGGGGAGCGGACCAGCAAGGGTTCGGCCCGCTCGATCGCGGGCTTTAATCTGGTCGAGGCGCTGGCCGAATGCGCGGATCTGCTCGATCATTATGGCGGCCATGCGCGGGCGGCGGGACTGACGATCGCCAATGACAAGTTGGAAGAGTTGCGTGAGCGCCTGCTGCGCCGTGCCCGCGAGCGCCTGACCGCCGACGATCTCCGCCCGACCCTGACTCTCGACCTCGATCTGCCGCTGGCCGACCTCGGCTACGCGACTGTCGAGGCGCTCGCGCGGCTGGAGCCGTTCGGCCACGGCAACCCCGAGCCGCTGATCCTGCTGCGCGATGTCGGGGTCAAGTGGCCCAAGGCATCCGCCGACGGCAAGCACCTCTTCCTCACCGCGAACGCCCAGGGTGGCCGGGCGGCCCGCGCGCCGATCCGCTGTGTCGCGTTCGGCCAGGGCGCGCGCCGCCCGGAAACAGTCGGCGCGGGCGTGCGCCTCGATCTCGCCGGTACCCTCCGGCGGGAGTGGTGGCAGGGGGAGGAGCGGCTCTCGTTCCATGTGCGGGACTTCCGCCCGGCGGAGTAGGGTGGGGGGACATGGGAGTCTGGGGCAGGCGGCGATAGGCGGGCGGTCTTGTCCTAGGCCGGGTCCACAGAGTTCAACCGCCCGCAGCGTCGGCACCCACTGGCGTATAGCTGCGCTGCGCGCGGCTTGTCCCACCGGCGCGGCGCATGCTACACTTCGACGCTATAACGCAGATGCGGCAGCGTTGCCGCTTGTCCGACGAGCGGACGCGGCAGATGGGGAGGGCGGAGCCGGATGGCACTGCAGAAGACGGAAAAAGACGGCCTTATCCAGGGATTCCAGGTACACGATACGGACACCGGCTCGCCGGAGGTCCAGATCGCGCTCCTGACGACGCGGATCCTGCAACTGACCGAGCACCTCAAGGAGCACAAGCACGATCACCACTCGCGGCGTGGTCTCTTCATGCTGGTCGGGCGGCGGCGGCGGCTGCTGGCCTACTTGCAGAAGAAGGACGTCGAGCGCTATCGCACCACGATCACGCGCCTCGGGCTGCGCCGCTGAGCGGCGCGCGACCCGGTCCGAGCGGATTGCGCAACTCACGCTGAATGAGCCCAGGGGTACCACCCCTGGGTTTTCCCCGTTATACTTGGCGATGCTTTGGTGTGTGCTACGCGGTATGCTGATGCGCCGGAGGGCGATCAGGTGGAGGAGGTGAAGGACAAACGAGCCGCCGGTGACGATGCGCGTGCCGTCGTCGCCGTTGCCGCGCCGCGACGGGGTTTAGGAATTGGAGTCTGCCGGGCAGCGTGCCGAGCGCGCGTCGTTGGTCGCCAGAGTCCAGTCCCTAATCCTCCAGGTCGCGGTGAGAACAATGGTCGGGAGTCCGTGGTCCGTGGTCCGTAGGAATCACTTGGCAAGGCACCGCCCTGGCAGTAAAAGCCAGCGTAGCAATGAGGTTCTACGGACTACGGACTACGGACCCCGACCGACGACTCTCGAAGAGGTATGGAGGCAGCCCCTGTGAATATCCAGCGTGTCAGCATGACCCTGGCCGGTCGGACCCTGACGATCGAGACCGGCAGGATCGCCGAGCAGGCCGACGGTGCCGTCACCGTCCGCTACGGCGACTCGATCGTCTTTTCTTCCGCCGTCAGCGGCGGTATCCGGGAAGGGCTCGACTTCTTCCCCCTGACGGTCGAGTACGAGGAGCGGATGTACGCCGCCGGGAAGATCCCGGGCGGGTTCATCAAGCGCGAGGGGCGACCGACCGAGAATGCCATCCTCGCCGCCCGCGTCACCGACCGCACGATCCGCCCCCTCTTCCCGAAGGGGTACAAGAACGAGACTCAGATCATCAACACCGTCCTCTCCGCCGATCAGGAGAACGATCCGGACATCCTGGCGCTGCTCGGCACCTCGACCGCCCTGACGATCAGCAATATCCCGTTCGATGGCCCGGTCGCGGCGGTGCGGATCGGCCTGATCGACGGCCAGCTCATCGTCAACCCGCTCGAGTCGCAGATGCCCGCGAGCAAGCTGGATCTGGTCGTCGCCGGCTCCGCCGACGCGATCGTGATGGTCGAGGGGAACGCCGAGGCGCTCGGCGAGGATCTGATGGTCGAGGCGCTCGAACTCGCCCATCGCGAGTTGCAGCCGCTCTTGCAGTTGCAGCACGACCTGCGCGCGCTCGTCGGGCGCGAGAAGCGCCCCTTCACCCCGCCCGCCCGCGACGAGGTGACCGAGGGTGAGGTCTATGCGTGGCTCGGCGATCGGCTGGAAGGGGTGCTCTTCAACCCCGACAAGGCCGGGCGTCGCGCGGGGATCAGCGGCCTGCGTGCCGAGGTTGTCGCCGCGCTGACCGAGGGTCTGGACGGCGGCGAGAAGGCGGCGCGGGCCAAGGCGGTCTCCGGGGCCTTCGAGGCGATCGAGACGGACGCCGTCCGCGCGGCGATCTTGGAGCGCGGCGAGCGCCCCGACGGGCGTGGCCTGACCGAGGTCCGCCCGATTTGGTGCGAGACCGGCTACCTGCCGCGCGCCCACGGCTCGGCGATCTTCACCCGGGGGCAGACGCAAATCCTCTCCGTCGCCACCCTCGGCGCGCCGGGCGAGGCCCAGCGCCTCGACTCGATCAGCCCCGAGGATACCAAGAAGTACATCCACCACTACAACTTCCCGCCGTACAGCACCGGCGAGGCGAAGCCGCTCCGCAGCGCTGGTCGCCGCGAGATCGGCCACGGCGCGCTGGCGGAGCGGGCGCTCGTGCGGATGCTGCCGGACGAGAGCCTGTTCCCCTACACGATCCGCGTCGTCTCGGAGGCGGTGTCGTCCAACGGGTCGACCTCGATGGGCTCCGTCTGCGGGAGCACGATGGCGCTGCTCGACGCCGGGGTGCCGCTGAAGGCCCCGGTCGCCGGGGTGGCGATGGGCCTGATGACAGGCGAGGATGGGGTCCAGAGCGGCTATCAGATCCTGACCGATATCCAGGGGCTCGAGGACCACATCGGCGACATGGACTTCAAGGTCGCCGGGACCGCCGAGGGGATCACCGCGATCCAGATGGACATCAAGGTCAAGGGTCTGACCTTCGAGTTGATGCGCCGGGCGCTCTCCCAGGCGCGCGACGGGCGGCTCTTCATCCTCGGCAAGATGCTGGAGACGATCAGTACCCCGCGCTCCGAGCTGTCGGAGTACGCCCCGCGCGTCGAGCGCCTGAAAATCAACACCGAGAAGATCGGCGCGCTGATCGGCCCCGGCGGCAAGACGATTCGCGGGATCCAGGAGGAGACCGGCACGAAGATCGACGTGCAGGAAGATGGCACCGTCTCGGTCTCCGGCGTCGATGCGGCGGGGGTCAAGCGCGCCCTGGCCCAGGTCGAGGGCCTGACACGCGAGGCGAAGGTCGGCGACATCTACACCGGCAAGGTCGTGCGGATCATGCCGTATGGCGCGTTCGTCGAGATGTTCCCCGGCAAGGATGGCCTGGTCCACGTCTCCGAGTTGGCCGAGACGCGCGTCGAGCGGGTCGAGGATGTCGTCGCCGAGGGTGATGAGCTCACCGTGATGGTGATCGATGTCGATCCGGGGACCGGCAAGGTGAGCCTCTCGCGCCGCGCGGCCCTCACCGGGGAGATCCCCGAGCGCGGCCCCGTCGGCCAGCGCGGCCCCGGCGGCCCGCGCGGTGGTGGCGGCTTCGGTGGTGGCGGCGGCGGTGGGTTTGGCGGCGGCGACCGTGGGCCGCGACCCGGTGGCCCGGGCGGCGGGTTCGGCGGCGATCGCGGCGCGCAGCCCGGCGGCTTCGGCGGCGGTGATCGCGGCCCGCGCCCGAATGGTCCCGATGGTGGCGGCTTCGGTGGCGGCGACCGCGGGCCGCGCGGCCCGCGTCCGTAAGTTCATGGTGCGGTAGCCGACAACGAGGGGCGGGCGGGGCCTCTGCCCCGCCCGCTTTTCTATTGGTTGTCAGTATTCGCGCAGCACCGCGCCCAGCCGCGCGATCCCCTCGGTGATCCGCTCGGGCGAGGCGTTGGAGAAGTTCAGGCGCAGCGTCCTCTCGCCGCCCCCATTGGGGTAGAACGCCGCGCCCGGGACGAAGGCCACGCCCTGCTCGATCGCCGCTGGCAGGAGTTCGACCGCGTCGGCCCCCGGTGGCAGGGTCACCCACACGAACATCCCCCCGTCGGGGTGGGTCCAGCGCGCGGTCGCCGGGAAATGTTCCGTCAGCGCCGCCAACATCGCGTCCCGTCGCTCCCGATAGCGCGCGACGATCGCCCCGAGCCCCGCCTCGATCTGTCCCCCGGCGAGGAGTTCGTGGACGATGCACTGGTCGAGCGTGCCGGTGTGCAGATCGGTCCCCTGCTTCGCCAGCGCCAAGCGGGCGATGACCTCGGCGGGGGCCACGACCCAGCCGACGCGCAGTCCGGGGGCCAGGGTCTTCGAGAAGGTGCTCAGGTGGATCACGCCGCCCGCGTCGCGCCCCGACGCCCCGTTATCAGATGCCCCCACGAGTGCGAGTAGGCTGGGTAGGGGGTCGCCCTCGAAGCGCAGCGCGCCATACGGATCGTCCTCGACGATCGGTACGCCGTGTGCTGCGGCGAGTTGTACGAGACGGTGGCGGCGATCCAGCGCGAGGGTAACGCCGGTAGGATTCTGGAAGTTCGGCACGCAGTAGATGAATTTGGGTACCCGGCGCAGGTGAGATCCCAGCGCATCCGGGTCCAGCCCCGCGCCATCCATTGGCGCTTCGAGATAGGTGGCCTCATAGCCGTTCCAGGCTTGCAGCGCCGCCAGATAGGTGGGCGACTCCACCAGCACGCGGTCGCCCGCGTCGAGGAAGACCTTGCCCAGCAGATCGAGCGCCTGCTGGGAGCCCGAGGTGATCAGCACATTCTCGACCGCCACGGTGAGACCGCCGCCGCTCATCCGCCGCGCGATCAGCTCCCGCAGGGGGCGGTAGCCTTCGGTCGCGCCATATTGGAGCGCTTGCGTCCCGCGCTCGCGCAGGATCGCCTGCGCGGCGGTGGCGACCTCGGCGATCGGGAAGGACTCGGGCGCGGGCAGCCCGCCCGCGAGGGAGATGAAGTCCGGTTGCTCGGTCAGCTTCAGCAGTTCCCTGATGGCAGAACCGGTCATCAGCCGCGCACGGCGCGCGTACCGTTCATCCCAGTGTATGGTCACTGTCTACCCCTGTCCGTTGCCGCAGACACGGCGAAGCCCGGCGTGTTCGGTCGCTTTGACATCATCCCTGACGGGCTGTGTCGTCTCGTTGCATCGCTCACCCGGGCCGCAGCGGGCTGATGCCTGCCCAGCGGACGCGGGGCGACCGACAACGCCACGACGGCATTCTCCCGCCCGGCGCGCAGCAGCCCGCCGTCTACAAGTGCTCCCGCGAGCGTCGTCTGGTGCCGATCTACTCGGATCGCTCGTCAAGGAGCCGCCGTAGCCGCGCGATCTCTTCCTCATACTCCGCGCGCAGGCGCGATCGTTCCTCTTCGACCTCGCCCTCGCGCAGCATCCGACGTCCGTCGCGGGTGTAGACGATGAGCTCATCGTCTTCCAGGGCAAAGGCAACGCCGATCGTCGCGCTGTGGCAGCGCCCGTCGGCCTCGGGCAGCCAGGGCTGGTAGCGACCGTCGGCGAATCGCCAGGCGCGCAGCGGCTCGCCTGCGAAGCACCCGGTCTGGTCGAGGGTCAGGTACTCACGCACCCCGGCGTCGGCGTAGCTCCAGCCTTTGCCGCGATCCAGATCGAGGTCCGCCTCGTAGGTCGCCTCGCTCAGGATCTCGATGATCAGCGCGGGCGGGCCGTCGGTCGCGATGACCGTCGAACCGCGCGTGCGGTCGAGCGGGCGGGTGTGGACGAAGACGTCGGGGTAGGTGCGGTAGAGCGAACCCTCAGGGCGACGGCAGCCGAGCAGGGCGGTCTGGCTGTACGCCCGCCAGGGAGCGTGCTGCCCGACGGCGAGGCCGATTTGCGCCGCCTCATTGATCCCCCACCGCAGATTGGTGATCGCCGCTTGGTGCAAATCGGTGCCCAAGACACTCTCCTCGGTGTCGTGCGGCGGCCACGCCGGGTCGCGCGCCGTGAGTTGTGATCTCGCCCGCGTCTCGCTCGCCATGCTGTGTCTCCTTGTTCGCGCCCGGTCATGGGATACAGTATGCGAGATTGTCGGGGGCGTTGCCAGAGAGGAAGTACGAAGTAGGGCGCGAGACGGCACTGGTGCGTACTTCGTACTTCGTAGTTCGTACTTCGTACTTCACCCGCATCGTCCCACGTCGCTCGCGAAGGCGATGCGGTTCTTGCCCAGGCTCTTTGCGAGGCGATTTGCGGCCTCGGCCCGCAGTAGCAATTCCTCGCGCGTCTCACCGTCCTCGGGGAAGAGGGCGATGCCGACGGAGATGGTCGCCGGGGCGGGCAGGCTCGCGGTGGCGCGTGGGATGGCGCGGCGAATCCGCTCGCCGATCTCCGTCGTCGCCTCGCGCGTCGTCTCCGGCAGCGCCACGATGAACTCGTCCCCCTGCCGCCAGCGCACCGCCAGATCGCTGGCGCGCGTCTCGCGGGCGAGGGTCGCGCCGAGCGCGCGGACCCATTCGTCGCCCGCCGAGTAGCCGTGGCGCGAATTGTACTCCCGGAGGCTGTCGCCATCGATCAGCAGGAGCGCGAGGACGTACTCGCGGCGACGGGCGCGCGGCAGTTCCGTCACCAGGAAGAGTTCGAGGGCGCGCTGGTTCGGCAACCCGGTCAGCGGATCGGTCAGCGCCAATTGGGTCGCCTTGTCGAGCAACTGCTGCGTGTCGATCGCGCGCTCCGCCAGCCACTCAACGACCCGCTGTGCGCCGAGGGCATCGGGTGGCCGGGCGACCAGGAGTTTGGCCCGCCCACCGCCGCGCGCTACGGCCGTGCGCAGCGCCCCATCCGCCGCCAGGAGCACCCCGCCGATATTCGCCGCGCTCGGCTCGGCGATGCCAATGCCGATGCTCAGCGCCACCCGCGCCGACTCGCCGCCGGCCAGCAGCGCCGCCGCCGCGCGGCGCGCGCCCAACCGCCCGGCGCTGGGGAGGAGTAGGGCGAACTCATCGGAGCCGATGCGGAACGCTCCCCCGACGGGACGACCCTCTTCGTCCGACGCCCAGCGCGCCGTGAAGTCTTCCAGGAGGGCCGCATAGCCGACCAGGAATGCCTCGTCATCCCCCGGACCGAAGCGGCCGCTGGAACCTGGGGAACGATCGAGCGCGATCTGGAGGAGCGCCAGCGCGGGACCGCCTTCGTTGATCCCCGGCAATTGCTGGTTGAGCGCGGTGAGCAGGGCAAGGCTGTTGCCGAGCCCGGTGGCCGCGTCGCGCGCCGCCTCGCTGGCGCGGGCAACATCCGGGATCGTGATCACACCCAACAACCTCCCGCTTGATCCCCGAGGCGACATACTCTGTCAATGGCCCATGATCGCACGACTGTCCACAGTGAGCAACGATACCGGCGCGCGGTCGAGATCGGGTTGAGAGGCGGCGGGACGGGGGATCGGGTATCCTCTCCCGCATGATTGTCGCCGACGATCGTCACCACGGCCAGTGCGCCGGAAGGGTAGGAGGATCAGCGTGGGCGCTCTGCGTATCACCGTCGGGCGGTTCGTCTACACCGCGCGCTTCGAGGAAGAGGCCGCGCCGCTGACCTGCGCCGCTTTCGCGTCGCTTCTGCCGTTCCGCAACACGATCATCCAGGCGCGCTGGAGCGGCGAGTCGGCCTGGGTGCCGCTCGGGTCGTTCCAGGTCGGCGTCGGATTCGAGAACCACACCAGCCACCCCGCCCCCGGCGAACTCCTGCTCTATCCCGGCGGCTTCAGCGAGACGGAGATCCTCTTCCCCTACGGCGCGACCCTCTTTGCCTCGAAGATGGGGCAGCTGGCCGGCAACCACTTCCTGACGCTCGTCGAGGGGCGCGAGCAGCTGGCCGAGATGGGACGCGTGATCCTCTGGGAAGGGGCGCAGGAAATCGCCTTCGAGCTGGAATGACGAAGCCGGGATGGCCCTTCCCGCCGCCGCTGTGGCGACCCTCCCTGTATCGGAGAGGGTAAGGCAGAGACGGTGATGAATGAGCTATGTGGAACCACACACCCTTCCTAGAACGCGCTATTGTGAGGACGGTTGCTCACCTCGGGTTGGGTAGTCCCACCCATATTGAGCGTACGTACTGATTGTCGGGGTGGTGCGAAGCCGGTACAATGGGCGTGCAATGAGGAGGATATGGGCCGGGACCGCCAAAAGTCCGCCCATGAGGAGCCGTGAGGTAGATGACGCGACTGGCCCTGATCCTGGCGCTCACGCTGGGAATCGTGTCCCTGCCCGGCGTATCGTTCGGGCGTGGGGCGGAGCAGTTCCCCGATAAGGCGAAGGCGCGGATCATCATCTCGCAGGATAAGCAGCAGATGCTGATCTACGAGGGTGAGACGGTCGTGCGCCAGTTGCCGATCAGCACCGGCTGGCCGGGGGTCCGCAAGACCGAGACGCCGATTTGGAATGGTCGGATCGGCGAGTTCTGGGGGACGTTCGAGTCGTTCGGCACGACCCAGGATCTCGGCTACTGGCTCTTCACCGATTACCTGCCGGATGGCTCCTGGAACGGCGATATCCTGATCCACGGTGCGCCCTACACGGTCGATCCGGCGGGCGCGAAGGTTTATAGCCGCGACCACATCGGCAAGACGCCCGCCAGCCACGGCTGTATCCAACTCCTCCCTGAGGATGCCGAGTGGTTCCACCGCTGGGATCCGATCGGGGTGCCGATCACGATCAGGGCGTTTAGCGGCGGCACGCTGATCTACCCGAAGATCGTTTTCGGCGCGCAACTCACCGGTGCCCCGCCGATGCAAGCGCAGCCGAGCGAGCCGACCGGGACCACGCTGACGCTGCCGTAGGCATAATTTGGCCCCGGATTTCAATCCGGGGCCAAATTATGCCTACTTCACCGCGGTGGAAGGGCCACCATCACCATGTTCCCCGTAGCGAGCGTCCCTGCGTGCTCGATCCAACCCACCCGCCCGCGCCGATCGGTGAGACACAGGACCATTCACATCCGTATTCTCTCACGAGCGGGGTTTTCCCGCCCTGATGGCGCTGCTTTGTGAGGTGACTGTGAAATCGAAACGGCTGCTTTTCTGGCTGATTGGCCTCGTGGCCACGCCCCTGCTGCTCTGTGTCGGCGCGCTCGTCGTCACCGTCGGGCTCAATCTCGCCGGGGTCATCCCGGACTCCGCGCTGGCGACCGAGCCGCGCACCCCCACGCCGCCCGGCCCAACGGCTACCCCGTCCCTCTTCATCGCCGACCCGGCCCCCAAGCGCCAAACCGGGGATAGCTGGGAACTGGAGGTGGTCTCGGTCGATCGCCTGCCAACCGTCGACGGCCATCCTGCCCCGCCCGGACAGGTCTGGCTCGTCGTGCGCGTACGGGCGCGGATGATCGACAATCTCTACCGCGACAAGTCCCGCGCCCTCTATAACCGTTCATTCCACCTGCGCTTCGACGGGCGGGAGGTCGCGACCGACGAGGACGCCTGCACCGCCTTCGATCGCGGCTACTTCACCGGCACGTTCGGCAACACCCTCGGCACCAGCGTCAAGTACCGCCAGTCCGTCACCCGCACCGTCATCTTCGCCGCACCGCCCGAGGCGCACCGCTTCGAGTTGGATGTGCAGAACTACAAGGCGCGCAACATCGGCTTCACATTGCGGGTGCCAAATCCCGCTAGCCCGACCGCTTCCCCAACTGTAACGCCCGCCGTGCCCTGAGCGAGGGCGTGGTCTCGCCCCGCCCCGGACCCGCCGAGCCGCGCCGCAGATGGTATGGTGGAGTTTCGCTCGCCGGAGCTTGCGCCGTCAGCCGGTGGTTCCGACAGCGGGCATCGCGTACTCCACTGGCGGGGGCAGCGCCACCGTCACGGTATCCCCCGCAGCGATCGTCCCCGCGCGCTCGACCCAGGCCACCAGGCCGCGCCGACCCTCGGCGGCTTTGACGAAGCACCCGCCGATGCCGTTGCGCGCGGGGTAGTGGTGCGCGAGCGCCTTGCCGGGGAAGACGCAGGGGTGGTTCTCGTCGGCGACGACGAGCGTGGCCTGGGCGGGGAAGAAGAGGCGCGTGCCGGGCGGGAGGCGCGACAGCTGCGGCAGCGACCGCGTGACGAGGTTCGCGCCGAGCCAGGCCGGGTCGATCAGCGGCACGCCCAGCGCGTCGGCCAGTTCCGCCAACTCCTCCTCCGCGACGAGCGACACCTGGCGGCTGTTGCGGATCTCGGTCCCGCGCGGGTAGAACGGCACGCGCGCATCGGCCCGGCGGGTCATCCCGGCGTGGCGGTCGCCCGCGAACCCTTCCAGCGTCACTTCCACCGCATCGACCGGCTCCGTGAGGAGGTATGCCCCATCGGGCGAATCCTGCTTCTCCTTCAGGGTCTTCAGCAGCGGGTGCCGCCCGATCAGCACCCGCGCGATCGTCGCCTCGAAGCTGCGCTCCATTCGTCCACCCTCCTGCTCAATCGGCGACGCCGCACCACTCCAACAGAAAGCCGCCCACAGTTTTTGCTGTCGGCACGAGCGAGGCCAGATCGAGCCACTCGTCGGCGGCGTGGCCGTTGCCGCCGGTCGCGCCGTAACAGCCCGCCGGGATTCCCGCGAAGTTGAAATAACGCATGTCGTTGATCGATGTGCCGACGACCGGCACCATCGTCTCGCCGGTCGCGCGGTGGTGCGATCGCCCGAGCGCCCGCACCCAGGGTTCGTCGAGCGATACGATCGAGCCGCTGCTCTGGAAGCCGTCGTAGGTGACGACCGGCGGGTGCTCGCGCAGCCAGGGATCGGCCCGTGCCGCCCCCGCGATCGTCGTCTCGATCAGGTGGTGCATGTCGGGGAGGGTCTGGCCGGGGAAGAAGCCAAGGCGACAATGGAGTTCGCAGGCACCGGGGACGGTGCTCGGCCAATCGCCGCCGCGAATCACGCCGACGTTGAGATTGACCGGGTGCTCGACCGCCGCCCAGGCCGGGTGGACCGTCTCATTGAGGCGACGTTCGAGTTCGAGCAGCGCGGCGATGATCGGCATCGCCTTGACGATCGCGTTGACGCCCTGCGTGGCGATCATCGCGTGCGCGGCCTTGCCGGTGATCGCCACACGGAACCAGAGGACGCCCATGTGCGCCCAGGTGAAGCGCCCGCACTCCGGCTCGGTGACGAGGGCGGCGTCGGCGCGGTAGCGGCGGCTCAGGTCGAGCGAGCCGACGCCGGTGCATTCCTCCTCGATCGCGCTCTGCACGATCAGGTCGCCCGTCAGGCTGATGCCGAGGTCGCGCAGGAGGCGGGCGAGGAACAGATTGAGCGCGATCCCGCTCTTCATGTCGAAGGCCCCGCGCCCGTACATCCGCCCGTCGGCGATCGTCACGCCCCACGGGTCGCAGGTCCAGGCAGCGAGCGGTTCCGGGGTGACGACGTCGATATGCCCATTGAGGATGAGCGAGCGACCGCCCCCCGCGCCGCCCAGAATCCCGGCGACGTTCGGCCGCCCCGCGAAGGGGACGCCGCTATCGCCCCCCTCGGGCAGGGTCCTGAGCCGGTCGTCGAGCTCCCACGCCTCGGTCGCCAGCCCCGACGCGCGCAAATGATCGGCCACGAACGCCTGGGCCGCCGCCTCGTGGCCGAGCGGGCTCGGTTGGCGCACCAGTTCGGCCACCAACGCCACCAACTCGTCCCGCCGCGCCTCGATCGCGCCCCACAACCGCGCCCGCACCGCGTCGACCGCCGGACTCGGTCCCTCGCTCATCGCTGTCATCCCCGCCCTCCGTTCCGGCTTAATCAGATGACACCCTCCGCCCACAACGCCGCGAGGCGTGCGCTTGTCAGCCCGAGCAACTCGCCGTAGACCCGCTCGTTGTCCGCGCCGAGCGCGGGCGCGGGGCGGTCGAGCGCAACCTCGGCGCGCGAGAATTTGATCGGCAAGTCGGCGGCGACCGCATCGGGCGACGGGTCGAGCGTCGGGTGGGACAGGGGGGTGATCATCCTGCGTTCGCGCAGTTGCGGGTCGGCGAGGAGTTCGGGAATCTCGGCGACCGGCCCGGCGGGGATGTGCGCCCTTGCCAGGGCGCGCCAGAGATCGGCCTTCGCGCGTGGGCGGGTCCACTCCCCTACCAGGGCGTCGACCTCCGCCGCCCGCTCGATGCGGGCCTCCAGGGTCGCGTAGCGCGGATCCCCGACCAATTCCGGGCGACCGATAGCGCGGAAGAGGGCCGCCACCTGGGCGTCGGTGACGGCGCAGATGGCGATGAAGCCGTCGGCGGCCTCGTAGACGCCGAACGGCGTCAGACGCGGGCGGCGGTTGCCGGTGCGCGGGGAGCCGCCGCCCGCGGTCTGCACATCCAGCGCCTCGTCGAAGACGAGCGAGAAGAGGCTGTCCAGCATCGCCACCTCGACCCCCTGTCCCCGTCCCGCCGGGTCGCGCTCGCGCTGATGGAGCGCCGCGAGGATCCCGATCGCCCCGTAGAGCCCGGCGGTCAGGTCGGCGAACGAGGGGCCGCTGCGGGTCGGCGGGCCGTCCGGCTCGCCGGTGGAGGTCATCAGCCCGCTCATCGCCTGCACGACGATGTCGTAGGCGGGCAGGCCGCGATACGGCCCATCCTGCCCGAAGCCGGAGATCGAGCAGTAGATCAGGCGCGCGTTAATCGCCCGCAGCGCTTCCTCGCCGATCCCGAGCCGCGTCGCGACACCCGGCGCGAAATTCTCCACCAGGACGTCGGCCCGCCGCGCGAGGTCGCGGAGGATCGCGCGCCCCGCTTCGGACTTCAGGTTGAGAGTGATGCTCTCCTTGTTGCGGTTGCGCTTCAGCACCGAGAGGGAGAGGTCGTCCCCCTCGCGCGGCGCGCTGTGGATCCCGCGCGGCCCGTAGTACGGCGGCGTGGCCCGGATCGGATCGCCCGACCCCGGCTGCTCGATCTTGATCACCCGCGCGCCCAGCCCGCCGAGGATTTGCGTCGCGAACGGCCCCGAGAGATAGAGGGTCAGGTCGAGGACGAGCAGGCCGTCGAGCGGGCGAGGGGCGGGGGGTGCTGCCGGTTCGTTCGCCATCCTCTCCCCGCCATCAGACTATTGGTGCCAGGGCTGCCCATGGGACCTACTTCGCGGCGCCCCGCGCCAGCGCGCCCAGGCAGGTGCAGGCGAGGCCGACGATATTCAGGACGTTGCGGACGGCGTGCAGCCGGTCCCACCGTTCTCTCAGCTCCCGGAACTCCTCGGTGGAAGATTCCGCAGCAGGCAAGGCTTCGATCCGCTTATTGAGAGGGAGGTTGCGGATCAGCGTGACGCCGAGCATCGCGACGTAGCAGGCCATCCCGCCGAGCGTGAAGCGGAACGAAGGGATTGCGGGATCGCGGTCGAGGGCGAGCACGGGCAGGAACGAGGCGAGGGTGGCGCTCATGTAGACCGGCATGAGCCGACCGTAGCGCCGGTAAATCGCCTGCTCGGCCTGCAAGCGCGCCAGCGACGGCACGGTGCCCAGCGCCGGGTAGATGGCGACGAGCCCGCTGAACTCGTTGCCGGTAAGCATTCTCGCCAGCGCGAGGTTGATCAGCCGCGCGACTCGCAATGACGCCCGCATCGCTCCCTCCCCTCGCCTCGCAGATCGCCGCCCGTCACGGCGAGTCTACGCGCGCGGTGGGCGCGCGTCAATCCGGGCGATGGTGGAGGTTCTGGGTCGCGCCTGTACTACGAGCAGTGGAATCACACCCCTCCTCCCCTCACCTGTCCCGAGCCAAGGTTCCCCAGGCCCGGCTCGGATCTTTATACGATGCCAATGTTTAGTCAACCCACCTTCGGCTCGGCCAGTCCTGCACTGTGTGCAACACACGCAGGACAGTGACGCGCGTTTCTTGTGCTGCATAGGCTACGAGGTAAGGCAAGCCAGCGATCACGAGTTCCCGCGTGCCGTCTCGTCGCCCTGGGCGACCGCGATGAGGAAAGTCGCCGAGTCGCTGAACGGCCTCTCGGATTGCCGTATCTGTGCTCAGCGCCACTTCCGGATCGCGCGTGGCAAAGTAATCGAAGAGTGCTGTCAAGTCGCGCAGCGCCGGTGTTGTCCAGAAGATGCGCATTAGCGATCCGATTGTTGCGGGAGTCGCTGCCGACGCTCGGTCATGATCGCGGTGACGGTGTCATGATCGACGACATCGCCGTCTTCGGCCGCGCGCAACCCCTCGTCAACCGCTTCGAGGAACTGCGTTTCCGAGGTGATATAGCCGCGCAGCGCTTCTTCGATCACCCACGAGCGATTGCGGCGCAACGCCCGGGCGAGGGTGGAGAGCTGTTCACTCAATTCTTTGGGGATACGCGCGGAGATCGTCACATCCTTCATCGCTATTCCTCCTGTGTATGCAAAGTATACTTCGTAATACATCGCTTCCAAAGCTGCCAGAAAGCTCGACTATAGTTTGCTCACCCGTGAAGCTACCCGAACCCCAGCGGCCTGAGCGCCGTCAGGGCGTCGTCGATCGCCGCCGTGGCCGCGTCGAGCGCGTCGAGCGCGCGGTTGCGCTCGCGGAGCGCGGCGGCGCGCAAGCGCATCGTCTCGGCGATGTCGGAGCCGTTGGAGGCGAGGTAGGGAAGCGCCGCGTCGAGGCCGGGGAAGGGGTGCGGCGTGAGCGTGGCCGGGAGGGCGTAGCGGTCGCCGGGGTGGCGCAGCGCCGGGAGGAGCAGGCGATTGAGGCGCCGGAGGAGCCGACGCCCAATCTCCAAGCCCTCCTCGTAGCTCGGCGACTCGCCCTGCGCGATGTGCAGCAGGGCGAGCTGCAAGCGCTCCGTCGCGCCCCTGAAGGCGGCGGCACGGGCGCGCAGCGGGGCGAGGTCGAGGTGCTCGCCGGTGGCGTCGAGGATGGCGCGGACGCGACCGTCGATCGCCCGCGCGGTGGCGATCGGCTCGAACGGCAGCAGCGGCGTGGTGCAGAGCCGCGCCAGCAGGGGTACGCAGGCACCGATCCCGCCCGCTTGCGCCGCCGCCAGGCGTAGCGTCGGCAGGCCGAGGCGCGCGAATGGCGCGTCGCTCGCCGACTCGGGCGTGCCCGCCCAACCGAGCGCGCGCACGCCGCCCTCGCGCAATGTCGCCTCCGCGAAGGCGCGCAGGCTGGGGTCAGCCCAGGCGTGGAGTGTCTTGCCGCCGCGTCGCCTGGGCGGGCCGAATTCGACATAACCAACGGCGTGCCGCCCCAGCTCCTCCCAGGCGCGGTCGGTGTACCAGACCGGCCCCGCCGCCGGTGCCGCGCCGCCCGGCCACCAGATACAGCGGACGCCGCGCCGCAAGCGCCCCGCGTGGCTGGCGAGGACGCGGCAGAGTTCGAGCAGGCAGGCGACCGCCTCGCCGCCCTCGCTCGGTGTCGAGCCGGGGGTACTGATCAGCAGATACTCGTCCGGCTCGTCGTCCCCCCGGATCGTCGCGATCGGCACGCTGAGGCGGTGCGTCGTCCAGCCGGCATCGACGCTGAGGCGCACCGGTGTCACTCCCGCCGCGCAGAGGGCCAGGAACCCCTCGCCCGCCGCCCGCCCGATCAGGATGGTCGGTGTCCCGGCGGGCTCGCCCCAGGCGTTCGGCACCGGGATCGGCTTCAGCGTCTCGCCCGCGCCGATGTAGACCTGGGCGATCGCGCCGCGTCCCGCGACGGTCGCGACGGTCGCCGGACTGGGCGGGCCATCCACGAGCGCCACCGCGCCAGTCAGGTCGGCACCCGGTGCCGCTTCCGGGGTGGTGGCGCGCAGTTCCGCCACGATCCCCCCGGTGGGGGTGGCCGGGCTGTACGGGAGGGTCAGGGCGGGGACGGGCGCATCGCGCCGCGCCAGGCTGAAGCGGGCCTCGCCCGGCAGGCTCACCAGCGCGTCGAAACGCTCGACCGTCGCGGGGATCCCCCAGGTGCGCAGGCGGGCGCGGATGTACGCGGCGGTCCGATCGCGCCCGGCATCGACCACCGCGGCGGAGAGCCCCGCCGCGTAGACCGCGATCTCGCCGGGATCGAGCGCCGCCAGGAGATCCTCTTCGAGCGGGGTCAGGTCCGCCGGCATCCCCCCCTCTCCTCTCCCGCCTCGTTGGCGGGCTGCTGCGCCGATGGCGATGATCCCGCGCGGCTCGCGCGTGCCGACCGACAGCCCAGGCTAGAGGTCACTGTTCTCCAACGCCCCTGTCGCGCTCGTCGCGCCACGACGGTCGCCCGGACTCGCCGGGGTCCCATCGCGCGCGGCAATTGCCTGGGCATAGGGGAAATGGAGCTGGCCGATGTGGTACGCCTCGTGGCGCATCAGGAACAGCAGCCACTGGCCGAGGGTCATCGTGAACGCCCCCCGGCTGATCACCTCGGCGACGCGCTCCGGCGTCAGCCGGGGCAAGGCTTCGTGCAGCCGCCCCTGCGCCAGATCGATCGCCCGCAAGAGCTCGTCCAACCGGCCGATGCCGGGTTCGTCGCCGAGCACGGGGGCGGAGTTCGGGGCGTAGCGCTCGGCGATGGCGGGGTCCAGGGTCGTCGCGGCCCCGACGAATTGGAGCATCCGATCGCGGAAGGCGGCGATGTGGCCAACCGTCCAGTTGAGGCAATTATTGCCGGGGACCGGTGCCTGGAGTAGCGATTCGGCGTGGGTGAGTCCGTCGGTCTTCTCGCGGAGGAAGATCATGTTGCGATCGAGGTTGAACAGGATCCCTTCGGTCATCACGGCGCTCTGCTCCTCACGCTAGCGACTACAGCGGATCGACACCGCGCCCGCGCCCGCCCACGCGGCGGCGAACGGGCACGCCTGCTCGACGGACCAGCGCCGAAGGACGGTGCTAGTCTCGCCAGCGCGCGCCGCTCGGTGCTGTGTCCTGCGGCCGAACCTCGACCGCATTAAAGATATTCTTCACCGCCGTGATGTAGCGATCATCGAGGGCGGCGGACCCCTGCGGCTGCTCGACGCGCGGCGACCCGCCCTCGTGGCGCGCTTGCGGGCGCGGGGCCGCCTCCGGCGCGGCGCGGCGCGTCTCCGGCATGACCTCAGGCGCGGGCGGTTCCAGCTCCCAGGGCGGCTCGTCGGGCGGGCCTTCCGGGTGCGGCGGGGCGGGCGGTGCCGCCGGTGCGACCTCCGCGCTCGGCGCGAGCGGCGCGACGACGGCGGCGACGATCGTCGCGGTCGCGGCGGTCGCGGCGGGCGTTTCTTCCCGGAGGGTGCGCGGCTGCGGCGGTGCGGTGGGCAGTTCCGCGATCTCGGCCTGGGTGATGCAGGCGAGGCTGTACGGGCCGTTCAGCACCTGGGCCAGCACCTCCTCGATGACCCGCTTCGTATCCTCCTTGTTCAAGCCGTTGCGGTGGAAGTCGTACGCCGCGACGAGGGTGAGGGTCCCATCGGCGACCCGATAGGGGTCGGTCGAGGCCAGCAGCGCCTCGATCCGCCGGTTGATCGCGCGCACCCCCTGGCGGATACGCGGCCAGAGATCGTGGAGCTGCTCAATCGGGATATCGGGCAGGGTGGTGGTCCCTGCTGCGGCGGCCCCTGCCGCTGCGGCTACGGTCGGCGCGGCTACGGTCGGCGTGGGTGCGGGGGGCGGCGCGGGAGACGGCGTCGGCGGCAGCGCGGCGACCGGGCGCGGCGGGTCGGCCGGGGCGCGCGGGATCGGCGGCGGGGCCGGGAGAGCCGGACGCTCGGCGGGCGTTGTCTCCTCGGCTGTCGGCACCGGTCGTGGCGACGCGGTCTCCGGGCGGATCGGCGTCGGCATCCGCTCCGGGGGCGTGGGGCGCTCGGCGGGCGGCTCGGCGCTGGTCGGGCGCGGTGCCGGGCGATTGGGCAGGGGGCGCGGCGTGGCGGGGGCCGGTCGGGCGCTCACCGAGGGCGTGGTCGTCGCGGAGGGAGCCTCGCCGGTGCGGGCGAGGATCGCGTCGATCAGGCAGAGTTCGAGCGGCAGATGGCCGTAGGCGCTGTGGCGAATCCCGTAATCGACCTGGCTGAACCGCTTGACCAGCCCGGCGATCTCGCCGAGGCTGAAGTCTTCCAGGTGTGCCGGGTCGATCGGTGTGTCAGTGTTGTCCTGGCCGTCGCGCCCCGAGGCCGCCGCGTGCAGCAGGGCGCGGAGATATTCGACGATCTGCGAGGCGAACTGGCGCGAGTCGGCCCCGTCGTCGATCGTCGCGTTGATCGCGCGCAGCCCCGCCGCCGCGTCCCCAGCCCCGATCGCGTCCACCAGCGCGCGCACCTGCTCGCCGCCGCCCGCGCCGAGGATCTGACGCACCGTCTCGGCGGTGACCCCCTCCGCGCTGTCGCCATACGACGAGAGTTGGTCGAGCAGCCCGAGCGCGTCGCGCATCGCCCCGCCGGACGCGCGGGCGATCGCCGCCAGCGCGGCGTCGTCGGCGGTGAGCCCTTCGTTGGCGCAGATGCGGCGGAGATGGGTGGCGATCAGATCGACCGGGAAGCGGTGGAAGACGAATGTCTGGCAGCGGGAGCTGATCGTGTCGAGCACCTTTTCCTGATCGGTCGTCGCGAGGATGAAGACGACGTGCGGCGGCGGCTCCTCCAGCGTTTTCAGGAGGGCGTTGGACGCTTCCTTGGTGAGCTGGTGGACCTCGTCGATGATGTAGAACTTCCGGCGCAGTTGCGCCGGGGAGAACTTGACCTTCTCGCGGAGGTCGCGCATATCCTCGATGCCCCGATTGGAGGCGGCGTCGATCTCGATGATGTCGGTCGCGCGGCCCTCGTTGATCGTGCGGCAGGGGGGGCAGACGTTGCAGGGGCGATCGCCCGGCTCGGGAGCCTCGCAGTTGACCGCCTTCGCCAGCAGCCGCGCCGAGGAGGTCTTGCCGCTGCCGCGCGGGCCGCAGAAGAGGTAGGCGTGCGCGACGCGATCGTGGCGCACCGCGTTCCGCAACGTCCGCGAGACGTGGTTCTGCCCGACGAACTCCTCTTCCCCGAACGTCGTCGGGCGATATTTCCGGTAGAGCGACTGCGAGCGCCCATTCGTCCCCTGCCCCGACATCCTCTCCCCCTCGACCCGCTTCGGATTACCGCTGTACGAACATCAGTATACGCGATCGGGACGGAGGGGCGAAATGGGGGCGTGACGACCGGCAGGAGGTATGAACGAGTCGCTGCCGACGCCAGCCGACGGTTTCAACTGCCAGCCTCCCTCTTTGCCCAAGTCGCTCGGTGCTTGTGCCGCCCCTTGCCGTCCCCTATACTCTGAGGATTGATTTCCGCGCGCTGGGCGGCGGGGAGGATGCGTACGAGCGCGGGGCGGGGCGGTGGCTGGCGGCGGGACAACACTCTTCGATGTGATCGTGGTTGGTGGCGGCCACGCGGCCTGCGAGGCCGCGCTGGCGGCGGCGCGGATGGGGGCCGAGACGCTGCTGCTGACGGCGAATCTCGATACGATCGCGCTGATGCCCTGCAACCCCTCGATCGGCGGCCCGGCGAAGGGACACCTCGTCCGCGAGATCGACGCTCTCGGCGGCGCGATGGCCGAGGTGACCGACCGCACCGCGATCCAGATTCGCACCCTCAACAGCAGCAAAGGCCCCGCCGTCCAGGCGATTCGTGCCCAGTGCGACAAGCGCCTCTACGCGATGACGATGAAGGAAGTTCTGGAGGAACAGGACCGCCTGACCCTGCGCCAGGAACTGGTGACCGATCTGCCGCTCGACCTCGGCGGCAGCGCACCGCGCGTGCGCGAGGTCGTGACGCAGGCGGGCAACCGCTACCGCTGCCGCGCGGCGGTGCTGACGACCGGCACTTTCCTGCGAGCGCGGATGATCGCGGGCGGGACAGTCGCGGCGGGCGGGCGGGCGGGCGAAGGCCCGGCGAACGAACTCTCCGCGGCGCTGGGGGCGCTCGGCTTCCGGTTGCGCCGCCTGAAGACCGGGACGCCGCCGCGGATCGACGCGCGCTCGATCGATTTCGGGCTGACGACCCCCCAGCCGGGCAGCCCGACGCCGCTCTGGTTCAGCCACGCGGGCACCTGGGGCGAGGTCGCGCCGATCGTCCGCGCGCCGCTGCCGATCTACCCGCAGGCCGGGGCGGGCGACTGGCGCACACAGATGTGCTGCTACCTTATCCATACCAACGAGGCGGCGCACGAGCAGATCCGCGCCAATATCGACCGCGCGCCGATGTACGACGGCACGATCGAGGGGGTCGGGCCGCGCTATTGCCCGTCGATCGAGGATAAGGTCGTGCGCTTCCCGCAGAAGGGCGCGCACCAACTCTTCCTCGAACCGGAGGGCTGGCGCACGAGCGAGGTCTACGTCCAGGGCGCGAACACCAGCCTGCCGCACGACGTGCAATGGGCGCTGCTGCGCGCCATCCCGGCGCTGCGCGGGGTGGCGATCACGCGGTTCGGCTACGCGGTCGAGTACGACGCGGTCGACGTCGGTGAGCTGACCCCGACGCTGGAGGCGAAGCGCGTCGGCGGCCTCTTCTGCGCGGGGCAGGTGAATGGCACCAGCGGCTACGAGGAGGCGGCGGGGCAGGGGTTAGTGGCCGGGGTGAACGCGGCGCGACACGCGGCGGGCGCGGCCCCGGTCATCCTGCGGCGCGACCAGGGCTACCTGGGCGTGATGATCGACGATCTGGTGACGCAGGAGTTCGTCGAGCCGTACCGGATGCTGACCTCGCGCGTCGAGTACCGCCTGCTGTTGCGCGGCGACAACGCCGATTTGCGCCTGACGCCGCTCGCCTACGATCTGGGGCTGGTCTCGCGCGAGCGGTACGAGCGGGCGCGGGCGAAAGAGACGGGGCGGGATGCGACCCTCGCCGCCCTCGCGGCGACGCGCCTCACCGACAGCGGCGCGACCCAGGCGGCGCTCGCGGCGGCGGGGCTCGCGCCGCTCGGCGGGGCCTGCTCGGCCCTCGATCTGCTGCGCCGCCCGCACGCCGAGTGGGCGCAGGTCGCGGCCTTCCTGACGGCGCACGTCCCGCCGCCGGGGGGCTTGCCGTCCTGGGCGATCCCCGCCACGGTCGCCGAGCAGGTGATGGTCGAGGCGCAGTACGCCCACTATATCGACACGCAGCGGGCGCAGGTGCGGCGCCTGGCGACGATGGAGGGCCGGGCGATCCCGCGTGACTTCGCCTTCGCTGCGCTGCCGAACCTGCGGGCCGAGGCGCGCGAGAAGCTGCTGGCGATCCGCCCGGCGACGCTGGGCCAGGCGGGCCGGATCGCCGGGGTGACGCCGAGCGACCTGGCCGGACTGCTGGTGGCGCTGGAACGCCACGAACGAGTGCCGAGTGCCGAGTGACGAGTGCCGAGTGGGCGGAGGTTGCTGGTTGTCCTCCGCAGCGTTTCCGTCGCCGCACCCGACTCGGCACTCGGCACTCGGCACTCGGCACTACTTGAGGGGTTATTGATGCGCGTATTACTCATCACCGATATCCACGCCAACCTGACGGCGTTGGAGGCGGTGGTGGCGGATGCCGGGCCGGTCGATGTTGTCTGGTGCCTCGGCGACGTGGTCGGCTACGGGCCGAATCCGAACGAGTGTTGCACCTGGGTGGAGGGCCACGCGGAGATCACCGTCGTCGGCAACCACGATTGGGCGGCGCTCGGGCGGCTCGATCTCGACGATTTCAACGAGAGCGCGCGCCAGGCGACCCTCTGGACGGTGGAGCAACTGACGCCCCACGCCTATCAGTGGCTCGATGCCCTGCCCAACCGGTTCATCGAGGGGGAGACCACGCTGGTCCACGGCAGCCCGCGCCACCCGATCTGGGAGTATCTGCTACGCCCGGCCCAGGCGGCGGCGAACTTCGAGTATTTCGACACCGATATTTGTTTCGTCGGCCACACCCACGCCCCGGCGATTTTCCAGGAGGAGTTGGCCCGCCTGGGTGAGCCGGGCTATGTGCCGCCGTATGGCGAGCCGATCACCCTCTCGGGCGGGCGCTTCCTCGTGAACCCCGGCAGCGTGGGGCAGCCGCGCGACGGCGATCCGCGCGCGGCGTATGCCATCTATGAGCCTGAGACGCGCACGATCGAGTTCCGCCGCCTCGCTTACGACATCGCGAAGGTACAGGGGCAGATGCGCGAGGCGGGGCTGCCGGAGCCGCTGGTGGTGCGGCTGGCGCGCGGGTTGTGAGGTGCGCGGGCTGCCGACGGGCGCGATCTTTGCGCCACCGGGCAGTTCTCAGCGCGAGGGTGGTGGCATCTCCTTTTGGTATAGTGCCTGGCATGGGTATTGTCGGCTGGCGCGATCGGGGGCGGGGTGTCGAGCGTGTCGAGCGGGGGTGAGGCGGGTCGGCGGTTGTGCCTGATCGGGATGCCGATCGCGCAGAGCCTCTCCCCGGCGATGCACAACGCGGCCTGTGCGGCGCTCGGGATCGACGCCACGTACGGGCTGTGCGAAACGGGGTCGGGGGGGCTGGCGGCGGCGGTGGCGGCGATCCGCGGGCCGGAGTACCTGGGCGCGAACGTGACGATCCCGCACAAGGAGGCGGTCATCCCGCTGCTGGACGAGATCTCGCCGCTGGCGGCGCGCTCGGGGGCGGTGAACACGATCGTCAAGCGGGGCGCGATCCTGCGCGGCGAGAATACCGACGGCGGCGGCTTCCTCTGGCCGTTGCGGCTCGGCGGGGCGCAACTCGACCAGTGGCGGGTGACGCTCCTCGGGGCGGGCGGCGCGGCGCGCGGGGTGGCGGTGGCCCTGCTCAACGCCGGGGTGACGCAGCTGACGATCATCAATCGGACTGTGGAGCGGGCGGCGGCACTCGTCGCGGCGTTGGAAGATGCGCGGGCCGACATCCTGGCGCTCGACGATCCGTGGGTCGGCGGGGCGCTGGCGGCGTCCGATCTGCTGATTAATGCGGTGCCGACCGGCTACGGCCCCGATGCGACCCTGCCCCTCGCGACCGCACTGCTCGGGCGCCTGCCCGCTCACGCCCTGGTCTATGACCTGGCCTATCGGAAGACGGCGCTGCTGGAAGCGGCGGAGGCGCGCGGGCTGGCGACGCTTGATGGGTTGCCGATGCTGGTCGGGCAGGGGGCGCTGGCCTTGCAGCTCTGGACCGGCAAGGAGGTCCCGCGCGAGATCATGTGGGCGGCGGCGCTGGCGCGGCGGGATGGGCACCCCTCCTCCTAATCGTCTCGACAAATTTTCGCCTGGTTGTCGGCTCACGAAATGTCGGGTAGCGACGGAGCGGGGCGATGCAGCGTGTGTTTCCCGGACCGCCGGTCGAGTTCGAGCCGGGGGCGATCTACGACGATCTGCACGCCGATTTGCCCGAGTCGCCAGCGGGGCGACCGTATGTGCTGCTGAATATGGTCACGAGCGTCGATGGGAAGGCGGCGATCGACGGGTCGGCGGCGGGGATCGGCAGCGCGACCGATCAGCGGCTGATGCGCGCGATCCGCGCCGCGACCGATGGGGTATTGGTCGGCGCGGGGACGTTCCGGGCGGACAAGACCAACTCGACGGTCGGGCGCGAGCGGGAGGCGGCGCGCGTGGCGCGCGGGCTGTCGCCGCGACCGCTGGCGATTCTGCTGAGTCGGGATGGCGATCTGCCGTTCGACCGTGAGGACTTCGCCAGGCCGCAGCCGAACCGTGTGTCGCTCGTCGGCGGGAAGACGCCGCCGGAGCGGCGGCGGAAGCTGGCGGCGTGGGGACGACTGTTCGCGGCCCCGACACCGGAGCCGGAACCAGACTGGGCGTTGCGGACGCTGCGCGAGGAGTGCGGGGTGCGCCATCTATTGGTGGAGGGCGGGCCGCAGATTAATGGTATCCTCCTTGCGGCGGGCGCGGTGGACGAGATCTGCTGGACGCTCGCGCCGAAGCTCATCGGCAGCGGCGAGGGGCTGACAATGCTCACCGGCCCCGCGCTCGACAGCCCGCGCCCGCTGGTCTTGCACACCGCCTATTTACACGATGGCGAGTTCTTTTTCCGCTACCGCGTCGGCCGATAGCGGCCGAACGCCCCGCGCTCCCCCGCTGTTAAGGTATTGCGCCTTTCCGAGCGAGTGTGTCCCCGCCCGGCTCGCCATGTCCCCCATTATACCGACTTCGGCGGAAAACCTGCGATGCTGGCTGGCGGCTGAAGCCGCGCCTCGCGGGCCTGCGGCCACAAAGCCCTGCTACCCGCGCAGGATACACCCGCCTGCGCGGGCTGGACATGCAAGCTTTGCACCCGAAGTCGGTATTAGGGGAGGCGTTGGGCCGGAGACTCAAGTCCCCGGCCAAATGGCCGCAGGCAGGGAGCGCCGACTTGTCCCGTGCGTAGTCACAGGGATTCAATCGGCGGCACCACGCCAGCAACGCCGCAGGCCCGCAGGAAAATCCTGCGGGCCTGCGGCGTGTTGTGCGTGGTGGTTGAGGGACCAGATCAGTGGTGGATCCAGACGAGGATACCGAGCGGTGCCCAGTCGTAGAGGTAGGCGGCGATGTCCACGGGGATGTTGACGCAGCCGTGGCTGGTCGGCGTCCCCCACTGCTCGTCCCAGACCGCGCCGTGGAGCGCGAAACCGCCATCGAGGAAGTACATGATCCAGGGGACGCCCGGCGTGTAGTAGTAGTCGGGGTCGCTGGGGTCGCCGCCGAGGGTCATATCCTCCACCTCGACCTTGCGGAAGGTGCGGAAGGTGCCGGTGGGGGTGCGCCAGCCCTCCTTGCCGCTGCGGATGAGGGTGGTGACGACCGGGAGATCGCCCTGGAACGCGGTGAGGCGCTGCTCGCTGAGGTTGACCTCAATCCAGCGGATCCCCGTGAAGAGATCGGGGCTGTAGAGGGGGGCGTCGGCGCGCTGCGGGACCGGCGCGGTGTTGATCCGCGCGACCGCAGCCCCCTGCCGACCGAGGGCGCTGATCTGGATCGTGTCGCCGGTCGCCGCGCCCTCGGGGTGGTATTCGAGGCGGGCGTGCTCGAAGTATTGGACCGTGTACGGCTTGCCATCGGCGGGGCTGACCTCGACGAACGGCTCCGAGAGGGGGAGGCCGAAGAGCCCGACGCCGCCGTTCGCGCCCCAGAAGTGCAGGAAGTCGCCGGAGAGGGTGTGGCCGACCGAGGGGAAGTAGGTGGCGTCGTCGGTGTCGGGGCCGAGCGCGCCGACGGCGACGGCGGGGAGGCGGCGGAAGGCCGGTTCGCCGGCGCGCGACCCGTCGAGATCGACCGCGCGGGTGGCGATGCTGATCGGGCCATCCTGCCGCTCCAGGAACTCGCCCTTGGTCCAGCCGGTGCCGAACGGGCCGCTGATCTGGTACCACGGCTCGCCGTCGGCGTCGGGGAGCGGCCCGCCGACGATCCGGGTTTGCTGCTCGGCGCGGAGGACGTTGACCTTGCTCCAGCGTACGCCGGGGCCGGTGCGGAGGTTGACCGAGGTGTTGGTGGCCGCGCCGCGCCCGACGAGCAGGGCAGTCGCCCCGCCGCTATTGGCGCGGAACTGTAAGGTCATCCGCTCGAAGTATTGCGTCTGGAGCGCGCCGTTGGCCGAGGTGACGACCTCGCTGATCGGCAGGCCGAAGACGGTGCGCCCGCCGTTCTGGCGCCAGTAGAAGAGGAACGGCTCGGCGAGATGATGCCCAGTCTCCGCAAAGAAGACCTCGCCCGGCCCCCGCGCCCACTCGGGGAGCTCGCGCCCCGGTGGCCCGGCGACGACCGGCCTGGCATCGCCGATCAGGGTGCCGAGTACCCCGATCAGCGCGCCGATCAGCGCCCACCGCGCGACGACACCATGCCGCACCATCCCGCTCAACCTCTCTCCCGCAGCGCCCGCGCAAACCACTCCCCTCACGCTGACGAGAGTGTACGTACAGTATGCTTGTATAGTAGCACGGCGGTGCGGAAATGCAAGGGGGTGGCCCTCACCCCCGCCTCCTGCGGGCGACAACCCCTCTCCCGACTCCGGGAGAGGGGTGTTTTTGCTCGTGGGGTGGGAGGCTTCGGCGCGGGTGAGGGAGGCTGGGGTCAGCGGGATTGTTCGAGGAGGTAGGCGTGAGGCCTGGCGGGGAGGGTGGTGGGGGTGAATTCGAGGGTCGGGCCGCCGACAGCGAGCGACGAATGGGATGGCGCGAGACCGTGACAAATGGCACGGCGGTGGGGGATATAGGGGTGTAATGCCTGCACCCTCTTCATACCGAGGGTTCCGTAGAGGTAATCGGGCTGACGACGGGCGGGCGTATGCAATACGCCCCTACCTCCGGCCGCCCTGCCAATCACCATTGGCGCGTGGCGTCCTTAACGTTGGGGAATGATCGCGGTGGCCGCATACCGACCACCACCGGTTCTAAGGGCGTATTGCATACGCCCGCCCACACCGGGGGTATCTCCAAACGTCTGTAGACGGCCAAGGCCGTTGGGCGTACGCAATACGCCCCTATCTTCTTGTAAGTAGGCGGGGAACTGGCAGCCTTGATCACGCCTCCATCCCGAGCGTGAACAAATCTCCCCTGACCTTCCCCATTGTGACGATCACTTCGTCATCTCCTATAGGGGCGCTGGCCCGGTGCGATGGCAGGAGGTGACATGATGGGGGAGCGGTCGGCGATGGAGCGACAGCCGGGGGCGCTGACGCGGATCAATCGGCGGTGGGCGGAGATGCCGGGGGAGGCGCGCGAGGCGATCGGCGACTTGCTGGCGGAGCCGTATCTGCGGCTGTCGTACCCGAGCGCGGGAGCCTTCGCGGAGGCGTTCGATGTGGTGCCGGGGACGGCGGCGTTCGAGGCGGAGTGGCGGCGACAGGCCACGCGCTGCAAGGAGGGGTTGCTGACGGCGTATGACCCCGAGAGCCGCGTCTACGCCCTCTGCGCACGGGGGCGTGACGGCGCGCTCGTGGCGCTGGCGACGATGCTGACGGTCCGGGGGACGCGCGAGACGCCGCTGACCGAGGCGATCGGCGACGCGGCGAGCAGCGTGCCGACCCTGCAACTCCTCCGCTTCGCCTTCGGGCCGGGGCTGGGCCTGGCGGCGGGGGAGACGCCGGAGCGCCGGATAGCGGAGTTCGGGCGGATCTGTATCCGGCAGCCGGAGGAACTGGTCGCGCTGGTCATGGCGGGGACGCTGAGTCTGGCGCAGGCCGCCTACGTCGAGGAGCGCGGCTTCGACGAGATGTTCGCGCAGTCGTATTGGCGCGATCAGGCGCTGCCCGAGCCGCCGTTGGCTTACTTCGGCAATATGAAGTCGTGGATGGCCGATGGCTTGGCGCGGCGGGGGCTGGGCTTGCGCCCGCTCTTCCTGCACGACGGCGCGGAGCCGACGGAGCGTGTGCTGCACAGCGGGCGCCTCAGCACGGCCTACTTCGGGCAGTGGCGGGGGGCGCTGGCCCCGCTGGTGCCGCCGGAGACCCTGGCGCTGGGGACGCGGGCGGCGATCCGGCGGCTGGCGCGAGAAGGGTTCGCGGATTGGGCGGCGCTTCCGATCTCGCTGCCGTATCTCATCCTCAACAACGCGCGGACGACCGAGGCGATGGCGAATCTGGCGGTCGCCTGCGGCTTCGCGGCGGGGACGGTAGAAGAGTCGTACCCTGAAGGGCATGAATACTTTGAAGGGCATAAGTGAGTCGTGAGTCGTGAGTCGTGAGAGGGGTGTGCCTCTCTCCGGCCTCCCAATTCTGAGGGGTGGAGGTACGAGAGGCAAAGGCGGTGGCGGGCGGGCGTGGCTGCTCCCCCTCGGCAGGGCTACTTCGTCGCAGCCTCGTGGCTACTATTCTGAGGGTAGGGCGGCGGGAGTGTGGTCGGTGCCTCGGGCGAGGCGGTGTGCTGGTCGCGGATCCCGGCGAGCCAGGCGCGGGCGTTGGCGATCGCTTCCGTGCGGGTGAAGAGTTGGGCCGGTTGGCGGGCGGCGTTCCCCTCGCTGGCTTGGCGGGCGAGGGCGGCGCGGACGGTGTCGATCGTCGCCCGCTCGATCGGGCGGGGGATCATCCGGACCTGTTCGCGCAGCGCCGCGGCACTGGCCAGCCAGTGCGCTGCGGGGACCGCCGCCCCGCGTTCGACCGCCAGGTACGCCAGCCCATCCAGGCAACGGGCGAGGGTGGTGGGGTCGCCGGTCGCGTTGAGCGTGAGCGCGTCGTCGAACTGCTCGGTCGCGCGCGCGAACTGCCCGTTGCGCCAGAAGGCGAAGGCGAGCGGCGAGGCGAAGTCACGGCGGAGAGTGCCGTGATTCAGCTGGATGACGAGGGCGTAGCCCTCCTCCAGGCGCGCGAGGGCCAGCGCCGGTTCCCGCCTGTAGAGGGCGATCCGCCCCTGCCCCAGGAGGACCATCGCGCGCTCCAGGCGGCTGCCGCCCGATTCGACCGAGATGGCGAGTGCGTCGGCGTAGGCCGCCTCGGCCGTCGCCAGTTCACCGGACCACTCCAACACCTGGGCCAGGCCGGTTCGCCCGACACAGCGGTAGAACCAGGAGCCGAGCCGCTCCGCGAGCGCGACCAGGGCGGTGAAGTTGGCGGTGGCAACGGTCAGGTGCCCGTATCGCAGATGGAGCGCACCCAACCGCGCGAGGGCGATGCAGCGGAAGAGCGGCTGCTCGGCGCTGACCGCCTCGCGCTCCGCCTCGCTGAGTTCGTGCCGGGCGCGCGGGAAGTCGCCCCGCGCGATGGCGACGAAGCCGCGCACGATCCGGTACGGGCTGCGACGACCCGGATGCGGATCGTCCGCGACTGCGGGCCAGCCGAGCGCCAGGTGCTGTTCCGCCTCCCCGATCGCCCCGGCGGTGACGCAGGCGAACGCCAGTTGCCAGCGCAACGCGCGGAGACGCTCCACCTCACCGGTCGCCTCGGCCAGGGCGAGGGCCTCGGCGAGATGGCCGCGCGCGGCGGAGAGATCATGGAAAAGGCTGAGGAAGCCGAGCCCCTGGAGGGCCGCCGCGCGCCAGGGTGAGGGGCCGGGCGCGGCTTCGAGCGCGAGCCGCAGCAAGTAGCGCCCGGCGTCATGGCCGAGCCGGGCGAACGCGTACGGCCAGGTCGCGCTGATCAGGCGCAGAGCGCGCGGCGGGTCATGCTCCAAGGCCCACGCGCGCGGCGCGCAGATTGGTCAGCTCCGTCTCCACCCGAGCCAACCACCGGGTACCGTCCGGGCCGCCGTCGAGCGGCGATTCGACGCTCTCCAACGTCTCGATCGCCCAATCGCAGAGGCGGCTCCCCTGCACCCCTTCCTCGTTGGCTTCGCGTAGCCTGTCGCGCGCATACTGGCGCACCGTTTCCAGCAGCCGATAGCGCGCCTCGCCGGGCGTGTCCGCCGCCTGCTGCCCACCTGTTTCCACATTGATCAGTGACTTGGCGACCAGCGCCGCGAGGAGTCGCGGCAGATCGGGGGTACTCTGGTCGCCGCAGACTGCGGCGGCGGCGCTGGCGCTCCAGGTTCCCGCGAAGGAGGCGAGGCGTCGGAGGAGGGCGCGCTCCGACACGCTCAGGAGTGCGTAGCTCCAATCGAGGGTCGCGCGGATCGTGCGCTGGCGCGTGTGGACGCCGCGCCTGCCGCCACCGCCGACCTGGAGGGCCAGATCGAGCTCGGCGGCGAGGGTGTCGAGCGGGAGCGCGGTCAGGCGCGAGGCGGCCAGCTCGAGCGCCAGCGGCAGCCCGTCGAGGCGACGGCAGATCGCCGCGATCGCCACGGCATTCTCCGCGCGCAGCGTGAAGCCGGGCGAGACGAGGGCGGCGCGCGCCACGAAGAGCTGCACCGCCTCGCTGGCGGCGATGGCGGCGCGTTGCTCGTCCGCCGCGCCCTCCGGGTCGGCCGCTGGGGGCAAGGAGAGGGCGGGTAAGCGGCGTACCAGCTCGCCGGGGAGCCCCAGCGGCTCGCGGGTCGTCGCGACGATTTGCAGGCCCGGCGCGCTCGCCAGCAGGCGACCGACCAGGGCGGCGCACGGCGCGATCAGATGCTCGCAATTGTCGAGAATGAGCAGGGTGCGCCGGTCGCGCAAGTGGGCCATGATCATCGCCCCGAGGGCGGTGGGGTTGTCATCGCGCACGCCGAGGGCATTGGCGATCGCCACCTCGATCCACGGACCCGATTCGATCGGGGCAAGGTCGATCAGATAGACCCCGCCCGGGAACTGCTCGAGCATCGCCGCCGCGACGGTGAGCGCGAGGCGGGTCTTGCCGATTCCCCCCGGCCCGTAGAGGGTGATCAGGCGGCGGCGAGTCCTGCCGCTGAGCACGCGCACCAGCTCCCGCTGCTCCTGCGCTCGCGCGACGAAGCTGGAGAGCGGGTTGGGGAGGTTGTGGCGAATCGGCCCGGCGTGCGCGGGGGCGTCGTGGGGACCCTCGATGAAGTGGTGGCGCGCCCGCCCGCCGAGTTGCAGCCCGTGGGCGAGCTGCTGTCGGGTCGCCCGACGCGGCGTCAGGGTCTGGCCCCCCTCCAGGTACTCGATCGCGCGCGCGCTGACGCCGCTGCGCGCGGCGAGTTCCCGCACCCTCAGACCTGCCGCCAGCCGCTCACGCTTCAGCAGCCGACCGAACGGCGAGACGGCGGGCGCAACGTGCCCACCGCGCGGCAGCCCCGGATTCGGTTCGGGCGTGGGATCGCCCGTGAAACGGTCGCTGGATTGCATGGAGAGATGATACGATTTCGGCGACCGGATTGCGAAGGGCGCGTCGAAGTACGAAGCAACCCGGAGGGCATAAATACGAAGTGGACACAGGGATAAGGATATGACGACGCTGCGTGGCCCGGACCCTTACGCGCTCGCTGAGGAGCGCCTGGCGGCCCTTGAGTCTGCCCCAGGAGGGGAGCGGTCGGATCGGGCGGTGTGCGCGATCCTGCACGAGAGTGTGCCAACCTATAGCTGGGTGGGCATCTATCGCACCCAGGGTGCGGCGCTGGCGCTGGTCGCCTGGGCGGGAGGTGGCGCGCGGCGGGCGCGCCACCTCCCGCTCGGCGCGGGCGACGTGGTGCGGGTGACGGACGACGTGCGGGCCGATCCGCAGGCCCGCGCCCTCTTCCCCGCGACGCGCGCCGAGATCGTGGTGCCGCTCGCCCCGTCCCGCGCGGGGGCGGGGGTGCTGGTCATCGCCAGCGAGCATCGCGGCGCGTTCGGCCCAGCGGATCGGGCGTTGCTGGGGGGAGTGGGCCAGTGGGCTAGTGACGAGTGACGAGTGGGATAGCGTGGTGTCGGCAAACGGGCGAGGTGGTTGGTTGTAGGGGCGTACTGCATACGCCCACCCACGTTGAGGTTTCTACAGACATTGGAGGAAAGACGACAGGTGGGCGTATGCAATACGCCCCTACATCCGAGCCCTGTGCCTTCCTGCGAGTACCCCACTGGCCCACTGGCCCACTCGCCCACTTCGACCACTATCCCAGCGTCGTCGCCTCCGGCGGGGTGTCGCGGGCGGCGCGGGCGGTGACGAGATCGTTGACGACGACCGCGCGGGTGCGCTCGAGGTCGGGGCCTTCGAGGCGCAGGATGTAGGCGGGGTGATAGGTCGCCAGCGCCGGGATCCCGGCGACGGTCGTGAACCAGTTGCCGCGATTCGCGCCCATCGCGAATGCCTTGCCGATCAGCGCCTTGGACGGGACATTGCCGAAGAGGATCAGCGCGGCGGGGGCAATCAACGCCAGTTCGGGCAGCAGGATTTCCAGCCCCTCCTTGATCTCGCCGACGCGCGGCGGGCGATTCTTCAGGCGTCCGCCGCCGCCATCGGCGGTGGGGCGCACCTTCACCACATTGGTGACGTAAACCTGCTGCCGGTCGATCGCGGCATCTTGCAGGAGGCGGTTGAGCAGTTGCCCCGCCCGCCCGACGAACGGGCGCTTGGCGATCGCCTCATTCTCGCCGGGCGCTTCGCCGATCATCACGAAGCGGGCGTCGAGCGGGCCTTCGCCGAAGACCATGTCGGGGCCGAGGAGATCGGCGGCCTGCGCTTTCAGCGCCTCCCATCGCGCCGTTTTCTCCGTTGCTGTTCCCTGGCTCATCGGCGCTCCTTTAGGTGAGTGACGAGTGACAAGTATTGCCCTGACTTGGCAGCAGGATGAGCCCTGACTCGGCGGCAGGATAGATCGGTTTCGTCCGGGCGACGGGGTAAGGCATGATCTGCGCCGCGAACAATCCTGCGGGTGCTCCCGAGGAAGTACGGACAAGCACGGGACGTGCCAGCGTGTGCATAGGCTGGTATAGACCTCTCGTAGATTGTATGGTAGAGATTCGCCCGTGACGGTAGCAAGTGCTCCCGCCGTTGCGGCGAGCGATACGACACCAGTGGGTGGGGGAATTGATGCGTGTGAATGGCAAGCAGGGCGAAGACCGCCGCGCATGGCCGGGAGTTCGTCGGAGTTGATAGGTGTCGCGACGACGCTGCTGCTGGCGGTCGGGTTCGGCCTGTTGCGATGGACGCGTCTCCGCCAGCCGCCGACCGCCGCCGTCCCCCGGCAATGAGCCGGGGCGGGATGGCGTCATTGGCAGAGGCGTTGCGGGCGCGATCATTGCGGGCGGGGATGCCGGTGCCGATCGCCGTGCGGAAGTACGACGGGCGGCGGCGCTTCGTCGTGGAGACGAGCGCACTGGCGGCGACGCCCGCGCTGCTGGTGGCGCGCGGGGCAGCGGAGCGGCGCTTCATCACGGCGGGCGAGGTGCGCCGATTGCCCACGATCACGCTCGAATATTTCCCGGCGGGTCGGTGGTATAACGTCCTCAGTTACTTCGATGCGACGACCGGGGCGCTCCAACGCCACTTCTGCAACATCATCGCGCCCGCCGAGTGGGACGGTGCGACCCTCTCCTATATCGACCTCGATCTCGACCTCGCCATCTCGCCCGCCGGGCGCGCGACGATCGAGGATGTGGCCGATTTCCGGCGTAACGCCCGCCGCTGGCACTATCCGGCGACAGTCCGGCACGGGGCGCTCGACGCGCTGCGCGAGTTGCGCGACCTGGCCTCGCGCGGGGTGCCGCCATTCACCGCCGCGCCGCTGGCCGTCGCGGAGGGTCTGGTGCTGGCTGGCGGGACGGTGTGGGGTGTGGCGAGTGACGAGTGGTGAGTAGGACGGCACAGGAGACGCGGAGACATGGGGAGGGCGGGGAGTGTTTGCATTGGGAGGAGAGCACCGAATTGGGGATGGAGGGGCGTATTGCATACGCCCGCACGTCATTCTGCCACCAATGCCTGGAGAACTCCTCGACGTGGAAAGGGCGTAGGTAATACGCCCCTCCATCCAACCGCCCTACCTAGGGCGTATCTGCAGTTGTGGTAGGGTGGGCGCGCTGGAGGAGGGCTGACGGCGAGGGGGCAGGATGGCGCGGCGGTACGGGTTGCGGGACGACCAGTGGGCGCGGATGGAGCACCTCTTGCCCGGGCGGGTAGG
>CADCWN010000034.1 GCA_902806415.1 uncultured Thermomicrobiales bacterium | reverse complement strand
TCCACCACGCCGGATTCGCATCGCGGCTGCCGCACCGTCTCGATGAACGCCGACGCGCTCGATGCCGCCGTCTGGCGGCGCGTCGAGTCGATCCTGACCAGGCCGGAGATCATCGCCGCCGAGATCGGGCGCTTGCGGGCGGCGGACACCACCGAGCAGGACCTGGCTGGCGTCGAGCGGGGGCTGCACGAGGCGACACGCCGCCAGGGCAACCTCGCCCGCTCGCTCGCCTTGCTCGACGATGAGGAGGCCGCGCTGCCGGTGGCGGCGGAGATGCGCGCCCTGGCGGAACGCAAGCGCCAGCTCCAGGAGGAGCGGGCGGCGATTCTCGCGAGGCGGGCGGGGTGGGAGGAAGCACTCGGGCAGCTGGCCGGTCTGGAGCGGTGGTGCCACACCGTCGCGGCGAATCTGCGGGGGCTGACCTACGCCCAGCGGCGGATGGCGCTCGACGCGCTCAATATCCGCGTGCGCCTCTTCCAGCAGGGCGAGGAGCCCCGGTACGAGATCACCGCCGCGATCCCGCTCGACGGCGGGTTAAACGGCGAGATGCCGACAACCCGGCAGTGTTCCGTGTCCGGAACCCCGAAAGGCCATCGGCACCCCGCGTCCAACTTCGCAGCGACCGTGCCTCGCCTCGCGGCTCCGCCCGTCGCGACCGAGTGGCATCCGACCCGAAAGTCTTCCCCCCTGACCGCTCCCCTTCGACCTTTCAGTTCCCTCTTGCGAGTTCACCGTCCCGTCTGCCGGGGGCTGCGTCGTTGATGTACGTACTCTATCATGCCCTTGCCGGCCTGTCAATACCCCGACAGGGGCAATTTCCCGCGCCGCGAGCGGATGGAGCACCCAACTAGGCAATCCCCGTCCCGGCCTCCGCAGCGGCGAATTGGGCCTGCGCCTCGTGACGCCCCTCCGCGAACTCCTCGACGATCTTGCGGAGCGTGCCATCCGCCTCCACCGTCGTCAGCATCGCGAACTGGATATCTTTGACCAGTTCCGCGATTTTCTTGCGCCCCGCTGCTTGTTCCTGTTCTCGGGTCTGCTGGTCGCTCATCGTCAACTCCATCCTCGACCGTGCGGCCCAGCCGCCCGCCAATCGGCGTCCCCCAACGCTCAAGCCGACACCAGTGCGTCTTCCATGCCAGCCAGCCATGATGCCCCCCGCCACTGATCGGGAGTACAGGGACCAACCCGGACATCTGCCGGGGAATAGGGACCTGGGCGAGGCCGTATAGTTATGCGGGCAACAGCGGTGTTGCCCGCGAGGGCCGGGGGAGGCAAGGGGGGCGCGTGGCACTCGAAGTACAAGAACTGGCGACAACCGAGGATAGGGAGGCACCGCCCGTTGCCGACGGCGCGGGCGCACCGCCGCGCGCGATGTATGGCCGCGTCATCGGCCTGGCCTGGCCGGTGATCGCGCAGAATTTGCTCGAAACGTTCGTCGGGGTGGTGGACACGATCCTGGTGGCCCGGCTCGGCGCGGCGGCGATTGCCGGGGTCGGCACCGCCCTGCAAGTCCTCTTCTTCCTCCTCTCGATCCTCAGCGCCGTCACTGTCGGCGCGTCGATCATGGTCGCGCACGCGATCGGCGCGGGCGACCCGCGCGGCGCGGCGCGGGTGGCGAAGCAGGCGCTCGTCTGGGGGCTGCTCGGCGCTCTGCCGGTGGCGGGCCTCGGCGCGCTCGGCGCGGGCGGGATCATCGGCGCGTTCGGCGTCGAGGCCGACGTGGCTGCCGTCGGGACCGGCTACCTGCGGATCACGATGATCACCCTGCCGGGGCTGCTGCTCGTCTTCGTCGCCGGGGCGATCCTGCGCGGCGCGGGGGACACGCGCACGCCGATGATCGTCGGCATCGTGGACAACATCATCAATGCCGGCCTCGCCTGGGCGCTGATCTACGGCCACCTCGGGCTCCCGGCCCTCGGCGCGGAGGGGTCGGCCTGGGCAGCGGCGACCAGCCGAATCGTCGGCGCGACGATCCTGGTCCTCGTGCTGATGCGCGGGCGCGGGCTCCTCCGGCTGCGCGGGCGGGCCGACTGGCGGCCGCGCTTCGCCCCGGTGCGGCGCGTGCTGAGCCTCGGCGTCCCGGCGGCGATCGAGCAGTCGCTGATCGCCACCGCCTTCACAGTGATGACAATCCTCATCGCGGCGCTCGGCACCAGCGACCTGGCGGCGCAGCGGATCAGCTTCAACGCCCTCTCGGTCGGCTTCCTGCCCGGCATCGGCTTCGGGATGGCGACGAGCGTCCTGGTCGGGCAGAGCCTCGGCGCGGGGCGGCGGGGGGATGCCCGCGCGGCGGCGCACGCGGCGGCGGTCTGGGTCTGCCTCTGGATGGGGACGATGGCGATCGCCTTCTTCGCCTTCGCCCGCCCGATTATGGGCCTCTTCACCGCAGACCCGGCGGTCGCCGACCTCGGCGGACGGAGCCTGCGCGTCCTCGCCTTCTCGCTGCCGCTCTGGGGGCAGATCTTCGTCTGGGCGGGCGGATTGCGCGGCGCAGGCAACACGCGGCTGCCGCTGCTGAACAACACGGCGGGGATGTGGCTCGGCGTCGGGCTCAGCTTCCTGCTGATCAGGTTCACCGAGCCGTCGCTGCCGACCATTTGGGCCGTCTGTCTCCCAGGCTGGGCGATCAATGCCCTCTTCATGTGGCGCGGTTTCCGCTGCGACGACCTCAGCAAACTGAGCGGCGCGCGAGGCGCGACAGCCGCGCCGGCACACTGACCCCCACGCAACGACGCGCCCGACACAACAACGTGCCCGACCGCCAATGAGGCGGTCGGGCGCGATCGTTCTCACCCTCCCTCTTCAGGGGAGGGTCGCCGCCGGGGCGGCGGGGAGGGGTCACTCCCCCTCGCCCAGGATCAACCCCGCCATCGCCCCCCGCTCCTCGCCGCCCGCCTCGCGCAGCCCGCGCGCCGCCCCCTCCCGATCACTGGACGAGCGGTTCTGGCTGACTTTCCACTTCCCGACAAGGCGGGAGAGGACGATCTCGATCCCGACGATCCCGGCGACCATCTCGCGCAGATAGTCCTGCGGCGCGTCGCCCATCTTCCAGGGCTGCGGGTGGGCCGCCTCCATCTTCTTCGTCAGCCGCCCGAGCACAGCCCGCAGCCACTTCTCGTCGTCATGGATCACCAGCGTGCCGTGGGCGTGGACGACCGCGTAGTTGTAGGTCGGCACGACCCGGTGCGCCTCCGCCTTCGTCGGGTACCAGTTCGGCGAGATGTAGGCGCTCGGCCCCCCGAAGATCACCAGCGCCTCGTGTTCCGGCGAGAAGTCTTCCCAGACGTGATTCCCGCGCGCGACGTGACCGCGCAACGTCCCGTGCGGCCCCGCGCTGGCGTCCAGCTCGAACGGGATATGGTTCGCGCTCAACCCCTCGCGCCCGAGGGTGACGAGCGTGCCGAGCGGATAGTCGGCGATGAGCCGATGCAGCGTCTCGGCGCGCTCCTCGGCGAAGTGGGCGGGGAGATACATGGCATTATCCTCCTGGCTGACCGAGGGGCGGCAACGCCGTGCCGACCCGACACGACAGGCTCCCGCCGCGCCAACCCCACGCGACCTGCCCTGTGCGCTTCTCCCCGTGCGGTCACCGGCTCACTCGGCCGTTTCGCCGAAGATCACCTTGGCGTAGACCTCGGCCAGCGGCAACGCGCACTCGATCGACGGCAGCGCGATCGACGTGTCCAGATCGTCGGTACCCTCCCAGAACCAGCGCCCTTGTTCATTGCGAGAGAAGCGCTGAAGAAACGGCGCATTCTGGTCGATCAGCACGTAGTCGCGCAAGCTCTCAAGCGAGCGACAGCGCATAAATTTCCGGGTGCGATCGTAGCTGGCGATTTCCGGCGAGGATACCTCGATGAGGACGAGCGGGTTCGTCAGGCTCTCGCCGAACGCATCCGTGCGCGGCGCATCGGCAATGACAATCGCGTCCGCATAGGTGTAGAAATCGAGCGCGCCGATCGCTATTCGTAGGCTACAGTTGTAGACCTTACACGGACGTTGGCGCAGTTGCAGACCGAGACAAGTCACGACATTCGCAGCAATCAGGCTGTGGGTCGGGCGGCTCCCAGCGATCAAAGCAACTCGCCCGGCGGCGTACTCATACCGCTCACCGGTCGCCTGCTCCAGCGCGAAGTATTCCTCGTGCGAGAGCAACGCCCTTGATTCTGCCGCCATCGCGCGCCTCCTACGTGATCCATCGCGCCGAAGTGTATCGCGCTAGACGAGGCCGTCCCCATCCTCCCCGCGTCGGGGAGGGTCGCCGCCGCAGCGGCGGGGAGAGGTCCATTACTCCCGTCCTGCAACCATACTCGCCCTAATGCCGCGCCCGCAAGCACCCCCCCGATAACTCCCCTCCCTCACTCATCCCTCTCACCCCTTCTCTCGTTCTCTCCCCTCGTCTCTGTGCGCTCTGTGCGCTCTGTGGTTCAACCTCGTCTCTGCGCCTCTGCGATGAACCGTCCCCCCGATCCCGCTCACTCCCGCACGGCATCGTGCCCGCCGCGCTGATGATAGTACTGCTGCTGGATCAGCTTGGCGACGAGGCCGGTCCAGCCGGTCTGGTGGCTCGCGCCGAGACCCTGCCCGGTGTCGCCGTGAAAGTACTCGGAGAATGGCGGGTAGTCGCGCCAGAGCGGGTCTCCCACGAACCGCTCGTCGCCGCCGAAGACCGCGCGCCGCCCCCCTTCGTCGAGCGTGAAGAGGCGGATCAGGCGCTGCGACAGTTCGTCCGCGACCCCTTCGAGGGTCATGTACCGCCCCGAGCCGGTCGGGCACTCGACCGTGAAATCGTCGCCGAAGTAGTGGTGGAACTGCTGCAACGACTCGATCAGCAGATAGTTGACCGGGAACCAGATCGGCCCGCGCCAATTCGAGTTGCCGCCGAAGAGGCCGCTGCGCGACTCGGCCGGCTCGTAGCGGACGACGTGTTCCTCCCCGCCGTAGGTGAGGCTGTAGGGGTGTTCGGCGTGATGGCGGCTGAGCGCGCGCACGCCATAAGGGCTGAGGAATTCATTGGGATCGAGGGCGCGACGGAGCAGCGTCTTCAGCCGGTGGCCGCGGCAGATCGCCAGCAAGCGCCGGGCGCGCAGCCCCGGCTCCTCCCAACGCGAGACGAGGCGGGCGAGTTCGGGGCGGTTCTCCAGATACCACTCCAGCGCGCGGCGGAACTCCGGCAGCGCGTCCAGGGTCTCCGGCTCGATCGTCTCGACCGCGAACAGCGGGATCAGCCCGACGAACGAGCGGACGCGCAGCGGGATCGCCCGGCCATCCGGCAGGCGCAGGACATCGTAGAAGAACTCATCCTCCTCATCCCAGAGGGCGATCCCCTCCGCGCCGGTCCGGTCGCCCATCGCGGCCATCGCGGCGGCGATCCCCAGGAAGTGCTCGAAGAATTTGGTGGCGATCGACTCGTAGACCGGGTTCTCGCGCGCCAGTTCGAGCGCGATCGTCAGCAGGTTGAGGCAGAACATCGCCATCCAGCTGGTGCCGTCGCTCTGCTCCAGGTAGCCGCCGGTCGGCAGCGGCTTGCTGCGGTCGAAGACGCCGATATTGTCCAGCCCGAGGAAGCCGCCCTCGAAGAGGTTGTTCCCCTCGGCGTCCTTCCGGTTGACCCACCAGGTGAAGTTGATCAGCAGCTTGTGGAAGACCCGCTCCAGGAAGGCGCGATCGGTGACCCCGTGGTGGGCGCGCTCGATCTGGTAGACCCGCCAGGCGGCCCAGGCGAGGACCGGCGGGTTCACGTCGTCGAACGCCCACTCGTAGGCCGGCACCTGGCCGTTGGGGTGCTGGTACCACTCGCGCAGCAGCAGGTCTAACTGCCCCTTGGCGAAGGTCGGATCGACGATCGCCAGCGGGATGCAGTGGAAGGCGAGATCCCAGGAGGCGAACCAGGGATACTCCCAGGCATCGGGCATCGACATGACCCGCTCGTTGTAGAGGTGCCGCCAGTGCTGATTGCGCCCCTGGCAGCGCTCGGACGGCGGGGGCGGTTGCGCAGGGTCACCATCGAGCCAGCGCGCGACGATGTAATGATAGAACTGCTTTGACCAGAGCATCCCGGCGAGGGCCTGCCGGTGGATCAGGCGCCGATCGTCGCCCGCGTCGGGCGGTAGCAGCGCCGCGTAGAACTCGTCCGCCTCGCGCTCGCGCGCCGCGAAGACGGCGTCGAAGTCGGTGAACGGGCCGGGCGACGGCGCACCGCCGAGCCGCGCGGCGATCGTCGGCCAATCGCTCGAGAGCAGGGCAGCGTCGGGTGCCGCGTCCGCCGCGCGGTCGCCGATGACCGCCTGGCCGGGCGCGGCGACGAGGCGCAGGCGCAACGTCAGCGTCTCGCCCGGCGCGATCCGGCGACGGTAGAGCGCGGCCGCCTTCGTGCCGCGCCGCGCGGGGTTGATCGCCGCCCCCTCGCCCTCGATCACATAGCGATGGAAGGCGTCTTTGACGAACGGCGTCGGGTTCGCCGCGCCGTAGAGCCGCCGAAGATTGGTGTCGTTCTCGGTGAAGAGGAGTTCGTCGGCCCCCTCGCAGAGGAGGATCTGCTCGCCGAGGGTCGGGTGCGCCCCGGCGATCGCCGGGACCGCGTCGCCCGCCACGCCGCGCAAGGTCGTCGCGGCCAATTCGCCGCGCCCGCATCCCGCCTCCCAGGACCAGGTATTGCGATACCAGAGGGTCGGCAGGAGCCAGAGGTCGGCGGGTTCCGGGCCGCGATTGATCGCTCGCACGCGGATCAGGATGTCGTCGGGCGTCGCCTTGGCGTACTCCACGAAGAGGTCGCAGAAGCGCCCGCCCTCGAAGATGCCGGTGTCGATCAACTCGAATTCGCCATCGTCCTTGCCGCGCCGCCGCGACTCCGCCAGCAACCACTCGTAGGGGAAGGCGGCGTGCGGGTAGCGGTAGAGGGTCCGCATGAACGAGTGAGTCGGCGTGGAGTCGAGGTAGGCGTAATACTCCTTGACATCCTCGCCGTGGTTCCCCTCCGGCCCGGTCAGCCCGAACAACCGCTCCTTGAGGATCGGGTCGCGCCCGTTCCAGAGGGCCAGCGCGAAGCAGACGCGCCCCTTGTCATCGGAGAGTCCCGCCAGCCCGTCCTCGTTCCAGCGGTAGGCGCGCGAACGGGCGTGATCGTGCGGCAGGGAGAACCAGGCTTCGCCATCGGCGCTGTAATCCTCGCGCACCGTCCCCCAGGCGCGCTCGCTGAGGTACGGCCCCCAGCGGGACCAGGCGGCGTGGTCGGCGCGCAGGCGGTCGCGTTCGGCGGTCATCGGCCACCCTCCCGACCCCGGCCCGCGCCCCGCGCAATGGGACGGGCGCGGGCCGGGGGCCGGGGAAATAGTTACAGCGCGATCGTCCCGACGTAACGGGTCTCGGCGTCGCAATACCAGAGTTCGCCCTCATGATAGGTCAGGCCGTGCGGCGCGGGGGCTTCGGCGGGGCCTTCGCCCATCGCGAGGACGCGCCGCACATTCCCTTCGAGATCGTAACCGGTGATCGTGCGGTCGGTCGTCTCGGCGACCCAGAGTGTCTCGCCGTCCCAGGCGAGGCCGTGCGGGCGATTCCCCGGCGCGGGGAACTGCCGGAGGATCCGGCCATCCTCCGGGTCCAGTTGATAGGTCGTGGCGGAGGGTGGCACCGTCACCCAGAGCTTGCCGTCGATCCATTCGAGGCCGTGCGCGCCGCTCTTCTCGCTCGCGCCGGGGGTCGCCAGCCGCTTCAGCTCCACCCCATCCGGGGAATACCTGAAAATCTCGATCGGCGTAAACGTCGAGGCGACCCAGACCGCCTCGCCGTCCCAGGTGATCCCGCTCGAATGGTAGGTGGTGGTCGGGAAATGCTTCGTCGCACTCCCCGTCTTCCAGTCCAGCAGATAGACGTTCAGATCCTCCTGATCGATCACCCACAACCCCTCGGGCGTCGCCTGCAACCCGTTCGGCTGCGGCCCCGGCGTCTGCCAGCGCGGCCGCCCCTGCACCTGCTCCGGTGTGATGGTCATCGTCGTTCCTCCTTGAGTCCGTAGTCCGTAGTCCGTAGTCCGTAGAGTCTGCTTGCAAGCACAGAGCCGCGATACCACCGCCCAGCCACTACGGACTACGGACTACGGACTCCCTACTTATTCGTACACCACCTTGCCAACTTCGTTCTTCCGCACCCAGTCCCAGTCGATCGTCACGCCGAGGCCGGGGCCGGTGGGGACGGGGACGTGGCCGCGCGCATCGACCGAGTCGAGCCCGTCGGAGTAGTCGCTGGAGTAGACCGCACGGCGGCTCTCCCCACGGGCCAGCTTGGGGTGGACCAGGCCCAGTTCGTAGTAGTTGGTGTTGCGGATTGCGGCCATGCAATGTCGAGGGGCCGGGCCGGGCGCGTGGATCTCGCAGTCGAGCCCGAAGCCCTCGGCGGCGTGCGCCAGCTTCATCACGCCGGTGATCCCGCCGTCGTAATCGACATCGGCGCGGACGTAGTCGGTCCCGTCGGCGATGATCTGATCGACATGCAGCTCGAAGCCGCGCACATGCTCGCCGAGCAGGATCGGCGTGGTGATCAACTGGCGCAGTTTGCGGTGCGCGAAGGCCGAGGTGCCGCCATCTTTGTAGGGGTCCTCGTACCAGAAGAATTTGGCCTCGTCGCAGGCCCGCCCGACCTTCAGCGCCTCGCCGAAGGTGTTGTACTCGCAGGCCGGGTCGATCATCAGGTCCATCGCGTCGCCGACCGCCTCGCGCGTCTTCAGCACCGTCGCGACCTCGCGCTCGATCGGCCCGTTCCCCCAGCCGTGGATCTTGTAGGCCGGGTAGCCGATCTCCTTGCACTCGACCGCGAACTCGGCGAATGCCTCCGGGCTGTCGAGCCCGCCGTTCTCGTCGCCGTGATAGGTCGAGGCGTAGGCCGGCAGGCTCGTCCGGTAGCCGCCCAAAAGTTCCGAGATCGGCGCGTCGTACGCCTTGCCCGCGATGTCCCAGAGAGCCACATCGATCGGGGCCATCCCGAAGCGGTCGTGCTTGCGCAGGGCGCGCTTCAGGTCGTTCCAGATCAGCTCGCGCTGCAAGGCGTTCTTGCCGAGCAGGTACTCCGCGACCATCCCCACCTGCGCATAGGAAACCTCCACGCCGCCGACGTACTCCCCGGTGATCCCGGCGTCGGTCTCGATCGTGAAGACGTAGCCGCTCCCTTTAATCTGCCCACCCTTCTGATAGACATGGTTAAAGCCGTTGTAATCGTAGGCCATATCCTGCACGGACCGCTCGTACTGGTGGACCGTCAGCCGCCGGATACGTAAGTCGCGGGTCATCCGTTCACCTCCTTATGAGTCGTCGGTCGTCGGTCGTCAGTGGGCGAGTGGACGTAGTGGGCGAGTGGGCCAGTGATACGGGTTACCCCCCGGCCCGCAATTCCGGGGGGTAATGAGGTGGGGCATAATGAAGCGATGCGGGGAAACCACGAGCGGTCGGGGGTAGGGGCATATTGCATACGCCCAACGGCCTTGCCCCGCCGCAAACGCTGGTGGGCGGACGACGTGCGGGCGTATTGCATACGCCCCTACCCCCGACCACCCTGCCCATTACCCGAAACACGCGCCCCCCCTCTCCGGGTCTCCTGTTCGCTCCCATTCGTACTTCGTACCTCGCAGCTCGTACTTCCCTACAACTCCTCGACGTTGACGATCCGCCCCTCGTCCGCCGAGCGGTACGCGGCCTCCAATAATTCGACCGTCCGCAGGCCGATCTCGCCGTCCGAGCGGTTCTCGGCGCGACCGAGCAGGAGATCGGCGAGGTGGCGGGAGGTCGCCTCGCGCGGGTAGCGCGCATCGGGCGGCGTGGGATCGAGCGTTTCGATCTGGCCGTCGTTGCGGTGGATCGCGCAGGTCCCGGCCATCGGGTCGAGCAGGGCGTAGCCGTCCGAGCCGTAAATCCGGTACTCCAGTTGCTGATGCCCGGACTGCCCGGCGGCGATCCCGCCGGTGCTGGCGAGGGTGCCAACCGTCCCGCCCGCGAAGCGGACGCTGATCGCGTCGCAGAGGTCCACGCGCAGGTCGAACCGCGCCATGAACGCCGCCACCTCGGTCGCGCGCAGCCCGGTCAGCCAGAGGAGGAGCGCGGCGGAGTGCGTCACCTGGAGATGCCCCTGCCCCCCGCCCGCGACTTGCGGATCGCTGTAGGTGGTCGAGAGCGGGCCGGTCACCTCCCAGTCGAAAACCTTGGCGTAGGCCAGGGGGTTGGCCCGGTAGTATTCGAGGACCATCGAGGCGAAGAGGTTATCGACGAGTTGCAGCTGCCCGAGCGCCCCCGTCGCGATCCGCGCGCGCAGCGCGGCGTGCTGCGGCACGAAGTGGTACGGGTAGCCGACGACCAGCGGCGCACCACTCTCGCGGGCCAGCGCGCAGAGGTCGCGCGCCTCGCTCGCGCGCAGGACCATCGGCTTCTCCAGCATCAGCCCGAGGCCGCGCCCCAGGACTTCGCGCGCGATCTCGTAGTGTGTGGCGTGCGGCGTGGCGACGATCACCCCGTCAAGCCGCTCGCCGTCCAGCATCGTGCGGTAATCGGTGTGGCGACGGGACACGTCGAAGGCGTCGGCGGCGGCGTTCAGCCGCTCCGCGTTCGGGTCGGCGATGGCGGCGATCTGCGCGTCGGGATAGGTAGCGAGCGACGGCAGATGGGCGTAGGTCGTCCACCAGCCGGTGCCGATGATCCCGATCCGCGCGGCCATGCCCCTCTCCTTCCACTCTCCGCGCCACGATATAGCATCGGCAGCCTGTAGTTGATTGCTGGGGACCGAGGTCGTCGATTAAAATCGGCGCTCCCTGCCTGTGGCCACGAAGTCCCTGTGGGACTATATTGCGGGTTTGTTGCGCTTACGCCACAACGCCCTTGCACTCGTACCCAGTCCGATTTATTGGACTTCGTGGTCGCAGCCCTTGGCTGGGATTTATACCCTGCGTCGTCATGGTGCTTCAGCCCCGGACCGCCCCACACCTCAATCCATGTGGAACATCTCGGGCAGCGTCTTAGCGAAGCCGGTCGCCGGGTCGCCCTCGATCGTCAGCATCCCCCGCATGTATTCCTGCCAGCGGGCGTTGACCGGGTCGTCCGCGAGCGTCCGCGCCATCCGCGCGAAATCGTCGCACTCCAGGTAGGCGAACAGCGTCTCGCCGTGCCGGAAAATGCTGTAGTTGTGGATCCCCGCGCCGCGCAGCGCCGCCAGCATCTCCGGCCAGATCTCGTCGTGTCGCCGCTGGTACTCAACCGGATCGGCCCCCGGCCTGAGTTGGATGAGGAACGAGACTCGTTGCATGGACCACCCCCTTTCTCGCGCCGATACCGCCCCAGGGGGGAGGTAGGGCGGTGCCCCCGTTCGCAAGGCACCACCCCCAGCGATCCTAACCCGCGACGGCGGGCATTGTGCCCTTCAGGGGTATTTCGTGGCGACCGCAGTCGCCCCCAGGCGCGGTCGTGGTCCCGAGCGGGGTCTCGGGATTCAACCGCCTGCTTCGTGGCGAATGGCACCGCGCTCGCCATCAGCTGCCCTCACCCCGCCGCGATCTGCTTCCACAGCCGCTCGGGCGTGATCGGGATCGCGCCCGGTCGCACGCCGGTCGCATCGTGGATCGCGTTGGCGATCGCCGCCGCCACCGGGATGACCGGCGGCTCGCCGACCCCGCGTGCGCCGAACGGGCCGTCGGGCGACGGCACCTCCACGAGTACCGTCTCCACGTGAGGTACGACCTCGGCGCGCGGCAGCGCGTAGTCCATCAGCGAACCGGTCACGACCTGCCCGTTCTCGTCGTGGACGAGCTGCTCGTAGAGGCCCCAGCCGATCCCCTGCACCACCGCGCCGATGATCTGCCCCTCGACCGCCGCCGGGTTCAGCGCCCGCCCGACATCCTGCGACGCCACATAGTCGAGCAGCGTCACCTCGCCGGTGTCGAGATCGACCCGCACCCGCGCCAGGTGCGCCGAGAAGCCGGGCGCGTTCGCCGTCTGCGCCCCGGTGCCGCGCCCGGCGATCGGCGCGTGCTTCGCGCCGAAACCGCTCGTCAGCGACGCGATCTTGGCGATCGTCACCTCGTAGTCAGACTCCGCCGGCATCCCCTTCACGCGCACCCGGTCGCCCGCGATCTCCAGGTCTTGCGGCGCGGCCTCCAGGATTTGCCCCGCCAGTTCGAGGATCTGCTCGCGCGCGTCGGTCGCGGCGCGTTGCACCGCCTGCCCGACCGTGTAGACGATCTTGCTGCCGCCGCTGCCGCCAGAGTACGGCGCGTTGGTGCTGTCCGAGCCGACGACGCGCACCAGTTCGTAATCGACCCCCAGCGTCTCGGCGGCGATCATCCGGAAGGTCGTGAAGGTGCCGCTCAGATCGACCGCGCCGACGACCACATTGACGATCCCCGACGGATCGACGTGGCAGAGGGCGGCGGCCGGTTCCAGCCCGCCGCGCCAGCCGCCGACCCCGACGCCGATCCCCTCGCGGAACCGCCCGCCGTTCGTCGCGCCGCGCGCCGCGCGCCGTTGCCAGAGCGGGTGAACGCTCAGGCGTTCAAGGCAATCTTTCAGGCCGATGATCGGCCACGCCTTGCCATCCGGGCGCGGATCGCCCTCGCTCGGCACGTTGAGGAGGCGGAAGGCGATCGGGTCCAGTTCCAGCCGCCCGGCCAGATCGTCCATCACCGACTCGACCGCGAAGCTCGCCTGCGGGTTCCCCGGCGCGCGATAGGCCCCCGGCCCGAGCCGGTTGGTCATCACCTCAAAACCCTTGATGTCGAGGTTCGGAAAGTGGTAGCAGCCCGCGACCGCGAACGCCGCCCCCGCCATCGGCGAGTTCGGGTACGCGCCGGTGTCGAAGATCAGCCGCGCCTGGATCGCCGTCACCTTGCCGTCGCGCCGCGCGCCGATCTTCACCTCGAGCCGCCCGGCGGGCGTCGGGTTGGCGGCCAGCAGATCCTCGCCGCGCGTGAAGCCGAGGCGGACCGGTCGCCGCGCCACGAGGGCCGCGGCCGCCGTCAGCGGCTCGATCAGCCCGAACTTGCCGCCGAAGCCGCCGCCGACCGGCATCGCGACGACCCGCACCTGTTCTTGGGCGAGCCCGAGCGTCTGCGCGACAACCTGGCGCGTGCGGAACAGCCCCTGCGTGCTGGCGTGGATCGTCACGCCGCCCATCCCGTCCGGCGCGGCGACGCAGGTCTGCGTCTCGATATAGCCCTGGTGGACCCAGGCGGTGTCGTAGGTTCCCTCGGCCACGACATCGGCCGCGGCAAAACCGGTCGCCACGTCGCCCATCTCCAGGTGCGTTTGCCCGCTGACGTTAGCCGAGAGCTTTTCTTGTGGTGCTTCCTCGGCCGCGCCGCCGCCACCGACGCCGTGCATCGCCGCCTCGGCCGCATCCTCGCCCATCTTCGTCAGTGAGCGCGCCAGCGGGCTGCCGGGGTCCATCGCCGCCACCAGATCAAGGACGACCGGCAGATCCTCGTACTGCACCTCGACGAGCGCCGCCGCCTCCGCCGCCGCCCCCTCGCTCTCGGCCAGGACTAGGGCCACCGGCTGCCCGGCGTAGACGATCTCCTCGCGCGCCAGCGACTCCGCCGCGCGCGGCGGCCCGCCCTGCGCGAACGGCAGATCGGCGGCGGTCAGGATCGTTACCACCCCCGGCACCGCGCGCGCGGCCTCGCTCTGGACACCCACCAACCGCGCGTGCGCGTGGGTACTCAGCACCGGGCGGGCGTGCAACAGCCCCGCCAGCGCCAGGTCGCCCGCAAAGCGCTCCTGCCCGTTCAGCTTCGCCGGCGCATCCGCGCGCGGCATCGGTCGGCCGATCACCCGCTGGTCGCTCACCACCATCAGCTTCTCTCCTCGCTCGCATTCACTCAGGGAGACAACGGCACGCCCACAATCCATAACCCCTAGGGGATATGTACCCTAAGCCTGTGGTCGCGCCACGAGGCCGCGCTGATGGCCGCGATCGGACCGGCTCGCCGCCCCGCCCGCCGCCTCGTCGCGCCAGTCTACCACCAGACGGGCGGATGGCAAGGAGGGTGTGCAAGAGGGGCAGACCGACCACCGCACAACACATCCGAGGCCGAACGCGCGGCTCCACGGTGTTCGCCAACGGTGATACTATTCCCTGAATAGCACACCTTGCCACGACTTATCGGCTCTTGCCGCCGTTCGATGATCGCTCCGCGCCGCTCCTGGGCGGAGGCACTATGCTTTCCTGTCTGGCTGTCGTCGCCTGTGCTTGGAGTAGTCGGATGCGTCTCCCCCCGTTCCTGCCCCACCTCAAGGGGCTGCGTCTCGCCGAGATCGCCGCCAGCGACGAGGATGTCACCCTCCACCTCTACGCCACGCGCCGGACCGCGCCTTGCTCCTCGTGCCAGCATCGCTCGCATCGGGTCCACAGCCGCTACCACCGCACGATCGCCGACCTCCCCTGGAGCGGCACACCGGTCAGGCTCCGGTTGCGCGTGCGCCGGTTTTTCTGCCGTGACGCCACCTGCCCGCGGCGCATTTTCGCCGAGCGACTGCCGCAGCTCGTGGACCGCTACGCGCGGCGGGTCCACCGACTGCACAACGCGCTCCAGCGGATCGGCCTGGCGCTCGGCGGGGCGACTGGTGCCCGCCTGTCGGTCACCCGCAGGCTGCCCGCCGGCCGGACGACGCTCCTCGGCCTGCTCCGCGCGGCACCGCTGCCCCCCGTCGGGCAGCCCAGCGCCGTGGGCGTGGACGAGTTCGCCTGGCGTCGCGGTCGCCGCTTCGGCACCGTCATCATTGATCTGGAGCACCGGCGGCCCCTCGACCTGCTGCCCGACCGCGACGCCGACCAAGCCGCCGCCTGGCTGCAGCAGCACCCGCAGATCGCGACGATCGCGCGGGATCGCAGCGAGCTCTACGCCGACGCGGCGACACGCGGCGCGCCCGCCGCCCAGCAGGTCGTCGACCGCTGGCACCTGCTGCACAATCTCGGTGAGGCACTCGAGCAGTTCCTGCTCCACAAGCGCACCGTGCTGCGCGATGCCGCCGGTACCCTCGCTGCTACCGAGCCGACGCCGAGTACCGACCCACCCCCGGCGGAACTGCCGCCCCTCCCCTGGCAGCAGCGGGCGGTGGAGGCGGTCCGACAGCGCCACGCCGCCCAACTCGCCCGCCACGAGGCCATCCACCAGTTGCACGCCGCCGGGACGGACATCGCCCACATCGCGCGCACGGTGGGCGTCAGCCGTGAGACCGTCTATCGTTACCTCCGCCTGCCCGACCCGCCCGCGCCCATGCGCCTCCTCGCCCGCCGTGCCGCCCTCAACCCCTATCTTCCTTACCTGGAGCGGCGTTGGGCCGAGGGATGCCGCAACGGGAAGCGCCTCTGGCGCGAGATCCGCGAGCAGGGGTTTACCCGCTCCTACAGCGCCGTCGCGCGCTTCGTCGCGCGGTTCCGCCGGGTCGAGCGGACGGCCAACCAATCGACACGACCAGGTGAGCGGCAGCACGACCGCCGACCCCGCGCCAGGTTGCCCTGTTCTGCGCCCGCGCTCCGCCGCTTCGCCACCGGCCTGCGGGCTGATCTGGAGGCTGTGCGCGCCGGGCTCACCGAGATCTGGTCGAACGGCCCGACGGAGGGCTTCGTCCACCAGCGCAAGCTACGCAAACGCCAGGGCTACGGGCGCGCGGGCTTCGATCTCTTGCGGCAACGTCTGCTCTTCGCCGTCTGAAGCGCAATCATCGAAGGGCGGCAAGAGCCGCGAGGTCCTGGCGAGGGCTGATCGTGCGCTGCGTGAAGGGGATGAGGTGGCCAATGGGATGGGAGGCACTCGAGCAGTGGGGTGATGACGTCACGCGCATCGAACCGCTCGCTGGCGGGGTGGCCAACGATGTGTGGACCGTGCGCGTCAACGGGCACCTCGCGGTCGGTCGTCGCGGTGTCAGGAGCGACGCCGATCTCGCGTGGGAGACCGCGCTCCTCCAGCGCCTCGACCGCGCAGGTCTGACCGTGCCGGTGCCGATCCCGACGAAGGACGGCCGGCTGTTCGCCGACGGTGTGGTGGTGATGACCTACGTCGAGGGCGGGCCGCCCGAGACGGCGGCCGACTGGCGTCGCGTGGCCGACACGCTCCGCCGACTGCATCGGTTGACGCCGGGGTGGCCGCAGCGCCCGGGCTGGCGATCGTCGACCGACCTCCTGCACGCCGAGGCCGGGACGAAGATCGACCTCGGCGCGATGCCGCCCGAGGGCGTCGCGCGCTGCCGCGCGGCGTGGGCGCGGCTCGTCGGGCGTCGGACCTGCGTCGTCCACGGCGACCCCAACCCGCGCAACATCCGCCTGACCGCAGAGCGGGTCGCGCTGATCGACTGGGACGAGGCGCACGTCGACGTCCCCGACCTCGACCTGGTGCTGCCCCACAACGGCGCCGGTCTCGACGACGAGGCGCACGACATCGCCGCGCAAGCGTGGGCCGCATGGGAAGCCGCCGTCTGCTGGGACGACGAGCACGCAGTCAGGCGGCTCGCCGAAGTTCGCGCGGTCTGAGCAGCGGCGGCGAATCCGGCGACCGCGCGAACTTCGGCGCCACGTTCGACGACTCGGCTCGCCGGGTCGGGCGCACCGAACGGCCAGTTCGGCCGGTTCTCCTACCACCACCGGGACATCAGCGCTGGCCCGGTCTGCGGATCGCGGCGCACCGATCACCGGAACCGCGAGGGCGCGTCGGGGACGGTGTCCATCATCCTCGCTGCCCGGCGTCGGTCGCTGTGGTCGCGAGCGGCATACCCGGCGTTGCACCCGACGAGCGCTCGCCGTCACGTCCCATGCGAAGGGTCGAGTGCGTATGGGCGAGTGCTCGCGGGTGAACGCCCATAGCGTTCGGCCATATCCAAACGCACCTCCGGGATACCAGCCACGCCAGGGAGGATCGCAACGAGGTCTACACGCCGGATCATCGAAAGGCGGCAAGACCCGACTTATC
>CADCWN010000033.1 GCA_902806415.1 uncultured Thermomicrobiales bacterium | reverse complement strand
TGGACGAGGGGTTCCCCATCGCTGCGGTGCCGAGCGCCGTTATCCCCGCCGGGGGCGGCGCGGCGGTCGCCACACCGGCGCTATCCGCCACCCCTGCGACGACCCCCACCCCGACTCCGGTAACGTCCCCGCCCGCCGGCATAACAGCACCAGCTTCGACCCCGGTCATCGCCGCCCCTATCCTGACAGCCGTCGCGCCCCTCCCGGCACTCCCGACACCAACGGCGACGATACCCCCGTCGGCACCGGCCGCTGCCCCGACTGTCGCGCCCGCGCCGGTCGGCCCGATCGTGCTCGGGAGTGGGGAGTTCGGCACCGTCGATGCGATCCACAAAGGCTCCGGCACCGCGACGATCCATCAGCTGCCCGACGGTCGGCGCATCCTGCGACTCGAAGGCTTTAGTGTGACCAACGGTCCCGATCTCTACGTCTACCTCTCCGGGCATCCAGCGCCGCACAGCAGTGGGCAGGTCCACGAGGGGGCCGGGGTCGAGATCGCCCGACTGAAGGGGAATGTCGGCGATCAGAACTACGAACTGCCCGCTGCCCTCGACCTGACCGACATCCGCTCGGTGGTGATCTATTGCAAGCGGTTCACGACCGTCTTCAGCACCGCAACGCTGGGCGTCCACTAGGTGTCGCCCGACGGGTACACCGGCCACGCCGTAGCGGAGCCGCGCGGCATCTTGACACCGCCCGCCCGCGCCCCCTAAGATAAGTGGCAATAAGGAATGACGCCGAACAGGAGGAGTAAGCGGTCTTCGTCCGCGACAGGGAAGGGAGGGGCGCTGCAACAGTGCCCTGGGGGCCACCGATTGCAAGCCCCCCGCGCGTGACAGCCGCCGAAGTCGCCTGGGAGTCGGGACTCCGAAGCGCTCGCGCGCCGAAGTATCCCCGGATGCGCCCGTTATCGCGCCAATGAGGGTCTGGTCATGCGCCCGCGCGGCCAGACCGAATCAGGGTGGTACCACGAGCGAAGCCTCGTCCTTGGCACAGGACGGGGCTTCGCCGTTTTCGGCTGTCCCGTCACCGACAACAGACGCCTATCGCGAGCCAAGACGCACCGACTGCGGCGCAATCGAGGGAGGGGCAGATGAGCGGCACAATGGGAGACCTGGCGAAGACCTACGATCCCAAGCAAGTGGAGCGTGAGTGGTACGAGCGCTGGGATAACGCGGGCCACTTCGCGCCGCGCGCGGCGGTCGGGCCGGATGATGATCCGTTCGTGATCGTGATGCCGCCGCCGAACGTGACCGGCGAGCTGCACATCGGCCACGCCCTCTTCAGCACGGTCGAGGACATCATGATCCGCTGGCAGCGGATGCGCGGTCGCCCGGCCCTCTGGATCCCCGGCGCGGATCACGCCGGGATCGCCGGGCAGTGGGTGGTGGAAAGGGAGATCGCCAAGGATGGGCTGACCCGCCACGACCTCGGGCGCGACCGCTTTGTGGATACGGTCTGGGACTGGATGGGCAGCTATCGCGGGCGGATCCGCGAGCAGTTGCGAATCCTCGGCGCGTCCACCGACTGGTCGCGCTTCGCCTTCACGATGGACCCCGGCCCGGCCCGCGCGGTGCGCACCGCGTTTAAGCGCCTCTACGACAAGGGGCTGATCTATCGCGGCGAGCGGATGATCAACTGGTGCCCGCGCTGCCGCACCGCCCTCTCCGACCTCGAAGTCAACTACGAGGAGGAAGTGTCGAGCATCTGGCAGGTGCGCTACCCGATCGCCGACGCCGACGATCGCTGGATCACCGTCGCCACCACTCGCCCCGAGACGATCCTGGGCGACACCGGGATCGCGGTCCACCCGGACGACGCGCGCTACAGCGATCTGATCGGGCGAGGGGCGATCCTGCCGGTCCTCGGGCGGCGGATCCCGATCGTCGCCGACGACGCGGTCGATCCGGCGTTCGGCACCGGCGCGGTGAAGGTGACCCCGGCGCACGACCCGGTCGATTTCGGGATCGGCCAGCGCCACGGCCTGCCAGCGATCACGGTGATGAACCTCGACGACACGATGAACGCCGAGGCGGGGCCGTTCGCGGGGCAAACGACGATGACCTGCCGCCGCAACATCGTCGAGTGGCTGCGCGAGCACGACCAGCTCGTGAAGGTCGAGCCGCACACCCACGCGGTCGGGCATTGCGACCGCTGCGGCACGATCGTGCAGCCGCTGATCAGCACCCAGTGGTGGGTGGACATGAAGCCGCTCGCCGCCCCGGCGATCGAGGTGGTGAAAAACGGCCAGATACGGATGGTGCCGGACCGCTTCACCGGGATCTATCTGCACTGGATGGAAAACATCCTCGACTGGTGCATCTCGCGCCAGTTGTGGTGGGGCCACCGGATCCCGGTCTGGTACTGCGCGGACTGCAATCACATGACCGCGACCGATCAGGAAGTGATCGACCGCTGCGAGGCGTGCGGCAGCACGAAGATCGAGCAGGATCCGGACGTCCTCGATACCTGGTTCTCCTCGGGGCTTTGGCCGTTCAGCACCCTCGGCTGGCCGGACCAAACCGCCGACCTGGCGCGCTTCTACCCCGGCGACGTGATGGAGACCGGCTACGACATCATCTTCCTCTGGGTCGCCAGGATGATCTTCCTGGGGATCGAGTTCATGGGCGAGCCGCCGTTCCAGACCGTCTATTTCCACGGCACAGTGCGCGATGAGAACGGGCAGCGGATGAGCAAGACCAAGGGCAACGTGATCGACCCGACCGAGATCACCGCGCAGTTCGGCACCGACGCCCTCCGCTACGCGCTGATCACCGCCGGGGCGACCGGGGCCGACCTGAAGCTGAGCATCGGCAAGATCGAGGCGAGCCGCAACTTCGCCAACAAGCTCTGGCAGGCGGCGCGCTTTGTCCTGGCGAACACCGCCGACGCGACGATCGTCCGTGACGCCGACGGCGCGCCGAGCGCGTCGGACGCAGCGGCGCTCTCCGTGACCGACAAGTGGATTCTCGGTCGCCTCGCGCTGGTGACCGACGAGACGACGCGCGCCCTGGAGCGGTTCGAGTTCGGGGAGGCCGGGCGCGGCCTCTACGAGTTCTTCTGGAGCGAATTCGCCGACTGGTATATCGAGGCGGCGAAGGTGCGCTTGCAGGGCCAGGACGAGGCGGCGAAGGCGACGGCGCGCCAGACCCTCGTCCACGTCTTCGAGCGGACGTTGCGCCTCCTGCACCCGATCATGCCCTACGTCTCCGAGGAGTTGTGGCAGCACCTCCCCCACGGCGGCGAGATGCTGATCGTCGCCCCCTGGCCGACGGCGGGCGCGCGCTACCCCGCCGAGGAGCGCGCTTTCGCCCGGCTGCAGGAGGCGACGCGCGCGATCCGCAACGCCCGCGCGGAGAGCAACATCGAGCCGGGCAAGCGGATCGCGGCGATCGTCGCCGGGCCATACGCAGCCAACTTCGAGGCGACTCGCGCCGAGTTCGCCTCCCTCGCCCGGATCGCGCCGGAGAGCCTGCAAATCGTCGCGGAGACAGCCGCGCCGGAAGGGGCGCTGACCCTCGCGGTGGAGGACTTCGCGATCCACCTGCCGCTCGG
>CADCWN010000032.1 GCA_902806415.1 uncultured Thermomicrobiales bacterium | reverse complement strand
CGCCTGCGCGCGCGCCACATCCTCGGCACGCTCTCCAACGGCAACGTCGCCCTGCTGGTGAACATGGCGAAGGGCGCGGGGCTGCCGTGGGATGTCATCTTCTCGGCCGAGCTGGTGCGCGCCTACAAGCCCGACCCCATCGTCTACCGCTCGGCCGCGGACTTCCTCGGCCTGCGCCCGGAGCAGGTGATGCTCGTCGCCGCACATCAGCAGGATCTCCGCGCCGCCGGGGCGGTCGGCCTGCGCACGGCCTTCGTGACCCGGCCCCTGGAATTTGGCCCCGACAACCCGCCCGACCTGACGCCCGACCCGGCCTTCGATCTCGTCGCCACCGACTTCCTCGATCTCGCACGGCAACTCGCCTGCTGACGCGGACGGATGCGGCGAGCGAGCGCCGGGGCTAGTGCCGGCGCTAACGCTGCGGCCTTACTGTCAACCGAACTCGCACCTGTGCCGACGGTCTGCTCCGCCCGGTATTCTCTCCTGCGTGTTCGGTGTGAAAACCCTATCCGATGCCGTGAACCGGGCTAGGCCGCCTCACGGTGGTACTCATGGATCAGCCCACCAAGAACATCCCGCCGTCTGACTGGCCCGGCGCGCGCACGCGGGGCGACGAGCACTGGCGTCTGTTGCCTCAGCCCCTGATGTGGTCGTGCCTCGTTGTCGTGCCTGACGTACGCAGCCAGGACGTGGCGCAGGTGTGCCTCGTTGACGATGAGGAGATGGTCGAGGCACTCCGCGCGCACCGACTCGACCCAGCGCTCGGCGTACGCGTTCGCGGTTGGCGAGCGATAGGGCGTGCGCACGATCTCGACGCCCTCGGCGGCGAATACCGCGTCGAAGGACGTCGGGAACTTGGCGTCGCGATCGTGGAGGAGGAACCGGGGTGGGGCGTCACTTTCCTGCAAGGCCCAGGCGCGCTGCCGTGCCTGCTGCGTGACCCACGCGGCGGTCGGGTGCGCGGTGCAACCCGCCAGATGCACGCGACGCGTGCCGATCTCGATGAAGAACAAGACGTGGATTGTCTTGAGGAAGAGCGTCTCGACGGTGAAGAAGTCGCAGGCCAGCAACTGGTCCTGGTGGTACCGGATGAAGTCGCGCCAGGTCGTCGCCCGTCGCCGCTGTGGGGCGGGCGGCACGCGGTGCCGCCGGAGGGCCGCGCGCACGGTCGAAGCGCTGAGGGCGTGGCCGAGTTTGCGCACCTCTCCCTGGATGCGGCGATGCCCCCAGCGCGCGTTTTCCCGCGCCAGGCGGAGGATGAGGGCCTCGATCTCGGCCGGAATCGCCGGGCGACCGCCCCGGTTCCTGCGCCGTTAGGTCCACTTGCGCCGGACGAGTTCGCGGTGCCACGTGAGGAGCGTGTCCGGCTTGCACAGGAGCAGGTACCGGTCGAGCTGGCGGCGCGGGCCGGCGGTCAGCCGGGCCAGCGCGGCGGTGAGGACGGCCAGGGTGAGCTGCTCGCCGCGCGTGAGCCAGGGCGGGCGGGGGCGCTGTCGCTGCGCCAGGCGCAACTGGTGCCGCAGCACGAGGATCTGGAGGTCCTTGTCGCGATCGCCTGACCGGGTGCCGAGGACCAGGTCGACGACGAACGCGACGAGATGCCCGAGCACGAACCAGACCACCTGTCCCTCCTCACGACCCTCAGCACTTCTCCGCGGCGTGCTGCTCGCCCGGCGCGATCATAGCCGACCGAGGGCAGGCCCGGACTGGACGCAAAAGTGCCGGATGGAGTTTTCGTACCCGACAGGCATCCGGTCGGGGGCGCGTCTCGAGTTAGCGGCGGGTAAGCGAGAGGCAGGCCTGTCCTGACAACGTACGGATACTGTGAATCGGCAGGCCAGCGGAGGGCTTCGCTCGGTGGTAACGAGCGGACGGCCTTGCTGCATACTACGGGCTTCACCCCGATTATTGACACCCTACGCGCGCCGGGCGACAATAGGCGCGGGCGGCGACACGCGCGGCTGGTGCGTCATTGGGCGACGATGCGGGGCAGGTCGCTGCCGCGGGTGGCGCGAGGCGTCCATGGTGGCGCGCCCCGGATTGGCCGGTGCCGCGGGACCGGCGGGGG
>CADCWN010000031.1 GCA_902806415.1 uncultured Thermomicrobiales bacterium | reverse complement strand
TCGTGCAACGGCGCAAGATGATCTCGTGGAACGCGAGATCGGCCTCCCAGAAAGCATTGCCGTCGCGCGGCGTCGCGTGCCCGATCGCCTCTGCCGCCGCCGCGAGGGCGACGAAATCATCGTCGGTCAGGTCGTGTGCCGCCGCTTCGGCGATCCGCCCTTCGAGCAGGCCGCGCATCTCCAGCAGATCGATCAGATCGCCGAAGGTGAAGCCGGCGACGAAAAAGCCGCGATGGGGCGCGCTGACGACCAACCGCTCATGGGTGAGCTGGTGCAGCGCCTCCCGCACCGTCGAGTGGCTAACCCCGAGTTGCACCGCCAACTCATCGTCCCGCAGGCGTGCGCCCGGCAGCAGCCGTCGCTGCTGGATCGCCTCGCGCAGATTGTGCGCGACCGTCGAGCGGAGCGTCCGATGCCGGATCGGGCGCAGGCCGAGTTCCGCTTCCACGATTCTCCGATTGTCAACAATCAGTTCGCCGATCGGAGGGCGAGTGTACGGGAGTGAGCGGTGCGCTGTCAATCTGCGCCGTGATCGTCGCGAACAAGGTATCCTCTTGGTGAGGGGACGCCCGATTCGCCTGCGCATAATCGCCAATATCCCGCCATATATTAATGCAAGACCACTGCGCACCAGTTCGGTACTGTCCGCTCTTACGTCAAATCGGCGGTTGTTCCCCCCTTCGCTCTGATTCGCGACGCCTTCGGCAGAACGCGCGCCTGAGGTCACGCCACCGTTTCTCTACGCGCTAAGTACTGCATCCAATCGATGACGAGCATTATATCCTCAGTATAGTATCATACTTGGACAGTCTGATCAGAAGATGGCAGGGATTTGAGCATAATGACCAATATGCTACAGTTAGCGATTGGGCGCATGGCGGCAGGCGTAATCGTTGTACCCCGGCACAATTTCTGGCAACGTGGCGTCGGAGACCTTGGCGATCGGAGGGAATCCCACGGTGGAGAAGGAGGAGGCGAATGGGTTCGAACTCGACGAGCTTGATCTGCGGATCATCAGCGAATTGCAGGATGACGGGCGCAAGCCATCGACGGAGATAGCACGCGAACTCGATGTCCCCCGCCCGACGGTAGCGCGCCGGATCGAGCGCCTGGTCAGCCAGAGGATCATCACAGTGGGGGTCTTCGCCAATAGTCGCCGGATCGGCCTGCCGATCCACGTGATGATCCAGCTCACCGTCGAGCCGCAGAAGCATGAGGCAGTGGTCGCGGCGATCGTGGCCCTCGATGAGGTCCGCTGGGTAGGCGTCGCGACCGGGCCTTACGATCTACTGATCGAAGGGATGTTGCGCTCGAACGGACATCTGCAACGATTTTTGCTGAAGCGGCTGGGGGTGATCGACGGCATCAAGGGAATGCAAACGGCGCACATCCTGGATGTGCCGAAAATCGCCTTCGACTGGGAGCGGATGCTTCAAGCCGGTGAAGCGGTCAACACGGCAGACAATGTGCGGGTATCGAGCAGCCGGGAAGGTGGATAACTCCTCGCCGAAGATTGAGCGGGGCGACCGGGCGGAAGAGGAGGACTTGTGAGTACGACGCGCAACGTGCTGGTAACCGGTGGGGCGGGGCGGATCGGGGCGGCGATTACCAGGGCTTTCGCCGCCTTGGGCGATCGGGTCGTGGTGACCGACCGCGATGAGGCCAGACTCGTCGCAACGGTCGCCACCGTTGAGCAAGGCGAGAGCGCGGTCACGACCGTGACCGCCGACATCACCGACGAGCAGGCAATCGAGGCGTTGGTCGCCTCGGCGAGCGACACCCTCGGCCAGATCGACATCCTGGTCAACTGCGCCGGGATCTTCCCGAACAGCCCGGTGGTGGAGATGGACACCGCCGAGTGGGACATGGTTTTCAACGTCAACCTGCGCGCCCCGTTCATGCTCAGTCGGGCGGTCGCGCGCCAGATGCTCGGGCGCGGCGTGCGGGGCTCGCTGATCAATATCAGCTCGGGCGCGGGCACCTCGGCGCGCACCGGCGGCGCACACTACTGCGGCTCGAAGGCGGCGCTGGAGATGCTGACCCAGGTGATGGCGATCGAGCTCGGGCCGCAGGGAATCCGGGTCAACGCCGTCGCCCCCGGCCTGATCATGGACGAGGTTTTGCAGCCGCCCGTGCCAGAGGGGACGAGCCCCTACGTCGCCACCCTCCTGAACGGCATCCCGCTGCGCCGCACCGGCCGCCCGGAGGACATCGCCGATGCGGTCGTCTTCCTCTGCTCCGAGCAGGCGACCTGGATCACCGGCACGATCCTCGGCGTCCACGGCGGCTCGCAGGCGGGCCGGACCCATCTCCCTCCGAGCGCACCGCCCAAACCGGCGCGATAGCACGGAAACCGGGCAGATCTCCGCGTTTGATGGCGGGGCGGGTGTATGACTCGCCCCCGCCACAGCCGCAGGTATACCCGCGTCAATGCCTTGCTCCTGCGCCATGACCCGAGGACATATGCTTAACGAAGAGAGGACCAGATGCGCCAGATTATCCGCGCCGCGCGGGTGTTCGATGGGGGCGGTGCTGCCCCCGAGCCGGCGGAGATCGTGCTCGACGACGATCGGATCGTGGGGGTCCACCGCGGGCAGGGGACGGTCGCCCTCGGGGGCGAAGCCATCCTCGACTTGCCGCGGGGGACGCTCCTGCCGGGCCTGATCGACGCCCACGTCCATCTCCTCGGCAGCGGCAAGCCGGGCGACAGCGCGTTCGGCGTCGGGGACTTGCTCAACTCGATCCCCACCGTCACCCTGAACTGCTTCCGCAACGCGCAGCAAGACTTGATGGCCGGCTTCACGACCGTCCGCGACGCCGCCTGCCGCTACTACGCCGATATCGCCCTCCGCGATGCGATCGCGCGCGGCGACATGCCGGGGCCGCGAATCTGGACCTGCGGGCTCGGGATTACGTCAACGACCGGCCACATGGATCGCGAGAAGATCCTGCCGCCTCACCTCTCGCTGCCGGGGCCGAGCGCGGTGGCCGATGGGCCGGAGGAAGCCCGGAAAGCGGTGCGCCTCAACCTGCGCTACGACGTCGATTTCATCAAGTTCAACGCGACCCTCACCGAGCACGTCCGACGCTATGAGGGCTATTGCGCGCCGGAGATGACCGCCGAGACGATGGCTGCGCTGATCGATGAGGCCCACTGGCACGGTCGCACGGTGACGGCGCACGCCTACGGCGGCGATGGCGCGACCTGGGCGCTCGATGCCGGAATCGACGGGATCGAGCATGGCTTCTATCTCACCGATGCCCACCTCGAACAGATGGCCCGCCAGGGGACGGTCCTCTGCCCGACCCTCAGCGTCGTCGGCAAATTCCGCGAGCACGGTCAGAAGGCGTTGCCACCCGGCGCGCCGCACCTCGAAGCGTGGCGACAGAAGGCGATCGCGAACGCTTGGAAGACTGCCGGGCGCGCCCGCGAGCTTGGCGTCAAGATCATCTGCGGCACCGACGCCGCCATGCCCTACGTGATCCACGGCGAGAACGCCTACGAGATCGCTATGCTGGTCGAGGCGGGGCTCACGACAACCGAAGCGCTCGTCGCGGCGACGAGCGGCGCGGCGGCGGGGATCGCCTTCCCCGAGGTCGGGCTGATCGCGCCGGGTCGTTTCGCCGACTTTGTCCTCGTGGACGGCGACCCGCTCGCCGACGTGACGATCCTGCAAGACCTCGATAAGCTCGCGCTGGTCATCAAGGGCGGCCAGATCGTCGCCGATCGGCGCGATCCAAGCACGAGCGGCGTGGGCAAGCGCGCGTAGCAGGATGGCTGTTGGCTGATGGCGGTGACGAACTTGATCGAGCTATGGGTGTTCCTCACCCGCGTAGGCGGGTCGTGCCCCTGTGGCGGGTCACAGGATTCGTGGCGCGCGAACGCGAGCGGCGGAAGCCCCGGTTCAAGCGTTCCGTGCACGTGTCCTGGCTACTTTCGCCATCCACTGAGTGCTACTGGCCCTCCTTGCGTGAGAGCGCTAACGAGCGGCTGCGGATAGCGAAAGTAGCCAGGACAGCCGTGACCGACGCGACCCACAGCCTCCGCACCATCTTCGGTCTGGATGCGGTCCCGTATAGCCTGATGCGGGTGTGGGCCTGGCGCGCGATTCGCCCCACACCCGCAGCGACCGCCACCCCTGCCGCCAAGTAGCCAGCCCGCAGCAAGCACGTTGGAATCGCTCTGCCTGGTTAAGTCGCAGCGGTCGCCCGCTCATATCGTGCCCCAATCTATCTCGGGCGAGCCATCTGTTGACAGCCCTCCATCGGGGGTATACCGTGCCCTCACCTGCGGCGGGAGGCCGCCGCAACGGCACGCGGGGAGGGCCACGATGGCGCGACTGGACTTCGGGGTGACCATCCGGCCCAGCACACAGGGCGGCACTATCGCGGAGATGGACGAGGCCAACGCGCGTATCCTCGCCGCGGCACGCGCGCACGACCTCTCGTGCTGGGTCATCGATCACGTCCAGGCCGGTGCCGACCCGATCATGGAGTGCCTGGCCTTCCTCGCCTATCACGCCGGGCGGGTACCCGGCCTGCGCTGGGGCACCCTCGTCCTCGGCCAGGGCTACCGCAACCCCGCCCTCACCGCGAAGATCGCCGCGACCCTCCAGCACCTCACCGGCGGGCGCTTCATCCTCGGCCTCGGCGCGGGGGACGCCGAGGCCGAGCACCACGCCTACGGCTACCCATTCCCCCCGGCGCGCGTCCGCGTGGCGCAGCTGGACGAGGCGGCGCGGATCGTCACGGCCCTCTGGCGGGGCGAGCCGGTCACCTTCGCGGGGGAGCACTACCGGGTCGCGGATGCGCGCTGCCTCCCCGCGCCCACGCCGCCCCCTGTGCTGATGATCGGCGGCGGGGGCGAGCGGCGCACCCTGCGGGTCGTGGCCGCGCACGCCGACTGGTGGAACGCCGACTACTACACCCCCGCCGAATACGCGCACAAGCTCGGCGTCCTGCGCCAGCACTGCCGGGCGCTCGGCCGCGACCCGGGCACCATCGTCCCGAGCTGCTACATGGGCCTCAGTATCTCGCGCGATCCGGCGCGCCTCACCCGGCGGCGATTCATGGGCCATCGCGGCGAGGTCCACGTGGTCAGCGGCACCCCGGAGGAGATCGTGCCGCAGCTCGCGGCGTACGCGGACGCGGGCGTGCTGCACATGCAGCTCAACTTCCTCGACTTCCCCGGTACCGAGAGCCTCGACCTCTTCGTGGCAGAAGTCCTGCCCCACTTCGACCGTGCGGGCACCTAGACGCCCCGACCGCACGGACGTCCTCGGCGCGCGGCCGAACCACCACCGGCCACAGCGCACGCCCCTGGCGCCGACTCGATGCTCGCTCGCTCGCCGATGGAGGAAGCGCCTATGACTGCCCGAACCGCCCCGTCCCCCTCGCTGGTACGCCAGGAATGGCTTGACCGCCGCATCGAGGAGATCCTCGAACCCGAGCTGCCGATCGTAGACCCGCACCACCACCTGTGGGACCGACCGGGCTGGCGCTACCTGCTCGACGAGTTGCTCGCCGACCTGCATAGCGGCCACCGCATCGTCGCGACGGTCTTCCTGCAATGCGGGGCGATGCACCGCGCGACCGGCCCCGAGGCGCTGCGCCCGGTCGGCGAGACGGAGTTCGTCAACGGCGTCGCCGCCATGGGTGCCAGCGGCGGCTACGGCCCCGCGCAAGTCTGCGCCGGGATCGTCGGCCACGCCGATCTCCGGCTGGGCGCGCGGGTGGACGCGGTGCTGGAGGCGCACCTGCGCGCCGGCGGCGGCCGCTTCCGGGGCATCCGGCACGGTGCCGCCCGCAATGACACCCGCCCGCTCCCCGCCAATGCGCCCATGCCCGGCCTCCTCGCCGACGCGGACTTTCGCGCGGGCTTCGCACGGCTGGCCCCGCTCGGCCTCTCGTTCGACGCCTGGCTCCACCACCCCCAGATCGACGAACTGACCGCGCTGGCGCGGGCCTTCCCCGACACGGCGATCGTGCTCGACCACGTCGGCGGGCCGCTCGGCACCGGACCATATGCCGGACGTCGCGAGGCCGAGTTCGCCCGCTGGGCCACCGGCATCCGCGCGCTCGCGACCTGCCCGAACGTGAGCGTGAAGTTGGGCGGCCTCGGCATGCCCTTCACCAACCTCGGCCTGCACGACGGCCCCGACCCGCCGTCGTCGGAGCGGCTGGCGGAGGCCTCCCGCCCCTACTTCGAGGCGTGCATCGCGGCGTTTGGCCCGGAGCGGTGCATGTTCGAGAGCAACTTCCCGGTGGACAAGGAGTCCTTCAGCTACGCCATCTACTGGAACGCCTGCAAGCGCCTGACGCACGGGGCGAGCGCGAGCGACCGGGCCGCGCTCTTCAGCGGGACCGCCGCGCGCTTCTACCGCCTGGATCTGGCGGAGGGTGCATAGCATCGGATCGGGATGCTGCTCAGCGGTCAGCGGCATCGAACGCACCGTTGTCCTGGCTACCGTCGCCCGGAGACATCCATGCCGTTCCCCCTTGCCCGCGGGGGGGCGGCATCCACCTCCCCGCGAGCCGCGTCGAATGCTCAGCCGCGCACGACGTGGGTACCGGCGATCTTGTCGTGCCAGCCCTGCTTCTCGCCGTCCCAGATGATCCAGAGATAGCCGAGGCAGAAGACCAAGCCGCTGATCGCGTAGCCGATGTAACGCAGGAATGCCCGGCCGTAGCCGATGCCGCCGCCGTCCGGGCCGACAACCCGCAGGTGCATGACCCGCTTGCCCGGTGTCTGGCCGCTACCCCCCCAGAAGCAGACGAAGTAGAGCACCGTGATCAGCCCGCCGAGGACCTGGATGGCGGCGTTGCCCCCGCCCGGGTCGAGCCGGCCGGCGAGCAGGTTCAGCGGGACGTTGATGATGCCGATGATGATGGCGTCGATCAGCCAGGCGGCGAGGCGGGCCCCGAAGCCCGCATAGCCGCTGTCGGC
>CADCWN010000030.1 GCA_902806415.1 uncultured Thermomicrobiales bacterium | reverse complement strand
TGTTGCTGATCGTGCTAGGCTTCTGGCTGGCCTATCAGTTGCGCTACGCGATCGGCTTCCCGGATGAGGTCGCCCCGAGCGACTATCGCCCGTTCCGCAGCTTCCTGCCAGTCCTGGTCTTGCTGGCGACCCTCCTGCCCCTGCTCTTCCTCGCGCGCGGGGTCTACGGGCTCTCGCGCTGGACGGGGCTGCTGGATGAGGCGCTGCTGGTCACGAATAGCGCCTTCCTCGGCTTCGGGGGACTGATCGTCGCCGTCTTCTTCGTGCGCACCCTCTACTTCTCGCGCGCGATCTTCCTCTATGCGTTCGTCTTCGCTGTCGGGCTGCTGCTACTGTGGCGGGTCGGCTGGCGCGCGGCGATGGCCATCATTCGCGCGCGCGGGCGCTGGGTCGATCGGGTCCTGGTCGTCGGGGCGGGGCCGGCGGGCGAGCGGGTGATGAGCGCGCTGATCGGGCAGCCGGGCCTCGGCTATGCCCTGGCCGGGTTCGTGGACGACGCGCCGGTCGCCCCCGCCTGGGCGATCGCCACGCAACGCGCCGTCGTCCGCCCCGAGCGCCTGGGGGCCTGCCACGATCTGCCCGAGGTGGTGCGGCGCGAGGGGATCGATGAGGTGATCATCGCCCTCCCCTCCACCGCGCACGACCAGCTCTACTGGGCGATCGAGCAATGCCGCGCCTGCCGCGTCTCGTTCACCCTCGTCCCGGACCTCTTCGAGCTGAGCCTCGACCGGGTGTCGATCCACGCCCTCAACGGCCTGCCGCTGATCACCACGCAGGATAGCGGGATTCGCGGCCCCAACGCCGCGATCAAGCGCTCGTTCGACCTGCTCGTCGGCGGGGCGGGCCTGGCGATCATCGCCCTGCCGATGCTGATCATCGCCGCCCTGATCCGGCTCGACTCCCCCGGCCCGGCCCTCTACGGCCAGCGGCGGGTCGGGCGGGGTGGGCGGCACTTCACCTGCTACAAATTCCGCTCGATGCGCCGCAACGCCCACAATGAGTACGCGGCCCTCGCCACCAGTACCACGTACACCGGCGACCGCGTGGCGTTCAAGATGAAGGAAGATCCGCGCGTGACGCGGGTCGGGCGCTGGCTGCGCCGCACCAGCCTCGATGAGTTGCCGAACCTCCTCAACGTCCTGCGCGGCGAGATGAGTCTTGTCGGGCCGCGCCCGCATGTCCCGGAGGAGGTCGCCAAGTACGAGCCGTGGCACCGCCAGCGCCTCGCCCTGATGCCGGGGCTGACCTGCCTCTGGCAGGTGAATGGGCGCAGCGACCTGACGTTCGACGAGCAGGTGCGCTTCGATCTCTATTACGCCGAGCGCTGGTCCCTCTGGCTCGACATCAAGATCCTGCTCTGGACGATCCCCGCGGTGATCACCCGCCGGGGGGCCTACTGATGCAGTCCGCCCCGCGCGTCGCGATCGTCCACGACTACCTCAACCAGTGGGGCGGTGCCGAGCGGGTGCTGGAGGAGTTGCACGCGATCTGGCCCGCCGCGCCGATCTTCGCCTCGATCTACGACCGCGAGCGGATGCCCGCCGCCTATCGGGCGTGGCCGATCCGCACCACATTCATGCAGCGGCTGCCGGGGATCCTGCGCAACCACCAGCCGTACCTGCCCGTTTACCCGATCGCCTTCTCGCGGCTGGACCTGCGCGGCTACGACCTGATCGTCTCGTCGAGCAGCGCCTTCGCGAAGAATATCTATCCGCCGCCGGGGGCGACGCACATCTGCTATTGCCATAGCCCGATGCGCTTCGCCTGGAACGCCGCCGACTACGCCCGCCGGGAGCGGCTCGGTGGGCCGACGCGACGAATCCTCGCCCCGGTCCTGGGTGCCCTGCGGCGCTGGGATGCGCGCGGCACGGCGCGGGTCGATCACCTGATCGCCAACTCGGCGGTCGTGGCCGGGCGGATCAAACGCTTCTACGGGCGCGAGGCGGCGGTGATCCACCCGCCGGTGCGGACGGACATCCCGGCGGCGAGCGGCGAGCCGGACGATTTCTACTTGATCGTCACCCGCCTGGTGCCGTACAAACGGCTGGACATCGTGATCGAGGCGTTTAATCGGCTGGGGCGGCCGCTGCGGATCGCGGGGACGGGTCGCGACCGCGCGGCGCTGGAGGCGCTGGCGGGGCCGACCGTCACCTTCCTGGGGGGGATTTCGGACGCCGAGAAGGACCGGCTCTACGGCGCGTGCCGGGCGACCATCTTCCCGGCGGAGGACGATTTCGGGATCGCGCAGGTGGAGGCGCAGGCGGCCGGTCGGCCTGTTATCGCCTTCCGGGCGGGCGGCGCGACCGAGACGGTGGTGGACGGCGTCACCGGCGTCTTCTTCGACGCGCAGACGCCGGAGGCGATCATCGCCGCCGTGGCGCGCCGCGAGGCGACCACGTTCGACCCCGCGACGATCCGCGCGCACGCCCGGACGTTCGATGCGGCGGTCTTTCGGGGGCGGATTGCTGACTTCGTAGCAGTCGTCAGTCGTCAGTCGTCAGTCGTCAGTGGTGGCGCGGCGGCAGCAGGAGGCAATGCTTCCCGGCGAACCGTTACTGACGACTGACGACTGACGACTGACGACTGACGACTCACTGAGGGGCTTCATGGAACTCCGCCGCTACTGGGCAACGCTCTGGCGCTATCGCTGGCTGGTGCTGGCGCTGCCGTTCATCGTGGGGCTGGGGTCGAGCGCACTGTGGCTGATCCAGCCGAATGGGTATAGCACCACGCTGAAGATGCAATTGGCGCTGGCGCCGCCCCAGATCACCGCCGGGGACGAGTTCTTCCGCTACGACAGTTACTACAACTATCTGGCGACCGAGTATGCGGTGGATGATCTGGCGGAGGTGCTGAACGGCAACGTCTTCGCCGATGCGGTCGCGGCGACCCTGCGCGGGCCGGGCTACGGCCTGGCGATCGAGGATGAGGAGGTGCGCGACGCGTTCACCGCGCGGCGGGTCCACCGCGTCCTGATCATCGATGTGACGGGGAGCTCGAACGATCGCGCGGTGGCGATCGCCCGGGCGGTCGGCGACACGATGGGGCGCGACCCGGTGAAGTATTTCACCAAGGGCGATCTGGTGCCGCGGCAGGGCGCGGCCACGCTGGTCATCGAGGCGCCCCTGGAGGCGCGCGGCGACCGCGTGCGCCGGGCGCTGGACGTGGTCTTGCAGACGGCGGTCGCCCTCTTCGCGGGGGTGGCGCTGGCCTTCCTGCTCGACTATCTCAACGATCGCCTGCGCGACGCCGACGGCGCCCGCGATGCGCTCGATCTGCCGGTCCTCGGCCAGATCCCGCAGGGGGCGACAGCGAACGGCGGCGGGCGCGGGCGGGGGAGGGGTTGATGCGGCCCGAGGAGTATCTGCGGATCATCCTGCGCCGCTGGTGGCTGGTGCCGCTGATCGCGGGGGTCGCGGCCCTCGTCGCCTACGTGTATACCGATGCCCAGCCGCGCGTCTACAGCAGTAACACGACCCTCTCCGTCACCGCCGAGCCGCTGGACCAACAGAATGACATCGCGGCGAAGAACCGGCTCGCGCCGCTGAAGCCGATCATCGCCAGTGGGGAGGTCGCCGGTCGCGCGGCCGCGCGTCCCGAGCTACAGCCCTATGGGCTCGATGCGGGGACGATCCTGGGCAAGCTGGCCCTCGCGCACAGCCCGGACACCAACACGATCCAGATCGCCGCCAGCGACGGCGACCCGGCCCGCGCCGCCGCGATCGTCAACGCGGTCGCGGCGGCGTTCATCGGCTACGTGAATGAGGACAACGGGCGGTTGCAGCAACTGTTCCCGCGCTTCACGCAGGATGGCACGCCGATCGCCCTGCGAGATGGGTCGCTCGCGCCGATCATCCGCCTCAACGTCGCCCAATTGGGGCTGGCCGGGCCGGCCGCAGTGCCGAGCGCGCCGCGCCCGAAGCTGAACGCCGCCGCCGGGGCGATCCTCGGGGTCGCGCTGGCGCTGGTCCTCGCCTTCACCCTCGAATATCTCGATGACACCCTCCGCACGCCGGAGGAGGTGCGCCGCCACCTGGGGCTGTCGGTCCTGAGTGGGGTGCCGAAGAAGCGGGGTCGTGAGTCGTGAGTCGTGAGTCGTGAGAATCTGTCCCCGGCTGAGTGCCTGATAACCGGGCGCTACTATACAGGCAATGTCTCACGACTCACGACTCACGACTCACGACTGAACCGAGAGGAGCTATCCATGAGCCTCCAGGCCCAGAGCACTCCAGACCTCGCCGTCCTCAGCGCGCCGGAGGGGGCCGAGGCGGAGGCGTTTCGGACGTTGCGCGCCAATATCAAGTTCGCCGGGGGGGAGGGCGCGGCGCGCGCGATCCTGCTGGCCGATACGGGGGCGGGGGCCGCGCGCCCGACGGTGGCGGCGAATCTCGCGGCGGCGCTGGCGCTGGCGGGGGACGCGACGTTGCTGATCGACGCCGACCTGCGGCAGCCGTCGTTGCACCGCCTCTTCGGCACGGCGAACGATGCGGGGTTCGCCACCTACCTGAGCGGCGGCGGGGGCGGGGCGCTGCCGACCGTCGCGACCGGGGTGTCCAACCTGACCCTGCTGCCCGCCGGTCCGACCCCGCCGAATCCGGCGGAGTTGCTGGCGTCCGAGCGGTTCCGCGCGGCCCTGGCGGTGGCGCGGGAGGGGGCGACGTTCGTGATCATCGACGCGCCGCCGGTGACGGCGCTGGCCGACGCGCTGGCGATCGCCGCCATGGCCGATGGGACGCTGCTGATCGTGCGCGCGGGCCACACGCGCCGCCCGGCGGCGCAGCGCGCGAAGGAGCAACTGGGGCGTGTGGGGGCGCGGCTGCTCGGCGTGGTGCTGACCGATGCGAAGGTGGGGCGGGGGGAGTATCGGTACGGGTGAGTGGCGAGTGGCGAGTCACGAGTGACGAATGGGGACGGAACAGGAGACACGGAGGCACGGAGGGGGCGGGGAGAGGGTAGGGGGAGATACGGGCGATTGGGTGCGGGCAACGCGGTCGGATGTAGGGGCGTATTGCATACGCCCAACCCACGCCCAGGATTCCGTAGACGTTGGCGGCAAGGTGACGTGCGGGCGTATGCCATACGCCCCTACACCCGGTGGTGGTCGGTATCCGGCAAGCGTTGTCAGCGTCCCTGACGCCAGGGACGCCGCGCGCCGGTGGTGTGTGGCAACGCGATCGGGCGTGCGGGCGTATGCAATACGCCCGCACGTCGGTCGCCCACCAACGTCCGTAGACAACCTCACCGCTGACGGGCGCGGGCGGCGCACATCGATGTGACTCACGCGTCTTTCCCTCAGTTCGTCAGTGCCTATGCGTCGGTGTTGAGTTCTTGGGCGATCAGGGTGCGGAGGGTGTCGCGTACGCGGCGGTAGGCGGCGCGGCGGGCGACCTTATCAGGCCCGGTTGCTGTCGGGTCTTCGACGCACCACACCAGGTGCCGACCGGCACCTCGGACGATTGGTCAGGTCGTTCAGGTCGGGACGCAGAGGGTGATCGCCAGGTCCACCGCACCCGGCATGGTCCCGCGGGTGAGCGTGGGGAGGTTGGAGGGGGCGGGGAGGCCGAGTTCGGCCAGGGCGAGCGCCACGTCGGGCGACGGGTCCGGCGCGGCGACGTTCTGGAGGGTCACGGTGATCGTCTCGGGGGGCAGTTGGCCGAGCAGTCCCGCC
>CADCWN010000029.1 GCA_902806415.1 uncultured Thermomicrobiales bacterium | reverse complement strand
TGCCCGCGCCGTTCGGCCCGAGGAAGCCGAAGACCTCCCCCTCCGGCACGGCGATCGTCACGTCGTGGACGGCGACCTGCTCGCCGTACTCCTTGCGCAGCCCCCGCGTCTCGATCGCCAGCGCGGGCGCGACCGTGCGGGGCGACGCCCCGGCAACCTCGCCCCCAGTCATCACCCCTCCCGTCATCCCACGCCCTTTCCCGCTCGCTCGCCCCGCGCCCCGCCCCCATCCACTTGACGCTCGATGCGGCGCTCCCGCGAGAAACGGATGGAGTCCATGCTTCCCCCGTCGAGTGGCACCAATAAGCCCACCAGGAGTACATAGCAGCATTATACATCACAGAGCTAGGCAAATAAAGGGCCGCGCGAGCGTGGGGGATGGCCGCAGGGCACCCCCCCCATTGAGGATGAAGGTGGCGGAGGGGCGTTCCCCCAAGGAGTCGGCCTTGCCGACGGGGTTGGGGGACCCGTCATCGGTGACACCGGCGTGTGGTCGCCGGGGCAAGGCAAGCACCGGCACATGCCCGCGTTCATCGATCTATTTGCGTGCACTCCCGAGGATGGCCTCGATCGGGTAGGCCAATCCCTCCGCCCCGGCGTACGCCCCGAGTGCCTCGCGCACCTCGGCGTAGATCCCCTCGCGGGTCGCGGCGTCGGCGCGGATGTTGAGGGCCGTGGCGTAGACCCCGGTCAGCTGCTCCGGCGACGCGAAGCGCGCGGTGCCCATCGCGGCCGTCGCCGCCATCTCCCGGAAACCGGCGTCGCGCAGCAGCGCGCGCACCCGGTCCGGGTCGCTCAGCGCGTGTTGCATCTCGAAGAGCCTCCCCCGCTCCGCGCCATACCGCCGCGTCCAGGTCGCCTTCATGACGGCCTGCCCCGGACATCGCTCGATGGCCCCCCAGGTCACCACCACCAGGCGCCCGCCGGGCTTCAGCACACGGCGCATCTCCCGCACTGCGGTCGGCTTGTCGGGGAAGAGCATCAACCCGAATTGGCAGTTGACCAGATCGAAGGTCTCGTCGGCGAAGGGGAGGCTCCCGACATCGCCCTCGCGCCACTCGATCGGCGCGGCGTCGCCCCGCCGCCCCCCCCGCTCGCGGGCGAAGGCTAGCATCTGCGCGCCGGCGTCGAGGCCCACGACGCGCCCGCCCGGACCCACCGCCGTCGCGAGGGAACGGGTCATGACCCCCGTGCCACAAGCGACATCCAGCACCTGTTCGCCCGACCGGGGCGCGGCAAGGGCGAGACTGTTCGGCACCCAGGCCCCGGTCATCCCGGCGACGAAGTACGTCTCGTACAGCTCGGCCCCGGTCTCGGGGATACCCCAATCCTCGGACGCGCTCATTGCTCACCTCCGGTGCGTAGACCCCCACCGCGACAGATGAGGCGACGGTATAGCTGGGCGTTGTTGCGGAGGCCGACCGTCGCCCTCCTGCCATGCCCGCAGGCTCGCGCCGTTCCCGCACAGGCGACGACTGCTGACGGCACCCGCGCGTCCAGCACCCATCCGCCCGCAGTTACCCAATTCCCCCGTCACCCCGCAGCCCCAGCACTATCCACCCCTCCCCGCCGACCCGCCCGCGCCCAGATATTGTTGCAGTCGGCGCAGACCTCCTCCGGCACGATCCCCAGCCGCATCAGGATCGCGAAAACCTTGCAACCCAGGCAGAACCCGAACGCCGCCTCCAGCGTCGCGAACACCCCCAGGATCCCCACCAGCGCATACGCCGCCGTCGGCCGCCGGAAGCCGAACGCCAGCGCCGGCGCCGACAGCGAGAACGCCGCCCCGATCCCCTGCGCGAACCGCTTCGGCGGTCCCGCCACCCATCGCGGCTCGATCGCCAGGCGCGGCGTCACCACCCGCGTCGCCACCTGCCCGAGCGGGCTCAGCGTCGGCCCCGTCAACACCCGCGCCACGAACCCATAGGCCAGCGGCACCAACAACCAGCGTTGCCGCGTCGCCAGCGTCAGCGCCGCGAGTCCCACGACCCCCGCCGCCACCGTCCGCGCCGCGACCTCGTTGACCGGGTGCGGGAAACTGAAGACCTCGCGCAATCCCATCGCCCTACCCCTCTTCATCCACACGCCTCATACCACACGGGCATCCGCCCTGTCCCGCCGCTATGGTAGCACGCGGCCATCCCCGCGCCGGGCGGGGGCGAGCAGCACCTGGGCGTGCGCCCACACGCGGCGCGAGAACAGCGGCGCGAACGGGGCGCGCATGGCGGCGACCCGCGTTGGCAGGCTCGTCATCGGCACCCCTCCTCACGCAGCGATGCCGATCATCGCCGACCGGTCAGATCATCCAAACCGCTCAAGTCGAGCGAAGGGCCAATCCGAACGGTGCGGTGGTGTGATAGGCTTGGCCCCCGGAGCGCGTTCCTCGCGTTCAACGATCCCGGCGGCAACGCTGGTCCGGGTGTGTCGTCAGCGCCCCCACCCAGCACTCATCACTTCCCAAAAGTCCCCCCAAACTGTCGATCTCCCCTCACCCCAACCGACTACGGAACGTCACACCCCTGGTGACGCACGAACACCTTTCGCAGAAATGGAGGTATCCAGATGGCCGAGCGAACGCCGTTTGAGACCAAGAATCTCGACAACTACGGCAACGCCCCGCTGCCGTGGAGCAGGCCGCGCGATCTCCTCGCAGCCCTCATCTTCCTCCCCACGACCTTCCTCGGCACGACACGGCCGGACGGCCGCCCCCACGCCGCCGGGATCGGTGCCCTCCCGCTCGACGGCGACATCTATTTCACGAGCGGACCGGGGGCGCGCAAGTCCCGCAATCTGGCCGCGAATCCGGCCTGCACGATCGCCACCAGGCTGGCGACCATCGACCTCGTCCTCGAAGGCGCGGCGGTCAGGGTCACCGCTGGGCCGACCCTGGAGCGGTTGGCCGCGCGCTGCCGGGAGGGCGGCTGGCCGGTGCAGGTCGCGGGCGACGCCTTCACGGCCCCGTACAGCGCCCCGAGCGCCGGCCCGCCGCCCTGGCACCTCTACCGCTTCACCTTCCATACCGCCATCGGGAACGCCACGGCCGAGCCGCACGGCGCGACGCGCTGGCGCTTCGCGGTGTGAGAGGACGGGGGGACGGATCCTTCACCGCGTTCACAATCCATCCCCTTTTACCCCGACTCTGGCCCTTCGTGGTCCGGTGCTCAGGGCACATCTGCCTTTGTGTACCACCACCGCGCG
>CADCWN010000028.1 GCA_902806415.1 uncultured Thermomicrobiales bacterium | reverse complement strand
GGCAGGATCGTCTCGGTGCAGAGCCGCCAGAGGGTCAGCGCGTAGATCGTCGCATCGCGCACGAGGAAATCGCGGTCGATCTTGTCCATCGTGTCCTCGGTCGTGTGCCACCACCAGCCGAGGCCGCCGCTGCGACTGCGCCCGCCGGTGCCGAGCAGTCGCGCCATCTGCTCCTCGACCGCGCCGCCCTTCGCCGGTTGGCCGGAGAGGGACATGAAGAGGGCCGGGAGGCCGATCCCGTTGAACGACTGGTCACCGGCGCGACCGAACCGCTTGTACTCCAACTCCTGCCCGGCGATCTCGCGGATCGCCCGCCCGCCGAAGCCGACCGTCTCGGCCATCGCGTTCCCCTCGCTGAGGATCGTCGCGCCGATCCCGCCGACCGAATCGACGTTGACATGACCGACGCAGTGCTGGTGGAGGTCGGCCCAGAACTGATCGGCGTACCAGGCCGAACCGGCGTAGCGCGCGTGGGAATGCCCCGACCAGAAGGCGAGGTGCAATCCGCGCCGCAACTCGCCCCGGCGCTCGGCCAGGAGCCGACCGACCTCCAGCATCGTCGCGTTGGCGGTGCCGTTGTCCATCGCGCCGAGGTGCCACGAGTCGATGTGGCCGCTGAACATGACATAGCGATCCTCGCGCGCGCCCAGTTCGGCGGTGAGGACCGGGATCTTCCGCCAGCGCGTGTCCACCTCCGCCGTGATCCGCGCCCGCAGGTCGCCCCCCGCAGCCAGACGGCGCAGTTCCGCGCCGTCGGCGGCGTTGACCGAGATGCTGACGAGTTTCGGCAGGAGCGAGGCCGTGTGCGGCGTCGGGGTGCCCCAGATCGGCGTGATGATCATCTCGTGGACATAGTCGTCGTTGATATTAATCTGCGCCAGAACGCCAGCGTCCTCCGCCGCCATCCCCTTGCCCGGATTCGCCAGGCCGTCGCTGAGGACGATCTTGCCGCGCAGATCGCTCGCCCCGCCCTCGCTATCGACCACCTCGCCCTCGATCCCTCCGGCGGGCGTGGAGAGGGCAAAGGCGTGGGTGATGCACGGGAACGTGCGCGACTCGGGGCCGAGGACTTCGAGGGTCGCCGGGCCGGGCCAACTCACCAGCGCATCGACCGCGTACCGCTCGACCCGCATCCCGTAATCCCGGCAGGTCTCGGCGACATAATCGAACGCTCGCGCCTCCTCCTCGCTGCCGGAGAGGCGGACCCACTGGGCGAGCGTGGCCGTGTGGCGTAGCAGTTCGTCGCCGCTGACCGCGCCGACGAGTGCCTGTTCGGGGGCCGGGAGATTCGTACTCATCGTTCCTCCTACGGAGCGGTGTCGGCCTGGAAGGGGACGGGGTAGAACGCGGAGACGCGCAGGGGAGGGAGCGCGCGGAGAGAAGAATGAATCGAGGATGGATTGATGATTGATGATGGAGCGATACATGATAGTTCAATCCCCTTCTCCTCGTTTTCTCTCGTTCCCTCTCTGGGGTGCTCCCTTCCCTCCGCATCTCCGCGTTCAACCCCAGCCCTACGTGCCGCGACGGGGCAGTGTCGGTGACGCTATGGTACCATCCCCGGTGCCGCCGTGTGGGGGCCGGGAATACCCGGACCGGGCGGCATGATCGTGGGCGAAGGGGCGCGTGACCAGGGCTGGCGAGACGATAACGGGCGAGCCCTTGCTGGGGCAGTTGAGCGCGGGTCAGCGGCGGGCGACCGCGCGCCTCGCGGCGGCGTTCCGCCGCCAGGATGCATCCCTGTACCTCGTCGGCGGCGCGGTGCGCGACCTCCTCCTCGGGCGCGCGGTGCCGGACCTCGACTTCACCACCGCCGCCCCACCGACGGCGATCCGTGCTGCGGCGAGCGCCGCAGGAGCCACGGCGATCTACTCAGCAAACGAGCGGTTCGCCACGGTCGGCCTGGAGCTGGAAGGGGAGCGGATTGAGATCACCACCTTCCGCGGCGAGCCGGGCGGTGGCCTGCACGCCGATCTCGCCGGTCGCGATTTCACCTGCAACGCGATGGCCGTCGTCGTCGCGGGCGCGAGCGACGAGGAGCCGGGGACACTCCTCGACCCGTTCGACGGCCAGGGCGATCTGTTGCGCCGGACGATTCGCGGCGTGCCGGAGCCGGGGGCGCGGATCGCCGACGATCCGCTGCGCGCGCTGCGGGCCGTCCGCTTCGCCGCCGATCTCGACGCCGTTATCGAGCCGGAGACGCGCGCGGCGATCATCGCGGGTTGTGCTGGGCTCGCCCGGATCAGTCGTGAGCGGATCGGCGCGGAACTGACCCGCCTCCTGCTCGTCGCCAATGTGGCGACCGCCCTGCAGGGGTTGGAACGCCTGGGTCTGATCGAGCCGATCCTGCCGGAGATCGTACCGTTGGTGCGCTTCAACGCCGAGGGGTCGAAAGACCTCTGGACCCATACGCGCCTCGTCGTCGCCGCGACGCCGCCGCGCCCGGTCGTCCGCTGGGCCGCGCTCCTGCACGATGTCGCGAAGCCGCAGACCTACAGTATCCAGGCGGGCGAGGTCCATTTCTTCGGCCACGAGGGGGCGGGGGCGCGGATCGCGCGGGGGCTGCTGTCGCGCCTGAAGCTGGAGCGGGAGACGGTCGAGGCGGTGCGGGTGCTGATCGAGTTGCACGGTCGCCCGAGCCAGTACGGCCCCGATTGGACCGATGGTGCGGTGCGGCGACTGATGCTCGACACCGGCCCCTGGCGCGACGACCTGCTCGACCTCGCGCGGGCCGACGTGACCAGCGCCCGCCCGCAGGTCCGTCGCCGCGCCCGAGAGCGGATCGACGGCCTCGCGGCGCATTGCGCGCGCCTGCTGGCAGAGCAAGAGTTGGCGAAATTGCAGAGCCCGCTCGACGGCAACGCCCTGATGGCCCTCTTCGAGCGCCCGCCCGGCCCCTGGATCCGCCCGCTGAAAGAGCACCTGCGCGCGTTGGTGATCGATGGTGAGCTATCGCCCGACGATCTGGCGGGTGCGACGGTCGAGGCGCGCCGCTGGATGGAGGAGCATGAGGGCGAGGGGTGAGCCGAGCAGAGCGCCGATCAGCGTCTTTGCCGTGCGATGAAGCCAATCCGGCGTTTTAGCGTAGGTGCCAAATAGTCCGGAGTCCGTATCCGAAGGCGAAAATGAGTATGCATGTAGCGCCACTCGCCACGAACGATGTAGCCAATATGGGATACCACACTTCGACCACGCAGCCATAGAGAATATCACGTCCACATCGCGCCGCAGTAATGTAGGTCACTATCCATCCGCGCAACTCGGCCCCTGGCCAGGGCGAGAAAGCGTAGAACGGCAGGAGGGCAAGCAATAGCGCTCCCCAGTAGTCCCATCTCCTCATCCTGCCTCCAATTCATAAAAGGATAGATGCCACGTTCATCGCGTCAGCGCCGTGTGCCGGTGATCAGCGCGACGGTGCCGAGGCCGAAGAGGCGGCTTCGGACGTCAGCAAAGCCTGCCTCTGTCAGCATGTCGAGGATTGTGGGCAGCGGAGGCAGGCTGCCGACCGAGGCGGGCAGGTAGAGATAGGCGGCGGCGTCGCCGACGATCGCCGCCCCGACGCGCGGCACGACCTCGCGCAAGTGGACCTGGGCGAGGCGGGTCCAGAGCGGCGGGTCGGGGATCGGGACGAGATCGAGCAGGGCGACCCGGCCGCCCGGCCCGAGGACGCGCGCCAACTCGCGGAACATCTGGCCGAGGTCGGCGACGTTGCGCAGGGCGAACGCGGAGGTTGTCGCCGAGAACGAGCGGTCGGCGAACGGCAGGCGCAGGGCATCGCCGCGCGCCCAGAGCAGGCGATCGCCGTGCGCCGCTGCCGTGGCGTGGCCGCGCAGATTGGCGCGGGCGAGCATCTGGGCGCTGAAGTCGAGGCCGACGACGCGGGCGGTGCGCGAGGTCGCGGCGAGGGTCAGCGCGAGGTCGCCGGTGCCGGTCGCCACGTCCAGGACATTGCCGTGGCGACGATTGCCGAGCGCGCGGAGGGTCGCCCCTTTCCAGAGGCGATGGGTGCCGCCGGTCATCACGTCGTTCATCAGGTCGTAGCGCCGCGCGATCCGGTCGAACATCGCCTCGACCATCGCGGCCTTGTCGGCGGGCGGATTGCTGGCGGGTGGTTGTTGACTCACCATCACTCCTTCGTGGCTGCTCACCGTCGTCGCTCAGCGCCAGGGGAGGAGGATCCCGACGGCGAGCAGGATGCTGAAAAACAGTTCGAGTTGTGCGGTGCCGCCGAGAGTCTTGTTCAGCGCGCGACCGGTCTCCCGGCGTGTCTGCCGCACGAGGCGCGCGGCCAGGGGGAGGGTCAACCAGGTCAGCATGACCCACGGGCCGGCCGCACCGACCAGGAACAGGATCGGCGGCGTCAGGTAGGCGACGAGCATCAGCACGAAATATTCGGCCTGCGTCCCCGCGCGCCCGAAACGGACGGCGAGGGTGCGCTTCCCCGCGCGGCAATCGGTCTCCAGGTCACGCAGGTTGTTGACGACGAGGATATTGGTGACTAGCGCGCCGACCGGGATCGCCACGGCGAGGGCGGTCGGCGTCAAGCGGAGCGCTTGGACATAGTACGTACCCGCCACGGCGACGAAGCCGAAGAAGATCAGCACGAAAACTTCCCCCAGGCCGTTGTAACCCAGGGGGAACGGCCCCCCGGTATAGGCCAGCGTGGCGATGATCGCCGCGATCCCGAGGAGCAGGATCGGCAAGCCGCCGCGCAGGACGAGGGCGAAACCGGCGATGGCGGCGAGGATGATCACGGCGATCGTCGCGGCCAGCACGTCCCGCTCGGCGATCAGGCCGCTCTGCGTCACGCGCGTCGGGCCGAGGCGTTCGGCGGTATCCGCCCCGCGTCGGAAATCGAAGACGTCGTTGGCGAAGTTCGCGCCGATCTGCAAGAGGAGCGCGACCAGGACGGCGGCGATGGCTGGGCCGGGGGCGAACGCCCCGTCGCGGATCGCCAGCGCCGTGCCGACGATCACCGGCGCGAGGGCGGCGGGCAGGGTGCGCGGGCGCGCGGCCAGAAGCCAGGCGCGGGCCGGGGAGATCGTCGCGGCGGTCAAAGGGCCTCCAGGAGTAGAAGATTGGGAGATGCACGCAAGGTCGGGCTGGCACCCGGAGAATGATACGCGCTCTCCGCGTCGTCTTTCTACAAACGTTGGAGAAAGCCCCGGCGTGGGTCGGGCGTATGCAATACGCCCCTACCTCCGACCGCCCTGCCCGCACGCCACCGCCCATGTCTCCCGCGCCTCCTGTTGACGGCTTCCACTCGGCACTCGGCACTCGACACTCGGCACTCGCACACTGACGACTGACGATTGCCGACTACCCCAGGCTTGGGGGGGGTGCCACGCGCCCTACGCACTGATGCGCGCCATATGCGACAATTGGGCATTCGGTCTGGTCGAAGCTGCGCCGACAGCCGGGGAATACCGGCGGGAGGAGTGCGGCGCACGCGGGCTGAGCGCCGGCGTGGGGATGCGGCGAGAGTGTGAGCGGAGAAGGAGCGGTGGGTATGGCCCGGCGGTTGATGCTGGAGGCCCCGAGGTCGCGGGTGGCGCTCCTACGAGGGATGGACCAGATGACCGCCCTGTTGCGCCCGACGCTGGGGCCGATAGCGCGGACGGTCGCCGTCCAGGGGATGAGCAAGACGAGCGCGCCGGAGATCCTGGACAGCGCGGCGACGATCGCGCGGCGCACAGTCCAACTCAGCGACCCGTTCGAGGATATGGGCGGGATGATCGTCCGGCAGATGGTCTGGACCGTCTTCGAGGAAGTCGGCGACGGCTCCGCCACGGCAGCGGTCCTCTGCCAGGAGTTGATGCACGCCGCGTCGCCGTATATCGCGGCGGGCGGCAACGCGATGCTGATCAAGCGCGGGATCGAGCGGGGGCTGCGGATCGCGCTCGACGAGTTGCGCGGCCAGGCGCGGCCGATCGAGTTGCCGTCCGAAATCGCCCGTTCCGTCGCCGGGACGCTGCGCGACGACGCCCTCGCGGAGCTGATCGGCGAGACGATCGAGTCGGTCGGCCCCGATGGCGCGGTGCTGATCGAGGATGCGCCGGGGACGCGCACCACCGTCGAGTATATCGAGGGGGTGCGCTGGGATGGTGGCTACCATTCCTACTATCTCCTGCGCGAGGGGTCGCCGCATACGCGGTTGATGAACCCGCGGATCTTCATCACCGACAGCAACCTGACGCAAGCCGAGCAACTGGTGCCGCTCCTCGAGGTCTGCGCGGCGGCGGGTGAGCGGAATCTGCTGATCATCGCGCCGGAGGTCTCCGACTCCGCGCTGGCGTTGCTGGTCATTAACCGCGACAAGGGCCTGTTCGATGAAGTGATGGCGGCGAAAGCCCCCTCGATCGGCGAGCAGCGCGACAAGATCCTGGCCGATCTGGCGACCACGACCGGCGGGCGGGCCTTCAGCGCCGACGGCGGCGACCGGATCGAGGAGGTGATCCTCGAAGACCTCGGTCGCGCCCGGCAGGCGTGGGTGACCGATCGGACCTTCGGCATCCTCGGCGGCGCGGGCGCGAAGGGGGCCGTCCGCCAGCGGATCAACGAGGTCAAGGCGGAATTGCGCGAGGCGAAGGGCGACGACAATCTGCGCAAGAGCTTGCAGGAGCGGATCGGCAAGCTGGCTGGCGCGGCGGCGACCGTCTATGTGGCCGCGCCGACATCGGCCGAGCAGGCGGAGTTGCGCAGCCGGGTCGAGGCGGCGGTGACCTCCGCGCGCGCCGCCCTGCGCGACGGCGTGGTGCCGGGCGGCGGGGCGGCCTTCCTGGGCTGCGTCCCCGCCCTGGAGCGTTTCGGGGCGGGGCTGACCGGCGACGAGGCGTTCGGCGTGGCGATCCTGGCGCGCGCGTTGACGGGACCAATGGCGGCGATCGCCCGCAATGCCGGCCTCGATCCGCAACCGCTGATCGCCGAAGCGCGCGAGCACGGCGCGGGCTGGACGTTCGACGCGCTGCGCCGGGAATGGGTCGACGCCTGGGAGGCCGGGATTCTCGATCCGCTGCCGGTGGCACAGACAACTCTCCAAACCAGCGTCAGCGCCGCCACGATGGCCCTGACGACCGACGTCCTGGTGCGACATAAGAAGCCGGAATTGGCGACGAATCCGTAGGGGGCGAGTAGTCCGTAGTCCGTAGTCCGTAGTAGCTACGCGGTGACGATTCAGCTCTGCGTCGGCGGCGGAACTCTACTACGGACTACGGACTACGGACTGCCTACGCAATGGGAGGTGACATGCAGGTGGTGCAACAAGGCTGGGAGCGCCTCGCCGAGCGGCGGGGCGGGACGGTCACGGCGCTGACGGCGGCGGGGGACAGCGGGGGCGCGACGGTCGTCTTCGCGGCGACGGCGGTCGGTATCCGCCGCTCGACCGATGGCGGGCGCACCTGGGAGGCGCAGGATGTGGGGGCGAGCGCGCCGTTCGTGACGGCGCTGGCACCGTCGCTCGACTTCGCCAACGATCAGACCCTGTTCATCGGCACGGCGGATGGCTGTTACCGCTCGATCGATGCCGGGCGTAACTGGCAGGCGGTGCTGACCGGCGGGCGAATGTTCGCGCTGGCGGCGGTGCCGGGGCAGAGTGCGACCGGGACCCTGTTCGTCGGCACCGAACTCGACGGAATCCTCCGCACCGATGACGGCGGGCGCAATTGGGACAACGCCAATCCGGGGCTGCTCGATCTGACGATTCTGGCGCTGGCCTTCTCCCCGCGCTTCGCGCAGGACGGCACCGGCTTCGCGGCGACCGCCGCGGGCCTCTACCGGACGCGCAACGGTGGCAAGTCGTGGCGGCAGGTCGAACTGCCGACCGAGGATCCGGCGGTGCAGTGCCTCGCGATCTCGCCCGATTTCGGCGCGGATAAACTGGTCTTCGCCGGGACCGAGACCGATGGGCTGCTGCGCTCGGAGAACTCCGGCGCGACCTGGGACACGGTCGAGTCGCTGACCGGGCGCAGCATCTCGGCGATCGCCTTCTCCGCCGACGGCGCGACGATCGCGGCGGCGACGAATGAGGGGGTCGCGCTCTCCGACGACAGCGGCGAGACCTGGCGGACGACCGGCGAGGATCTCGGCTTCGTCCTGAGCCTCGCCTTCGTGCCGGATGGGGCGGGCGAGACGATCGTGGCAGGCCTCGTCCGGCGCGGGATCGCGCGCTCGGAGGATGGCGGCGCGACCTGGACGATCGCTGACGAGGGCTTGAATGCTATCCCGACCCTGGCGCTGGCCCTCTCGCCCGCGTTCGAGGATGATCAGACCCTCTTCGCCGCCGGCCTGGATGACGGGATCACCATCTCACGCGATGGTGGCGCGACCTGGGCGGCGGCGATGCCGGAGGCCGGCGAAGTCTCGGCGTATGGCGTGGCCGTCTCCCCGCACTACGCGCGCGACCGGACGGTCTTCGCCGCGCTCGGCTCCGGCCTGTTCCGCAGTCGGGACGGTGCCGCGTCGTGGGAGCAGATCGGGGCGGGCAGCCTGCCCGAAGCAATCGGCGCGGTCGCGACCGGCCCGGCGTTCCCCGGCAAGCCGACCATGCTCCTGGCCGTGACCCTCGGCGGCAAACTGTTCTCCACTGAGGATGACGGCGCGACCTGGCGTCAGCTCGGTGACGACTTCGGCGGTGGCGCGGTCGTCGCCCTCGCCGTCTCGCCCGGCTACGCCAAGGACGAAACCCTGTTCGTCGGCACGCGGCAACTGTTCCCCGATGGTTCCGGGAACAATCTGCTGATCCTGTGGCGCTCGACCGATGGCGGGGCGAAGTGGCACCATTGGCTGCAAGAGCTCGGTCGCTCGGCCCTGCCGCTGGCGGTGCCGCCCGGCTACCTGGGCGATGGCGCGCTCTACGTCGGCCTCGATGGGCGCGTGGCGAAGCCGATCCGCAACACCTGGCGGCGCGGCGGCGGCGAGCGCCTGCCGGTCTGGACCGGGGTCGATCTCCTCGACAGCGAGGGGAAGGCGGTGGCGATCACCGCGCTCGTCGCGTCGCCGCACTATCGCCAGGACCACACCGTGTTCGCGGCGACGAGCGGTGGCATTTACATCTCGCGCGACAGCGGGCGCTCGTTCGAGGCGTGGAGCGGCGGGATGGGTTCGGTCCCCGTGGTGGCGATCGCGCTGACGCCGCAAGGGAAGGGCGGACAGTGGCTCTACGCGCTCGGTCTCGGCGGTAATGTCTGGCGACGGCAGGTCGATTAGGGGGGATGACCCTCACCTCCCGCCGCCTCCGGATGAACCGGATTTATCCTGCTGCAAGTCAGGACAATGTGCGGGCGGCGACCCCCTCTCCCTATCCGAGGAGAGGGGGTCTTGTTGTGGGGGTGGGAAGTAGATGGCGGAGGGTGAGGCCGTTTGTCGAAAGGGGGCAGGCGGTTTCAACCGCCTGCCCCCTTCAATATGTCTGCCCCCCATCCTCTACAACAACCTGGCGATCGTGTCGGTCGCTTTCAGCCCGGAGCCGGTCAGGAGGACGACGGGCGGGCTGGTTGGCGGCGTGTCCGTGCGTTCGAGGTAGGCGCAGCAGGCGGCGGCGGCGATGGCGCAGGTCGGCTCGACGTAGAGACCCTGCGCCCAGAGCTCACGCAGGGCGGCGACCAATTGCTCCTCACTGACTGACTCGGCCCAGCCCCCGGACTCGTTCAGCGCGGCGAGGATTTGGCCTGCGCGCGCCGGTGCGCCGATCCGGGTTCCCTCGGCGAGGGTCGCACCGGGTGCGACGACCATCGGTGCGCCGCGCTCGTGCGCCGCGACGATCGGGGCGCAGGCGGTCGGCTGCGCGGCGACGAGTCGCGGCAACGCGCCGACGGCTGAGAAGCCACGCCAGGCACCGACGAACGCGCTGCCACCGCCGGTCGGGATGAAAGCGAGGCTCGGCGCGCGCTCGCCGAGTTGTTCCCAGACTTCGAGCGCCCAGGTCTTGACCCCCTCCACGAAGACCGGGTGCCAGTTGTGGCTGGCGTAGAACGCTCCCGCATCGGCGGCGGCTGCTTCCTGTGCCGCCCGCGCGACCGCCTCGCGGTCGCCCTCGATCAGCTTGACTGTCGCCCCGAACGCGCGGGCCTGCACCAGTTTCCCGGGGGATGTTGCGACCGGAGCGTAAACGGTGCATTCGAGCCCGGCGGCGGCGCTGTAGCCCGCCATCGCCGCCGCCGCGTTGCCGGACGAATCGACGATCACGCGCGTCAGCCCCAGGCGTCGCAAGTGCGCCACGAGGACCGCCGCGCCACGATCCTTGAACGAGCCGGTGGGCAGCAGCGCGTCGTGCTTGAACCAGACCGGTTTGCCGCCGAGTGTGCCGGCGATCAGCGGGGTCATCCCCTCGCCGAGCGAGCGCGCCCGCTCGCGCGCCACCGGCAACACTGCCCCGTAGCGCCAGAGCGTCCGGTCGTCTCGGGCGATCATCTCCGCCGTGAGCCGGTTCGGTCCATCCAGCGCCAGCGCGCCGCCGCAAGCGGGGCAGCGCCAGATCGGGGCGTCGAGCGGCTCCCGCCGGGTGCAGCGCTCGCAGACATAGGTCCAGGTGGTCATGTCGCCTCCGTATCGGTAGTGGGCGAGTGGGCGAGTGGGCCGGTGGGCCAGTGACACGAGCGGACGGTGTTGCTTGCCGCCGCTGCATCGCGTCGTTGCCCATTCTCGCACGGGAGGGGGATGGTAGTATGCTCGCGCTGATGAGGGAGAGCCTGGGGTGTTGGGGGCGGTGGATGGAGCGCGGGCGGGGAATGCCATGAGGACAGCGGTGGAGCGCCAGCGGCGCGTGGAGTCGGGCCTCTGGCAGGAGCCGGTGACCCACCCGCTCGCGCCGATGACGACGACGATCGAGGCGGCGATGGCGCGTCACCGCGTGCCAGGGTGCGCTGTCGCGGTGATCAGTGCCGGGCAGATCGCCTGGGCGCGCGGGTACGGCGTCGCGGCGAGTGACGCGGCGGAGCCGGTGGCGGTCGGGGACGACACGCTGTTCCAGGCGTGCTCGATCAGCAAGCCGGTCGCGGCGATGGCGGCGTTACGGCTGGTGCAGGCCGGGCGACTTGACCTCGACGAGGATGTGAACGCCTACCTGACCTCCTGGCGCGTGCCCGCCAACGGCACCTGGCAGCCGCGCGTGACGTTGCGCCACCTCCTGAGCCACACCGCCGGGCTGACCACTTGCTGGTATCCGGGCTATCGGCGCGGCGCGGCGTTGCCGACGATCCTCCAGACCTTGCGGGGCGAAGCGCCCGCGAATACCCCGCCGGTGCGCGTCACGGCGCTCCCGGGGACGCAGTTCCGCTACTCTGGCAGCCACTTCTCGGTCTTGCAACGGTTGCTGGTTGACGTGGAGGGGCAACCGTTTGACGCCTTGCTGCGCGAGTCGGTCTTCGCGCCGCTGGGGATGGACAGTAGTGGCTACGAGGTTGACTTCCCGGAACGTCACCCTGGCGCGACGGCGAGCGGCCACGATGCGGGCGGCGAACCGATCGCTGGGGGCTGGCGGGCGATGCCGGAGAGCGCGGGCGCGGGACTCTGGACGACCCCCGCCGATCTCTGCCGCCTGGCCTGCGACGTGATGGCGGCGTGGTCCGGTCGCCCGGCGCAACTGCTCGATCGGGAGACGGCGCGGCAGATGCTCACGGCGCAGGTCGGCGGTTGGGGGCTGGGTTGGACGGTCGAGCAGATCGGCGGGGCGCTGCGCTGCGGGCATGGCGGCAGCAACATCGGTTACAAGTGCCGCCTGGTATTCTGGCCGGAGCGTGGCGTCGGCGCGGCGGTGATGACCAACGCCGACGATGGCAGCGCGCTCGTCGGCGAAATCCTCGACGCGATCGGGCGGGAGTATGGCTGGCCGGATGCGACGGGCACCACTGATCAGGCGGGGGCAACTATCGCCCTCGCGTCGCTGGCCGGGTTCGCTGGCGAGTGGACCGGCGAAGGGCTGGCGCGCCTGACGATAGCGGTCGCCGATGGCAGGCTGCTGTTGGGGCTGGCCGGTCAACCACCGCTACCGCTGTCGGCGATTGGCGAGGCGGCGTTCATCGCTGAGGTGGTGAACGCTGAGGTGCGCTTCGAGCGCCATGAGGTCGGCGCTGTCGATCAGTTGATCGTGCGGCAGCGTGGGGAGGAGCTGCGCTTCGCCCGGGCGGAGTGAGATAAGGGCCGGATGTAGGGGCGTATTGCATACGCCCACCCGTCGTCTTTCCCCCAACGCCTGTGGACGGGCGAGGCGGCAGGGCGTATGCAATACGCCCCTACATCCCCGCGCGGTGCTTCACCATCACGGCGGTACTATCCCTTGCGCAGTTCCAGCTTGGCGATGGCGGCGCGGTGGACCTCGTCGGGGCCGTCGGCGAGGCGGAGGGTGCGCTGGTTGGCCCAGGCTTGGGCGAGGAAAAAATCATCCGAGACGCCCGCGCCGCCGTGCGCCTGGATCGCGCGATCGAGGACGCGCAGGGCGACGTTGGGGGCGACGACCTTGATCATCGCGATCTCGGCGCGGGCCTCCTTGTTGCCGACCGTGTCCATCATGTATGCCGCCTTGAGCGTGAGGTAGCGGGCCTGATCGATCTCGATCCGCGAATCGGCGATCCACTCGCCGATCACCCCCTGCTCGGCCAGCGGCTTGCCAAACGCGACCCGCTCTTTGACGCGCCGGACGAGCGCTTCGAGGGCGCGCTCGGCGATCCCGATCGAGCGCATGCAGTGGTGGATCCGTCCGGGGCCGAGGCGACCCTGCGCGATCGCGAACCCCTTGCCCGCCCCCCAGAGGATATTCTCGGCGGGGACGTGGACGTTCTGGAACAGGATCTCGGCGTGGCCGTGCGGCGCGTCGTCGTAGCCGAAGACCGGCAGGGTGCGCTCGATGACAACCCCCGGCGTGTCCAGCGGGACGAGGATCATCGACTGCTGCTCGTGGCGCGCGGCGGCGGGGTCGGTGCGGCCCATCACGATCGCGATCCGGCAGCGCGGATCGCCCGCGCCGGAACTCCACCACTTGCGACCATTGAGGACCCATTCGTCATCGTCATGGACGATCGTCATCCGGATATTGGTGGCGTCGGACGAGGCGACCTCCGGCTCGGTCATGCAGAAGCAGGAGCGGATCTCCCCGGCCAGCAGCGGGTCGAGCCAGCGTTTCCGCTGCTCAGGCGTGCCGTAGCGGACCAGCACCTCCATGTTGCCGGTGTCGGGCGCGGCGCAGTTAAACACCTCGGGCGCGATCGGTGAGCGCCCCATGATCTCCGCCAGCGGGGCGTACTCCAGATTCGTGAGGCCCGCGCCGTACTCCGATTCGGGCAGGAAAAGGTTCCAGAGCCCGGCCTCGCGCGCCCGCCCTTTCATCTCCTCCATGACCGGCGGGATGTGCCAGCGGGTCGGGCCTTCGTTCAGTTGCCGCGCGTAGACCGACTCGTTCGGGTAGACGACGCGGCGCATAAAGTCGGTCAGGCGTCCCTGGAGTTCCACGACCTTGGGCGAGTAGGCGAAGTCCACGCTATCCCCCTACCGAGTCGTCCGCGAGTGGTGCGTTGTGCCGAGTGGGATGGATGGTGGTCGCCGGTCCCACCCTTGGGACCGGCGACCGGCGGGTTACGGCTTGACGGCCAGGAAATCGGCCTTCTTCACGAGGTTATTGAAGCCGACGATATCCTCACTGGCGAAGTGGTGGAGCTTGGCCAACTCCTCCTCGGTCTGCTCGGAGAGGAGGGTGTAGACGGCGTGCGCGTTCATCGTCGGGGCGTCGTCCGACTCGTCGATCATCCCGGCGAGCGCGGCGAACTTCTCCTTGATCTTGATCGGGCCGGGGCGCGGCCGCTCGGAGTTGACGAGGGTCAGGTTGCCCTCGATCTCGGCCAGCGCATCCTTGAGCGCCTTCGCCGCCTTCGTGATCTCCTCGTCGCCGGACTCCTTGCCACGCCCCTCGACGACCTCGATCTGGCCGCGCATCTTGCGCAGCCGATTCAGCCCCTCGTTGACCGCCGAGACGCGGTCGCGGATGGCGAGTTTCAGCTCGAACTGCGAGCGCAACTCTTCCGCGCTCGCGTCGATCCGCGGGTCTTTCAGCAGGGTGAACTCCTGCGTCAGCGTCTCGCCGCCGACGGTCAACTCGACGGTGTAGGTGCCGGGCGCGGCCTTCGGCGGGATCCCGTCGTCCATCGCCTGGAGGCGGGCCGTGCGCTTCCCGCCCGCATCGACGAGCGGGGTCGGCGCGGCGTAGCGCAGATCCCAGACGAACCGGTTCGCGCCGGGCGTGACCGGGACGACCGGGTCGCCCGTCCCCTCCTCGTCCTCCTCGTCGGTCTCGATCGCGGGCGACTCCGGCGCTTCCGCCGTGCCAGCGCCCGGTGCCTCGCCCGAGGTCGGCGGCCCCTCCTCCAGCTTGACCGTCTGGCCGACCTTGCCGCTGAAGGCGCGGACCTCGTTGCCCGCGTCGTCGAGGATGCGCAGGGTCACCTTCCCCTGCACACTCTCGGGCAGGGTGTAGTGGATGATCACGCCGTCGGGCGGGTTCTGCCCGGCGTCGAGGAAGTTCTGGACCGTCGTCCCCTGCGGCGTCTCCTGGCCACGGTAGGAGACCGTGACCGGCCCGGTCATCTTGTAGCTGGTGTAGCCCGCCTGCTTCGGGCCGTACGAGCGCCCGTAGAGCCGCCAGCGGATCGTATCGCGCGGCTTGAAGAGGCGCGCCGTGTCGGTCGCGCGGTCGTCGGCCATCTGGTGCAGCGGCGTGATGTCGTCGAGGATCCAGAAGGCGCGACCGTGCGTCGCGACGACCAGATCGGTCTCCTTGACGACGAGATCCCAGATCGGTACGACCGGGAGATTGCTTTCGAGCCGCTGCCAGTTCCCGCCGTCATCGAACGAGACGTAGATCCCGGTCTCGGTCCCGGCGTAGAGCAGCCCTTGCCGATTCGGGTCGCAGCGGATGACGCGCGTGAAGTCGCCCGCCTCGATCCCGTTCGTGATCGTCGTCCAGGTCTGCCCGTAGTCGGTCGTCTTGAAGAGGTACGGTGTCGTGTCGTTGAGCTGGTACTTCGTCGCGGCAACGTAGGCGGTCGCCTTGTCGAACGGCGACAGCTCGATGATCGTGATCCGCGTCCACTCCGGCAGGTCCGGCGGGGTGATCGCGTCCCAGGTCGCGCCGCCGTCTTTGGAGAGGTGCAAGAGGCCGTCGTCCGAGCCGGCCCAGAAGACGCCCTGCTCGTGCGTCGATTCCTGGAAGGCGAAGATCGTGCAGAAGATTTCCGCGCCGCTGTTGTCGGAGGTGATCAGCCCGTTGGAGACCAGCTTCTCAGGGTCGTTGCGCGTCAGGTCGGGGCTGAGCGTCTCCCAGGAGGTCCCCTCATTGACTGAGCGGTGGACGAAGTTGGAGCAGGCGTAGAGGACATCGGGGTTGTGCGGCGAGAATTCGAGCGGGAAGGTCCACTGGAAACGGTACTTCAGCGACTCCGCGCCCGCGCCGAAGCCGTGGACTTCCGGCCAGACGGTGATATTGCGCGTCTGCCGCGTCTCGGGGTTCCAGGCCAGCAGCCGACCGTGACCGGTGCCGGTGCCGATCCCGCCGCCATAAACCTTGTGCGGCGGGCGCTTGCTGATCGCGATGTAGCCCGACTCGCCGCCGCCGGGCTCAACATAATCCTTCCAGCTGATCGCGCCCTCGAAGCCGATGCTCGGCAGGCGCATCGCCCAGTTGTCCTGCTGTGAGCCGTAGACGTGGTACGGCTGCTGATTGTCGGTGACGACGTGATAGAACTGCGCGGTCGGCTGGTTGAGGATCGAGGACCAACTGCGCCCCGCATCGAACGTCACATTCGCGCCGCCGTCGTTCCCCTGGATCATCCGCGTCGAGTCTTGCGGGTCGATCCAGAGGGCGTGGTTGTCGCCGTGCGGCGTCGGGACATCGATGAACGTCTTGCCGCCGTCGGTCGATTTCCAGAAGGCGAGGTTGCAGATCCAGACGGTGTCGGGGTGGGAGGGGTCGGCGAAGATGTGCTGGTAGTACCAGGGGCGCCCGCGCAAGGAGGCGTCCTCGTTGGTCCGCTCCCAGGTCTCGCCGAAATCGTCGGAGCGGAAGATCCCGCCGCCATCCTTGTCGCCCTCGCCCATCGCCTCGATCGTCGCCCAGAGTCGCCCGGCCTGCGCCGGGGAGGCGGTGATCCCGATCTTGCCAAGGAGACCGGTCGGCAACCCCTTGTTGCGGCTGATCTCCGTCCAGTTATCGCCGCCATCGTTCGAGCGCCAGATCCCGGAGTCCGGGCCGCCGCTGCTGAGCGCCCACGGGTAGCGCTGGGAGTCCCAGAGGGCGGCGTAGATGATGTCGGGGTTCTTCGGGTCCATCGCGATGTCGATCGCCCCGGCATGGTCGCTGCGGTAGAGGATCTTCTCCCAGTTCTTCCCACCATCCTGGGAGCGGAAGACGCCGCGCTCCTCGTTGCGCCCCCAGGCGTGGCCGAGCGCGGCGACGTAGACGAGATCGGGGTTGCGCGGGTGGACGATGATGTCGCCGATGTGGCGGGTGTCGGCGAGGCCGATATTGCGCCAGGTCCGCCCGCCATCGCTCGACTTGTAGACACCATCGCCGTGCGAGACGTTCGAGCGGATCGAGGTCTCGCCGGTCCCGGCGTAGATCACGTTCGGCGCGGCATCCGCCACGACGAGCGCGCCGACGGCGGCGGTCTTGAAGAAGCCGTCGGTGATATTCTCCCAGTGGGAGCCCGCGTTGGTCGTCTTCCAGACGCCGCCGGCGCAGCCGCCGAAGAAGAAGGTGCCGCGCTCGGTCGGGTGTCCGGCGACGGCGACGACGCGCCCGCCTCGATGCGGGCCGATATTGCGCCACTGGAGGGATGCGAACGGGTTTCCGGTCATTTCTTGGCCTCCCATATGCTGTGCCGACTGCTGGCCGCTGGCGGGATTGTCAGGGCAGTAGGGGCGATTGTCAAAATAGGGCGATGGGGGCGTGATCGAGGGGATACGAAGGTGTATGGAGGGGGGATGGTGATGCCGGGGGCAGAGGCTGTCAGTCTCGATCTCGCGGGTCGCGTCGCGATCGTGACCGGGGCGAGCAGGCGGCGAGGGATCGGGGCGGCGATCTGCCGGGCGCTGGCGAGCCACGGGGCCGACATCCTGTTCACCCATTGGCTGCCGTTCGATCGCGCGCTCGGGAGTGGCGTTGATGCTGAAGGGCCGCAGGCATTGGAAGCCGAACTCCGCGCGCTCGGGGTGCGCGCGGTCGCCATGGAGGCCGATCTCTCCCTGGCCGATGCCCACTTGCGCATCCTGAATACGGCGGCGGAGCGCCTGGGTTCGCCCGCGATCCTGGTCAACAACGCCGCCCACTCCTCGGGCGATGGCTACGAGCGCCTGGATGCCGCCACGCTCGATGCGCATTACGCGGTGAACCTCCGTGCGATGGCGCTCCTCTCGGTCGAGTTCGCGCGCCGTTTCACCGGCGGGATGGGCGGGCGGATCATCAATCTCTCTTCCGGCCAGGGCATGGGCGCGATGCCGACCGAACTGGCGTACGCGGCCATGAAAGGGGCGGTCGAGGCGTTCACGAGTTCCCTTGCCGCTGGCGTGGCCGCGAAGGGGATTACCGTCAACGCGGTCGATCCCGGCGCGACCGACACCGGCTGGATGACGGAGGAGTTCAAGGCGGTCGAGTTAACGAAGATGGCGTTCGGTCGCCTCGGTCAACCGGAGGACGCCGCCCGGCTCATCCTCTTCCTGGCGAGCGATGCCGGTGCCTGGATCACCGGCCAGACGATTCACTCGTGCGGGGCGTAATTTTCATCCGCCCATTGACAAGGCTGTGCAAACTGCGATAATTGTGCCCATTCACCGTCTGGCCTCAATAACAGGAGCGTAGCAATGGAAAAGCAGGTTGGCGCATTTGAAGCCCGGCGACAGTTAGGGCGGGTATTGAAGGAAGTGGCCGGGAAGGGGGACCGCTATGTTGTGGAGTATCATGGCGAGCCGATTGCCGCGATTGTACCGATGCCTCTCTATGAGCAATGGAAAGTCCGGCGCGAGAGGTTTTTCGAGCAGATGCGCGCCACAGCTGAACGAGCGAACCTTTCCGAAGAAGAAGGCGAGCAGCTAGTTGCCGAGGCACTTGCGGCAGTACGCGCTGATGCTGATAACGAAAGGTGAGGGTTGTTCTCGATACCAATGTCATCGCGAGTCGTTATATCGTGCCGCAGGGGAAACCGGCGCAGATCCTCGACCGATGGAGCGAGGGAGCGTTCGACCTCCTCTTGTCTGCGCCCATACTCGCTGAGATTCGTCGGGTTTTGCGCTACCCGAGGTTATGCAAGAAGCATAACCTTCACGATGCGGAGATTGACGAGATAATTGAAGGGTTGCAAGAACTCGCGATCATCGTCGTTTCCGAGCGTCCTATCCGTGTGGTAGCTGATGATCCCGACGATGATAAGCTCCTTGAGTGCGCTACTGCTGGTGGTGCCGAGTTTCTCGTCACCGGAGATCAGCATTTGCTGACTCTCGGTAGTTTTAGGGGCATCCAGATTTTACCGCCAGCAGTCTTCCTCGCCTATCTCGACTCGCAGTTGGCGGAAAGTTAGTTTTCGTCGTCATCATCCTACCTCACCAATACGCCTCGCGCGGCTGCGCTGTCTTCACCTATCCTCCTGTGCGCGACTGGCTGCACCCCACCGCCCGACTTCCCGACACGCATAAGCTCTGGTGAGGGCTTTGGCCCCTATTGGCGGAAATCTGCACATGCGCTATACTCCGAAGGCTTGAGCCGATTAGCCCCATGCAACGGATGGACGTAATTTGCTGTCGCGAAAGGGTGGGGTGAGTGGTTGCGCTGAGAAAGCGGGGTGCCGCGCCGACCGACGTGAGGCGCGTGCGACGTGACCATCTCCTCTTCCTCGCCTTCATCGCCCCCAATTTCCTCCTGCTCGGCGTCTTCTCCTATTGGCCGCTGCTCTACCAAGCCTATCTGAGCCTGACGCGCTGGGACATGATCAGCCCGACGAAGACTTTCGTCGGGCTGAATAATTATCGATTCATGTTCTCCGAGCCAGGCTTCCACCGGGTCCTGCTCAATACCGGCTACTTCACCGGGGCGGTCCTCGTCGGCAGCCTCCTGCTCGGCCTGGCGCTGGCCATGCTACTCGACCAGCGATTGCACGGGCGCAATATTGTGCGCGGGATTGTCTTCGCGCCGTTCGTCCTCAGCGGCGCGGCGGTCGCGCTTGTCTGGGCGTACATTTTCGACCCCGTCTACGGACTGATGCGCGTGGTGCTGGGCTGGTTCGGGGTGGGCTCACCCGACTGGTTGGTGAGCACGACCTGGGCGATGCCTGCGGTCATCATCGTCTACCTCTGGAAGAACGCGGGCTATAGCGCGATCATCTACCTCGCCGGGTTGCAGAACATCCCGACCGAGTTGTACGACGCGGCGAAGGTGGACGGTGCCACCGGCTGGCAGAGATTCCGCCATATCACCCTGCCGCAACTCTCCCCGACTACCTTCTTCATCGCGGTGACGACAATCATCTTCTCGATCCAGGCCTTCGACATCATCGCGGTGATGACCGAAGGTGGCCCGGTCAATGCCACGACGACCCTGATCTGGTATCTCTATCAGCAAGGGTTCAGGGCTTTCCGGGCCGGCCTGGCCGCCGCAGCGGGGATGGTCCTCTTCATACTCATGCTCGTGATCACGCTGATCCAGGTGTTCATCGTGCAGCGTCGCGTCCATTACAGCTAAGGGTGCCGATGTGGAGATAACGCAGCACAAAACGGTCGCGAAAGCCGAGCAGCGGTCGAACTGGCGACGCTACGGTCCCGCTATCCTCAAATACGCGCTCCTCCTCCTGGTCGGGTGGGTATTCTTCGTGCCGCTCTTCTGGATGGCGAGCGCCTCCTTGAAGGATCTGCGCGAGATTTACACCTTCCCGCCGCAGTGGATCCCCGCCAACCCGCGCTGGGTGAACTATGTGGACGCCTGGAACGCCGCGCCGTTCGGGCGCTTCTACCTGAACACGCTCGTCACGACGGCCATTGGTGTCGGTGCCGAGTTGCTGTTCGGGACGCTGACGGCGTACGCGTTCGTCTTCCTGCCCTTCCCGCGCAAGAACCTCCTCTTCCTGGTCCTGCTCGCGGCGCTGATGATCCCGATCCAGGTGACGATGCTGCCCAATTACCTGACCGTCGCCGAACTGGGCTGGTTGAACTCGTATCCGGGGATCATCGTCCCCGGCGCGTCGGTCGCGTTCGGCACGTTCCTGTTCCGGCAGCACTTCCTGACCCTGCCGCGAGAGATCCTGGAGGCCGCGCGCTTGGAGGGTGCGGGGCATCTGCAACTGCTGCGGCTGATTGTGCTCCCGCTCTCGCGGCCGATCTTCGTCACCGTGGGGCTGATCGCGCTGGTCAACAAATGGAACGATTTCCTCTGGCCGCTGATCGTCACCAACCGGATCGACATGCGCGTCCTGCCGGTCGGCCTGGCATACTTGTTCGACCAGGAGGGGAACAGCCAGTGGGGTATCATTATGGCGGCGACCATCTTCGTCGTGCTGCCGATCCTGATCGTCTTCGCCTGGGCACAGCGTCACATCATCGCCGGCCTGACGGCCGGCGCGACGAAGGGCTGACGCGCCCCGATGCGGGGCCGCGATCGTAGCAAGGGGCGACACGACACAGTGTCGCCAAAGGGACAACGGAGGACAGTTACTATGGGGCAGATCACACGGCGCAAGTTCATCTCCCTTTCGGGTAGCGCGTTGGGGATCCTGGCACTCGCCGCGTGCGGCAGCGGCAGCGGCGGGACCAGCGGGACCAGCGGGACCAGTGGCGGGAACGCCGGGGGGACCGGCGGGGCGGCCACCGCCCGCGCCACGCAGAGCGCGGGACCTGCGGCGCAGGCGGGGCAGAAGCAGGTCACCTTCTGGTCTTCCTGGGGCGGCAAGAACGGTGAGGCGTTGACCAAGCTGGTCACCGACTTCAACGCGGCCCAGAAAGAGGTCTTCATCGATAACCAGTACCAGGGCACCTACGACGAGACGGCGCAGAAATTGGCCGCAGCGATCGCCGCGCGCCAGGTGCCGGACATGGTCTCCCTGTCCGAGGTTACCTGGAACAAATTCTCGATCAACAAGACCTTGCAACCGCTGGACGACCTCCTCAAGAAGTCCAGTGTCGATCCGACCGACTATGTCGAGTCACTGATCGCCGAGGGGACGCGGCAGGGCAAGATCTGGTGGGTGCCGTTCGCGCGCAGCACGCCCCTCTTCTACTACAACCGCACCCTCTTCAAGGAGGCGGGGTTACCCGATCGCGCGCCGAAGACCTGGGATGAGTTGCGCACCTGGGGGCTGGAGCTGCAGAAGCTCAACAAGCCGGACCTCAAGGCGTACGCCTTCACCAACGCGAAGAACTTTAACGCCTGGCACTTCCAGGGCAATGTCTGGCAGTGGGGCGGGAACTACTCCGACAAGAACCTGGAGATCAAGATCGATCAGCCCCCCGCGGTGGCCGCAGGGGAGTGGCTGCGCAAGTTCGTCCACGAGGACAAGCTTGGGTACATGGCCCCGGATCAGTCGCTGGACTTCAGCAACGGGTTATGCGCCATGACGCAGCAGTCCACCGGCTCCCTCGGGAGTATCCTGGCCACGGCAAAGTTCGACATCGGCACCGGGATGCTGCCCGAACAGCAGAAGTTCGGCTGCCCGACGGGCGGCGCGGGTCTCGCGCTCCTCGCTGCGGCCCCGGACGACCGCAAGCAGGCGGCGATCGAGTTCATCAAGTTCCTGAATAAGCCGGAGAATGTCGCCTTCTGGTCGAAGCAAACCGGATACATGCCGGCCACCAAGTCGGCGCGCGAGGCGCCGGAGATGCAGCAGCAGTTCACCGCCAACCCGAACTACAAGGTGGCGGTCGACCAGCTGCCGAAGACGCAGCCGCAGGATACGGCGCGACTCTTCGTTCCCAACGGGGACCAGACGATCGGGACCGGTCTGGAGCGGATCCTTGTCAACAACGAGTCGACCGAGACCGTCTTCAAGGCCGTCGCGGAGCAGCTGAAGCGGGACGCGCAGGATGTCAAGGATCAGGTCAAGGATCTGGGTCTCTCCTAGGAAGTGTGCTGACTCTCCGGCATGGGGCCGCGCGTCAGGCGTAGGGCTCCCGATCAGCAATAGCCCGCCCAGGGGGCAACTAACAAGTTGCTCAATGCGCCGCCCGCCCCGATGCTCAAGCATCGGGGCGGGCGTGGGATCAGGCAGCGAATGTAACCCCGCCGCGCGTCGCCCCTACCAATACGCCTCGCGCGGCTGCGAGCGATCCTCCGTGGCGATCATCACGTCGAGCAGTTGCGCTATGAGTTCGTTGCGGATGGCGGCGCTGGCCGGATCATCCCAGAGGTTGCGGAGCTCTTGGGGGTCGGCGGCGAGGTCGTAGAGTTCTCCCGTGCGCTGGCGGGTGGTCGCGGGCGTGCCGTGGTGGGCGATCAGCTTGTGGTCGCCCGCGCACAGCATCGTGACGTGGACCGCCGGATTGTGGGGGTGGCCGCTGTCACGGTACTCGCAAATCGCCCAGCCGCGCCGAGGGGCATCGGCGTCGCCGCGCGCCAGGGGGAGCAGGCTCTGGCCCTGCCCGCGCGGCAGCGGCGGCAGGCCGGCGGCGTCGAGGATGGTGGGACCGAGGTCGAGCCACTGGACCAGATCGACGCGGCGCTCGCCGGTCGGAAGCTGGCCGGGCCAGCGGAGAATCAGCGGCACGCGGGTCGCACCCTCGTACATCATCGGCCCCTTCAGCATCAGGGCGTGGTCGCCGAGCATTTCGCCGTGATCGCTGGTGAAGATCACCAGCGTGTTCTCCGCGAGGCCGAGGTCGGCGAGGGTGGCGAGAATTCGCCCTACCTCGTCGTCGATCAGCGTGACCATCGCGTAATAGGCCGCGACCGCCTCCTGGATCTCCCCGGCGCTGTACTCGGCGAAGCCGCGCGCGATCCCGGCGTAGCTTTTCTTCGAGGCTGCGGTCAGGATCGGGGGGCGTGTGGTCAGCCCCGCCGGGCCGCCGACCGGGCTCGGCACGGTCGCGGGATCGTAGCGGTCCAGATACTCCTGCGGGGCGACGAACGGGTGGTGCGGGTCGTAGAAGTTGGCCCAGAGGAAGAACGGCTTTTCCGGTTCGCGCCCGTCGCGGAGGAAGTCGATCGTCCGCTCGCCGACCCAACGGCTGTAGTGCGCCTCCGTCGGCATCGTGTCGAAGCCGACCGCGTCGTGGCCGACCCGACCGAAGCCGTGGGCGGTCGCCGCCGCGTAGAGCGCGGGGTGGTGCGCTTCGAGCCAGCGATGGTAAGCGTTCTCCGGCGAGCCGTGGGTCGGGTCGTGCGCCCACTCGTAGACGCGGAAACCGTCGTCGTCGCGCCGCTCGGTGCGCCCGCCGTGGCAGGCGGCGAGGTGCATCTTGCCGATGACGCCGCAATCGTAGTCGGCGTTGGCGAGCGCGCGGGGGAACCGCTCCCGCCCCGGCGGCAGCATCACGCCGTTCGCCCAGAGGCCGTGGACATGGGGATACTGACCGGTCAGCAGGCTGGCGCGCGACGGCGCGCAGACGGGACTCTGCACGTAGCAACGCTCGAAAAGGATGCCCTCGGCGGCGAAGGCGTCGATCTGCGGCGTGCTGATCGCGGCGTTGCCATAACACCCGAGCGCGTCGTAGCGCTGCTGGTCGGTGCAGATCAGCAGGATATTCGGTCGTTCGCTCGCCACCTCGCCCCTCCGTCTTCTCGATACAGCGGCCACACCCGCGCGAGTGCGCCATTCTCGCAGGAGGAGGGCTGTTGTGCGAATGGTTGCCGGGCGACGCGCCGCACAAGATCGGCCCGCGCTGGTAGACTGCGCCGTGTAAAACTATCCTTGTCGCGTTCGTGTGGAATGGTGAGGGGAGAATCGCAATGGCGCGGTTGACCGGCGGACAAATCCTCGTGGAGGCGATTAAACGGGAAGGGATCGATACCATCTTCGGGCTACCGGGTATCCAACTCGACTGGCTGTTCGATGCGCTGTTCGCGTCGCGCGAAAGCCTGCGCGTGATCCACACGCGGCACGAGCAGGCGACCTCCTACATGGCCGACGGCTATGCGCGCACGACCGGCAAGGTCGGCACCTGCCTGGTGGTGCCGGGTCCGGGGCTGCTCAACGCGACGGCGGGGCTCTCGACCGCCTACGCCTGCTCGTCGCCGGTCCTCTGTCTGACCGGGCAGATCGAGTCGGGGTTGATCGGCGGCGGGCGCGGGGAGCTGCACGAGATCCCGAACCAGTTGCAGATGCTCCAATCGGTGACCAAGTGGGCGGCGCGGGCGACGAGTCCCGCCGAGATCCCCGGTCTCGTCGCCGAGGCGTTCCGCTCGCTGCGCTCCGGGCGATCGCGACCGGTGGCGCTGGAAATCCCGCCCGATGTCCTGGGGGCGGAGGCGGAGGTCGCGTTCCCCGCGCGCGAGGTGCCGGCGCGGGTCACCCCCGACCAGGGCGCGATCCGGCGCGCGGCGGAACTCCTGCAAAGGGCGGAGCGCCCGCTGATCTTCGCCGGGGGGGGCGTGCTGCGCGCGGAAGCGTGGCCCGAAGTGCGCGCGCTGGCCGAGGCGCTGCAAGCGCCGGTGATCATGACCGAGAATGGGCGCGGCATCCTCTCCGACCGGCACCCGCTGGCCCACACCGCGCTCAGCGCCCGCCAGTTGCTCGCGGGGGCCGACGCCATCTTCGCGGTCGGGACACGACTGCTCGAAGCGGCGGCCTGGATCGGTCTGCCCGCCGGGGTGCCGCTGATCCAGTTGGATGTCGATCCCGAGGAGGTTGGGCGCAACGCGACGCCGACCGTCGGGATCGTCGGCGACGCGAAGCTGGGCCTCGCGGGCTTGCTCGGGCTCGTGGAAGGGGGACAGCCGCGTCCGTCGCGCGAGGCGGAGTCGCGGGCGATCAAGGAGAAGGTCGAAGATCTGCTCTTCGAGTTGCAGCCGCAGCAGTCGTTCGCGGCGGCGTTGCGCGCCGCCCTGCCCGACGACGGGATCGTCGTCTCCGAGATGACGCAGATGGGGTACTACTCCGGCGTTGGTCTGCCGATCTACGAGCCGCGCACCTACCTGACCCCCGGCTATCAAGGGACGCTCGGCTACGGCTACGCGACCGCCCTCGGGGCGCAAGTCGGCAGCCCCGACAAGAAGGTCGTGGCGATCTGCGGTGATGGCGGCTTCATGTACAACGTGCAGGAGTTGGCGACGGCGAAGCAGCACAATATCCCGCTGGTCGGGATCGTCTTCAACGACGGCGCGTTCGGCAATGTCAAGCGAATCCAGAAGGCGCGGCTCGGCGGGCACACCTACGGCTCCGAGTTGCAGAACCCCGACTTCGTGGCCCTGGCCAGGGCGTTCGGGATCGCCGGGATGCGCGCCGAGACGCCGGACGCGCTCGGGGGGGCGCTGCGCGAGGCGCTGGCGACGAACGAGCCGACGCTGATCGACGTGCCGATCGGCGAGGTGCCGAGCCTCTGGTCGCTCCTCTACCCGAGCGCGCCGGAGTCGGCGGACGCCTCGGAGGGATGAGCGTCGCAGGGCGCGAAGGGGGACGCGGATGCCAACGATCTTTTCGCGGATCATCAGCGGGGAGTTCCCGGGCCGGTTCGTCTGGCGCGACGATCGCTGCGTCGCGTTCCTGACGATTAACCCGATTAAGCCGGGGCATACGCTGGTGGTGCCGCGCGAGGAAGTGGACCACTGGCTCGACCTGGAACCGACGCTCGCGGCGGACCTGATGACCGTCTCGCAATTGATCGGGCGGGCGATCGGGCGCGGCTTCGGCTCCGCGCGCGTGGGCCTGATCATCGCCGGGCTGGAGGTGCCGCACACGCATCTCCACCTCGTGCCGATGAACGAGATCGCCGACCTCGACTTCGCGCGAGCGGAGCAGAACCCGGATCCGGCGGCGCTGGATGACGCCGCCGAGACGATCCGGGTTGCGCTGCGCGAGATGGGGTATGGGGAGCGGGTGGGGGCGTAGGGGGCCATGGTGTGGCTGGCGGCTTCAGCCGCCAGCCACACCATCGATCACCCGCCACACTATCCTTGCGCTACACCCGTTCGAGGATGATCACCGGGATGTCGCGGCTGGTCTTGGCCTGGTACTCCACGTAGGGTGGGTAGATATCGGCCATCAGCTTCCAGAGGCGTGGCTTTTCTTCCGGCGTGGCGGTGCGGGCGCGGGCGGCGAAGCGATCGGCCTTGACCTGCACCCTGACCTCGGGCTGCGCGACGAGGTTGTTGTACCAGAGCGGGTGATCGTCCGCGCCCCCTTTCGAGGCGACGACGATGTAGTTGCCGCCATCCTCGCCGTAAATCAGCATCTGGCGGCGCGGCTGGCCGGAGCGGCGACCGATCGTGTCCAGTACCAGCGTCGGATAGCCGCGCCAGAGGTGGCCCTCCTCGCCGTTCGTGGCGACGTACTGCTGCGCGTGCTCGGCGACCCAATCGCGGGCGCTGGGGAGTGGTTCTTGCCGCTGTTCAGCCATTTGGATCCCTCCTCTGTTCAGTCAGTCATATCCCGATCGCGGGTCGTGCGCAAATGATGCCGCTGGCAAGGCGGCGCGCTACAGCCCGAGCGCCGCCTTGCCGATCGTCGTCAGCGCGATGTCGTCGGCGGGCGGGTGGCCGAGGCCGGCGCGCACGTCGCGGAAGTAGCGTTCGAGCGGGCGGGAGCGGCTCAGCCCGATCGCGCCGGTGACGCGCAGGGCGAGGTCGGTCACGCGGATCGCGTTGTTCGTGGCGAGATATTTGCCAGCCGCCAGGCGCCAGGCGATCTCGTCGCGCTGCTCAGGCTGCGCCTGCCAGTCGTCGAGCGCGCCGAAGAGGATCGCGCCAGCTTGCAGGAGCAGCAGTTCGATCTCGGCGACGCGGTGCTGGATCGTCTGCAACTCCGCGATCGGGCCGGGGAGGCCGGTCGGCTTGCGCTCGCGGGCGTACTGGATGGCGTAGTCGCGCGCCGCGCCGCCGACGCCGAGGTAGACCGCCGCGACCGGCGCGCCCCAGACGCGTGGGTCGCCGCGTTTTGCCCCCTCGTCGCCCGGCAGGAGCGCTTCGTCGCCCACCAGCACATCCTCCAGCACGACATCGTGGCTGCCGGAGGCGCGCATCCCCAGGTTGTCCCAGGTCTCTTCCACGCGCACGCCAGGACTGTTCATCGGCACCAGGAAACTGGCGCGGCGCGGTTCAGCGTCATCCGCGTGGATCGCGGTGCTGACCGTGGCGTAGCGCAGCGCGGGCGCGAGGCTCGTCCAGGTCTTGCGCCCGCAGATCCGCCAGCCCCCCGGCACCCGCGTCGCCGTCGTGGCCGGGAGCCCGCCGCGACTCGGGCTACCGAGTTCCGGCTCGCTCGCCGCCGCGTTGATCAGCGCGCCGTCCGCCACGACCTCGCGGCAGAAGCGCGCGAACAACTCCTCCGGCCACGGGCGCGTCTCCGCCAGCCGCCCGATCAGGACCAGATGCATCGTCGCGGAGAGGGCGGTTGCGCCGTCGCCGCGCGCCAGGCGCTCCTGCGCCAGCGCCACTTCGAGCGGGTCCGCGCCGCGCCCGCCGTATTCCTCGGGGACGGTCAGCGCCAGATACCCGGCCTCGTGGAGGGCCTGGAACGCCTCGTGGGGGAACGAGCCCTCGCGGTCATGCTCGGCAGCCCGCTCGGCGATCCGCGCGGCCAGTCGATCGGCCAGGGCCATGAATTCGACCTGGCGCTCGGTCCGTGGGTAGTGCATCGAAGGGGCGCTCCTCTCTGTCGCGGTGCTGTTGTTCAGGTTGGTTTTGTCTGCTGCTGATCGTTGGTAGGATGATGGGGTAGGCGGACCTCTCCCTGCCGCTGCGGTGGCGACCCTCCACTACAAGGGAGGGTGAGGACAGTTTGCCGATCGCTAACGGCATCAGCAAAACACCGCGCTCAGTTTACCTTGCCGCTGCTATCCGCGCCTGTACGCTGGCGCGGTGCGGCCCCATGCTCATCAAAGCATGGGGCCGCACCGCGCACTTTGGTAGGGCGTTTCGCGAATACTTGTCGGGTTGGCTGGGGTCGTCCCTATCCTCCCGCGTCAAGAGAGGGTCGCCGAGCAGTCTCAGAGGGTCAAGTATGCCGAGTGATCAAGACCCGCTGGCGGCGAGCGTACCGGGTTGGCGTCGGAAGTAGAGCAGGGGTGACACCTCGGACGATTCACCGAGCGATGCCGCATGGACCTCGCCGACGAAGATCGTGTAGCCCGCGCCGGGATGCCGGGCGACCACGCGGCAATCGACCCAGGCCAGCGCCTCCGGGAAGATCGGCAACCCGGTCTCGGGGGCTGGCGCGGTCGTCAGCCCCGCGAACCGATCGTTGTCGAACGTCCGGTCGATCCCGGCGAAGCGCTCGAAGAGCACGGTCTGCTCGCTGCTGAGGATACTGACGGTGAAGACGCCGCTGGCGTCGATCAAATCGTGCGAGCGGCTGGCGTGGCCCGCGCTGACCATCACCAGCGGCGGCTCGCTGGAGAGCGAGCAGAACGAGCCGACGACCATGCCGTGCGGGCGTTCCTCGTCGCGCGAGGTGAGGATGGCGACGCCGCTCGGCCAGCGGCGGAAGACTTCGCGGAAAAGTTCGGCGGAAACACTCATCGCGCCCTGCTCTCGTCTGTATTCTGGTCGGTCAATGGTCACCGGTCGTTCGTCGCGGTTCGGGGCGATGCCTGGCGGTGCAATTGCCCCATCGACTGTAACCCGCCACCCGACCATCTTATTCCGACACGCGCCCTTCC
>CADCWN010000027.1 GCA_902806415.1 uncultured Thermomicrobiales bacterium | reverse complement strand
CGCCGAACGACATCCTCGTTGTACGCGCGAGTGTCGCCGTTACTTCTTCTTCTCGGCGTGGGCCAGGCCGGTGATCGCCTGTGCCCGCAGGACGAATTTGCTCTCGGCGAGCTGGCGGATCGTCTTGATGTTGAACGCTTTCTGCAACGCCTCGGCGTCGCCCTTGGACAACCCCTCCAGCGCATCCACCGGGGCGTCGGCCAGCTCATCGAAACTCTTGTCTTCGTACGCTTTATCGACGTGCTTCGCAATGTCCGCCATCTGATCCTCCCGTGCCATTCATCATACTGGTCCCACAATGCCGCCGGAGGCCGGGCGCGGGTCGCCACCCGCCCCAGGATAGCATAACCGCCGCGCGCAGGAAGGTCAGAGCCAGGAACGTTTACGCCCATCGGCTATTGCCGCGTTACACAAGCAACAGCGCCAGAGGCGACCGATCTAAACGCTCACAGCCGCCAGCGTTTCGGCATGGGCGAAGAGGGCCGGCGTGCCGCCCGTGTGCAGGAAGAGGACTGTCTCATCCGCACCGATCCTCCCCTGCCGGATGTCGGCGATCAATCCTGCCATCGCTTTCGCGCTATAGACCGGATCGAGGAAGATCGCCTCATGGCGGGCGAGCAAGGCAATCGCTTCCAGGCAGGCGCTCGTGGGGAGGCCGTAGCCGGGACCAATCTGGCTCTCGTCGTTCAGCAACTCGTCGGTGGCCAGGCGGATCGGGCTCCCGAGGCGCACCGCCGCCTCGTTGGCGATCCGCAGCGCGCGGGCGCGCTTGACCTCCTCGCCGCCGCTGACGGCGATGCCGTGGATCGCGTACGGCGCGCTGAACATCTTCGCTCCCAGCACTAACCCCGCCTGGGTGCCGCGCGAACCGTTCGCGTAGTAGAGACGCCCCGGGGCCGCGCCGAGCGCGTGCAACTGCCCGACGATCTCCAGCGTCCCGTCGACGTACCCGAGGGTGCCGATCGCGTTCGAGCCGCCGACGGGGATGACGTAGGGGCGCTCGGCGCGCGCGTGCAACCCCTCCGCCACCGCCTCCATCGCCGCATCCTCGTCCGTGCCGCTCGGCACGAAATGGAGATCGGCACCCAGCAGCCGATCGAGGAGGAGATTACCCTGCGGGGCCGGTTGCTCGACTTGTGTGGTCAATACAAGCGACACCTCAAGGCCGGCGAGCCGCGCCGCTGCGGCGGTCATCCGCGCGTGGTTCGATTGGACGGCACCGGCGGTGATCAGCCGCGTCGCCCCCGCCCCCAGCGCGTCGGCGACCAGGAACTCCAGCTTGCGGGCCTTGTTCCCCCCGAGGGCCAGGCCGGTCAGATCGTCGCGCTTGATCAGGATACGCGGGCAGCGCGCCGCGCCGCCGAGCGCCTCGCGCAGTCGCGGTGCCTCGTGCAACGGGGTCGGCAAGGTCGCTAGGCGGAAACGAGGTTGCGCCGCGATCCCGTGTCCGGTCTGCATCGGCCTATCCTCCACGGCTCAAGGCGCACTCATCCCCAACGATCCCGCGCGACCACTCCCCCTGTATCCGGTGTGTCCGGATCGCGTCGCGCGCATCGTAACAGGCATCCGTTCGCGGCGCATACTCCCCCTTGACGGCGCATACCGTCTATCCTAATATATGCATAGATGCTCATATGTTAAGGAGAACTGTGATGGCGCTGGTCACTGCGAAGCCCGACGGCTGCGACGTGCTGTGCATCCATCCCGAGAGCGTGCGCGCGGCCCGCGCGACCTTGCTACCAACGGTCGAGGCCCAGGATCTCGCGGCGATCTTCAGCGTCCTGGCGGACCCGACGCGCGTGCGGATCGTGCAGGCGCTGTCCGAGCGGGAGCTGTGCGTCTGCGATCTGGCGAACGTGCTCGGGCTGCGCCAATCGACCGTGTCGCACCAACTGCGCCTGTTGCGGGCGTTGCGGATCGTGCGCTTCCGCAAGGAGGGCCGGATCGCCTACTACGCGCTGGACGATGCCCACGTCGCCGCTCTCCTCGCGCAAGGGTTGGCGCACGTCCGCGAGGCGGCGGGCGCGGCTGCGGGCGGGCGGGCGGTGCGGGCCGGGGCGGCGTAGCGATCGCCCGCCGCTCCCGCATCGACGGCGAGCGACCGCAAATCTGCCCGACATCGTACCCTCGCACAGGGTCAAGCAGATCGCCGCAGCAATCGAGGACACGACAGAAAGGGACGCCGAATGGCGAGCGCCACGCCGAAAGCAAGGACGCTGCGCTTCCAGGTCGAAGGGCTCGATTGCCCGACCTGCGCCGCGAAAATCGAGCGCGCGGTAGGGCGCGTACCCGGTGTCGGCGGCAGCACCGTGCAGATCGGCGGCGGCGCGCTGGTCGTCGAGACCGACGGGACGGTCGAGGTGGGGGATCTGACGCGCGCCAGCGCCGCCATCGGCCATCCCGCCACCCTCCTCCCGGCACCGACAGCGAGCGCGCCGGAGTCCGCGCTGCACGAGTGGACCGTCGAGGGGATGGACTGCGCCGACTGCGCGCGGAAGATCGACGCCGCCATTTCCCGCTTGCCGGGTGTCGGCGCACTGGCGATCAACGCCGGGACCGGGCGCTTGCGCCTGACACTCGACGAGCGCCTGACCGCGCCGGGCGAGGTCGTGCGCCTCGTCCGCAACCTCGGCTACACCGCACGCACCGCGTCGGGGGCCATCGCGCCGCCCACGCCCTGGTACCGGACGGCCAAGGGGCGACTCGTCATCGCCAGCGGCGCGCTCGTCGCGCTCGCCACGGTCCTCTCGTTCGGGTTGCCCGCCGCCGCCCCCTGGGCCTACGCTGCGGCGACCCTGCTGGCGGTCGTGCCGGTGGCACGCAAAGCCTGGGCGGCGGCGCGGGCGGGCAGCCCGTTCGACATCAATGCCCTCGTCTCGATCGCCGCGCTCGGCGCGCTCTTCATCGGCGAGGCGGCGGAAGGGGCATTGGTCGTCTTCCTCTTCGCCGTCGGCGAACTGCTGGAAGGGGTCGCGGCGGGCCGCGCCCGCCACGCGATCGGGGCGCTCGCGGCGGTCGCCCCGAAGACGGCGCTGCTCCTCTCGGGCGACACCACTACTGAGGTGCTCGCTGACAGTCTGGCGATCGGCGATCGGGTGCTCGTCCAGCCGGGCGGGCGGATCCCGGCGGATGGCCTGGTCGTCGCCGGGGAATCGGCGGTGGACGAGGCCCCGATCACCGGCGAATCGGTGCCGACGCACAAGGCGGCGGGCGCGCCGGTCTACGCCGGGAGTATCAACACCGATGGCGCGCTGACGATCGCGGTGACGCACGAGGCGCGGGACACCACCCTGGCCAGGATCATCACGCTGGTCACCGAGGCGGAGGCCGGGAAGTCGCCGACCGCGCGCTTCATCGACCGCTTCTCGCGCTGGTATACCCCCGCCGTGTTCGCGGTCACCCTCCTCGTCGCCATCATCCCGCCGCTCTTCTTCGCCGGGGACTGGTCCGCCTGGATCTATAAGGCACTGGCGCTACTGCTGATCGGCTGCCCCTGTGCCCTGGTCCTCTCGACCCCCGCGGCGGTCACGAGCGCGATCAGCGCCGGGGCGCGGCAGGGGCTGCTAATCAAGGGCGGCGAGGCGCTCGAAGCGCTCGGCAAGATTCGCTTCGTGGCGTTCGACAAAACCGGTACCCTGACCCGTGGCGAGCCGCGCGTCACCGACATCGTGACCCTGGGCGAGAGCGACGAGGTGCGGGTGCTCGGGCGGGCGGCGGCGGTCGAGGCGACGAGCGCCCACCCGCTCGCCCTGGCGATCGTCGCCGAGGCGCAACGGCGCGGGATCGCGCACGGCGCGGCGATCGATGGTCGGGCGCTCCCCGGTCGGGCGGTCGTCGGGATGATCGCCGGGCGCGAGGTGGCCGTCGGCAGCCCGCGCTACGCCGCCGAGATCGGCGCGCTGACACCGGCGCTGGGGACGGCGCTGGCGCGACTGGAGGCGGAGGGTAAGACGGCGGTGGTGATCGTTGACGACGGGCGGGCGCTCGGGGTCATCGCCCTCCGCGACGAGCCGCGCCCGGATGCGGCGGCGGGGATCGCGGCGTTGCGCGCGCTCGGGATCGAGAGTGTCATGCTGACCGGCGACAACCGGCGCACCGGCCAGGCGATCGCCACCGCGCTCGGACTCGACGTACAGGCTGAACTGCTGCCGGAGGACAAGGTCGCGGCGGTCGCGGCGCTAGGGGCGCGCGGCCCGATCGCGATGGTCGGCGACGGGATCAACGACGCCCCCGCACTCGCCACGGCGACGGTCGGGATCGCGATGGGCGGCGGCAGCGCCGTCGCGCTGGAGACGGCCGACGCGGCGCTGCTGCGCGGCGCGGTCGGCGGGGTGCCCGCGCTGGTGCGCCTTTCGCGCGCGACAATGACCAACATCTGGCAGAACATCGGCTTCGCGCTGGGGCTGAAGGCGCTCTTCCTGGTCACCACCCTGCTCGGGATCACCGATCTCTGGGTGGCGGTCCTCTCCGACACCGGCGCGACCGCCCTGGTGACGCTGAACGCGTTGCGCCTCCTGGGATTTCAAGCGCGCCAACTCTCGCGCCATCCGTAGCGCACGGTGGCGCACGATCGATGTTGGTACGACGCACGCCGCCCATTGTCGGGCGGCGTGCTATCCTTCCTGTAGGTGAGGGCGACGCGATGGGCGTCGCGTCGGGCCACCGGGCAGCGTCCAAAATCGGACCGCTACGCCGTGGACCCTGCGCCCGCTGAGATATCTGAGGAACGACCGCACGATCACGTCGTGACGGCACCGGGCGGCACCCCGGCCAAGCTCGGGCCGACAACGGCCCGAGCGAGCGGGCGATGAATACGAATGAGAGCAAACAATGTTCGTGCGTGACGATCGACCCCGACGACAGCGGCAATTCTTGGCCCTCGTCGCGCTCCTCCTGGCCTTGGTCGTCGCCCCCGCCGTCGCCACCGCGCGCTCGACGCCCGCGTTCACGCCCCGCGACGAGCGCGCGCGAATGCCGCAGTTCGACCCGGGTGACGCTGGTGCCGCCCCGGCGAGCGACCTGACGCTTGTCGGCTCGCTGGCCCTGCCGGGGTTTAACGGGGATGTCTGGGGCCATCGCGGCTTCGCCTATATCGGCACCTGGGGCGCGGCCAGCAATTACCCCGCCCGCTGCCCCGCAACCGGCGTGCGGATCATCGATCTCGCCGACCCGGCCAGCCCGACGCTCGTCGGCGCGCTCGCGACGATCCCCGGCACCTCGCAAGAAGATATTTACGTGGCGCGGGTCGCCACCCCCCACTTCACCGGCGATCTGCTGGCGACCGGTATCCAGGCGTGCAATCGCGCCTCCGACGCGCCGCGCGGCGTCGATCTCTGGGATGTGAGCGACCCGCGCGCCCCCCGGCACCTCGCCTTCTGGGAGAGCGGCCCCGCCGGGAGCGGCGCGCAAGGCGGCCACGAGATCGATCTGGTGGTGCGCGGCGATCGCGTGTACCTGGGCGTGGCGGTGCCATACTCCGAGAACTTCGAGCGGCGCGGCGATTTCCGCCTCGTCGAAGTGACCGACCCGCGCAACCCGGTCCAGGTCGGCACCTGGGGGGCGGGGATCGATGGCGGGCTCACCCCGAGCGCCGGGCAGACCTTCTTCGGCCACAGCGTCCGCTTCAACGCGGCGGGGACCCTCGCGGTCGTCTCCTACTGGGATGCGGGCGGCCTCCTGCTCGATCTCGCCGACCCCGCGCGCCCCGCGCTGGTCGGGCGCACGCCGTACCCGCCCGGCACGGTCGTCAACCACTCCTCCTGGTTCGCGGCGGGCGAGGCCCTGCTCCTGACCGCCGATGAATATGCCGGGCCGCAGGGCGGCCGCTGGGGCGGCCTGCGGATCTGGGACGTGCGCGATCCGGCCGCGCCGGCTCAGATCGGCCAATTCTCGACGCCGAACGCCGCTGCGGGGCGTCCTGGCGGGGCATTCCAGTTCACCATCCACAACCCGATCGTGCGCGGCACCACCGCCTACGTCTCCTGGTACGGCGATGGGGTGCGCGCCATCGACATCGCCGACCCCGCGAACCCGCGCGAGATCGGCAACTTCATCCCCCCCGCCGCCGCCGACCCGTATGGCTACTTCCCGACCTCGGCGATGGTCTGGGGGGTCTACAGCGGGGGCGAGGACGATCTGGTCCTCCTGAGCGACATTAATGGCGGTCTCTACGTCCTGCGGACCCCTTTCTCCGAGCCGCAATGTTTCGCGGAGACCGGCCACTGCGTCGGCGGGCGCTTCCTCGACTTCTGGCGCGAGCGCGGCGGGCTGGCGATTAACGGCTACCCGATCAGCGGCGAGATGGTCGAGACGCTGGAAGATGGCAAGCGGTACACGGTGCAGTATTTCGAGCGGACCCGATTGGAATACCACCCCGACAGCCCGGTCCCCTACCAGGTGCAGATCGGGCAATTCGGGCGGCGGATCCGCGCGGCCGATCCGCCCGCCCCGGCCCTGCCCGGGGCCAGCTACTTCGTGGAGACCGGCCACAACCTCGACGGGCGCTTCGGGGCATACTGGCGCGCGAACGGCGGGCTGGCGCAATTCGGCTACCCGATCAGCGAGGTGATCAGGGAGACGCTGGGCGATGGTCGCGAGTACGAGGTGCAATATTTCGAGCGCGCCCGCTTCGAGCTGCACCCCGAGAACGCCGCACCCTACGACGTCCTCCTCGGGCAATTCGGGCGGCAGATCCTCGACGGGCGCTGACGAGCGCCGACCGGGCGAAAAACGTTTCCCGCGCTGGTACGTTCATCTTGCTAAGGGGCTGGCCGGTTCGGTGGACCGCCAGCCTTTTGGATCGCGGTGTCGGGCGGGGCTCGTCAGGGTAGCGCCGACGGTGTCGGCAGGGAGAGCAGGATGTCGGAGCATTCGCGCCGGCGCGTCGGTGCCATCGCCGTCGCGCTGATCATGTCGCTCGGTTTCTTCCCGGTCTTCGCCATCGCCAGCCCGGCGGCGGTCGAGCGAATTAATCTCTACATGATCGCGATCGAGGATGGTGGGCAGATGGGCGCGCCGCTCGGTTGCGGCGACAGCCTCGTCCCGGTCCCGGCGGAGATCGCCGGTGGCGCGACGACGGAGATCAGGATCACCCAGGCGCTGACCAAGCTCTTCGCGCTCCGCGACCGCGACTACGGCGAGTCGGGTTTCGTCAATCCCCTCTACGCCTCCCGGCTGCAAGTGGACGACGTCGATCTGCAAGGCGACACGGCGGCGGTCTATCTCTCGGGGACAATATCGCTGGGCGGGGTCTGCGACGATCCGCGTGTGACCGGGCAGATCGAGGCCACGGCGGGCCAGTTCCTCGGCGTGAAGCGTGTCATCATCATCTTTAATGGCGGGCCGCTGGTCTCGGAGGTCGGGGGGATCACCTTCCCGGAGACCGGTCAGCGGGTCGCGGCGCCGTTCTACCCCTTCTGGGAAGTGCAGGGCGGCTTGCCGATCTTCGGCTACCCGCTGACCGGCCAACTAGTCGAGGATGGTTACCGCGTCCAGTACTTCGAGCGGCAACGTTTCGAGGCCCACCCCGAGAACAAGGCACCGTACACCGTCCTCTTCGGGCTGGTCGGCAGCGAGACGGCGGAGCGACGCGGCCTCCTGGGGACCGCGCCGTTCGGGCGGAAGCCCCAGAGCAATGGGCAGGGTTGCGAGTTCTTCGCGGCGACCGGCCACAACGTCTGCGGCGAATTCCGCACCTACTGGCACAGCTACGGGCTCGACTTCGGCGAGCCGGGCGTCAGTGGTCGCGAGTCGCTGGCCCTCTTCGGCTTGCCGATCTCGGAACCGTTCCAGGAGAAGCTGGAGAACGGCCAGACGTACACCGTGCAATACTTCGAGCGGGTGCGGATGGAACTCCACCCGGAGAACCCGGCCCCCTATCGGGTGCTGCTCGGTCGCCTGACCGCCGACCTCGCCCCGGCCAGGTAATAAACAATGCGACAGCTCGCCGCCTGAAGGGATCGGGCGGCGCGATGTTCATCACGAGGGCGCGTGTCGCCCAACGGCGACGTGGCAGCGCCCCGCGAGAGGCGCAAGCGTGCCACAGCGGCGCTCACCCCGATGGCATGTCGTCAGCTGTACACCACAGTGGCCTGGCCCCGCCGCTGTGGCTACGCGCTGACAAGCTGATCGTCGGGGGACTCGGTGAGGCCGAGGCGTAGCCGCGCCGGGAGCGTCTTCGTGGCCTGCTTATTCTCCCAGAACGTCGCGCGCTGGGCGGGAACGGGGGGCGGCCACGGGCGGACGACGAGGCCACTGAGGCGCTGGTAGTGCTTAAAGAAGTCGCCCGGCTTGCGGATATAGTGGCGCTCGCGCGGTGTCAATTCCCGGCGCTCGGCCCGCGCGACCAGGGCGCGCATCGCCTCGGCAACATCGAGGGCCGGGAGTGACTCGGCCGGGACGCCCACGACCACGACGTTCGGCAGACCCGGCACCAGCTGGCTAAGCTTCCCGCAGAGTGCAACCGACAGCCGCGCATCGATCGGTGGCGAATCGCCCGCGCGGCGTGGCGCGGCATTGACCTCTCCTTCGCCCGCGACCACGACCGCCGGTCGCATCCGGGTAACCTCGACGATGACGATCACGCCTGAGGGCAGTGTCAGCGCGAAATCAGGCACCCGCGTGCGGTCGGGGGGGTGCGGCTCGTAGGCGAGCGCGCCGAGCCGCTCCCGATGGAGATCTCGGGCGACTGCCAATTCGAGGAGGAGATCGCTCAGCGCCTCTGGATCGCGCGCGCCGCGCGCCTTCTTGCGAATCTTGTCGCGGTGCTCCTCCACAAACGTGGCGAAGCGCGGCGATGCGGCCCCCCAGGTGGCCAGCGGGGCGACGAGTGGGTGGGTCAGATCGCCAAAGAGCGCGAGCAAGGTTTGATCCTTCATCGCGCTATCCCCTCCCCGCCAACAGGCCATTGAGCAACGTTAAATCGGTCACCAGGTGCCACTCGTACATGCCGGCGGCGCTACCACGTGCGATAGTTCTGCGGGAAATGGCGTAGCCCACAGCAGGGCAAACCCGGCTGCAATGCGTGCAAACGATCGCAATAGCCAGAGCGCAGATTCACCCTCCCTTGTAGGGGAGGGCCGTCGCCGGGGCGACGGGGAGGGGTCCGTTCACGCGCTTACGAAATAGATCACTAAGCCAACCGCTGAGACAACACCCTTACGCCAGGTACGCCCCCTCGGCCGGCCCGGCGGCCACCTTCGAGTAGAGCGAGAGGATACCAGTCGTGTGCTTCGCGGTCGGCGGGTGCCAGTGCGCGCGACGCTCCGCCAGCAGGGCGTCAACCTGTTCGGGTTCGAGGCGACCATCGCGCGTGCCGACGACCGCGAGGCGGCGCTCCGGGACGTTGATCTCGATCAGGTCGCCCTCCGCCACCAGCGCGATCGGCCCGCCATCGAGCGCCTCGGGGGTGATGTGGCCGACCGCCGGGCCTTTCGCCGCGCCGGAATAGCGCCCGTCGGTGATCACGGCGCAGGTGGCGGTCAATTCCGGGCTGGCGGCGATGATCGTGGTGGCGTAGTACATCTCCGGCATCCCATTGGCGCGCGGGCCTTCGTAGCGGATCACCACCACATCGCCCGGCTGCACCACCCGGTCGAGGAGTGCCTTAACCGCCGCGTCCTCGTTGTCGAAGACCCGCGCCGGGCCGATGTGGACGTGCATCTCCTGCGGCACCGAGAAATGCTTGATCACCGCCCCGCCCGGCGCGAGGTTGCCGCGCAGGACGGCGATCCCGCCCTCCGGCCCGAAGGCGTCGTCGCGCGGGCGGATGACCTCCTTCACGCCGACTTTGACGTTGCTGAGATAGCCGCGCGTCTCGTAGAAGAATGCGCCCTTCTCGATCTCCGCCAGGTTCTCGCCGAGGGTCTTGCCGGTGACGGTGAGGCAGTCGAGGTGCAGCAGATCGCGGAGTTCCAGCATCACCGCCGGGACGCCACCGGCGTACCACATATACTCCACCGGGTACTTGCCGGTCGTCTTGGCGTTCGCCAGGACCGGCACGCGGCGGTGGATCCGGTCGAAGTCGTCGATCGTGATGTCGATCCCGACCTCGCGGGCGATCGCCGGGAGGTGCAGGAGGCTGTTGGTCGAGCCGCCGACCGCCGCGTGGAGGACGATCGCATTCTCGAACGCCTCGCGGGTGAGGATCTGGCGCGGGCGCAGATCCCACTCGACCAGCTTCAGGCTCTGCTTGCCGACCTGCCGCGCGACCCGCATGTGGCGCGTCAGCGAGGCCGGGATCAGCGCCGAGCCGGGGAGGGCCAGGCCCAGCGCCTCCGAGAGGACCTGGCCGGTGCTGGCGCTGCCCATGAACTGGCAGGCACCGCACGTCGGGCAGGCGCCATGCTGGTCGCGCTCCAGTTGTTCGCGGTCCAGTTCGCCCCGCTCGACCGCCGCGCCCAGCCCCCACATCTGATCGGAGGTGATGTAGCCCGGCGCGTTCATCTGCGTGCCGCCCGGCAGGTGGATACCGGGGAGATCGCAGCGGGCGAGCGCGACGAGGTGCGCGGGGACCGATTTATCGTTGCCGGAGAGGACCACCATCGCGTCGTGCGGGTGGCCGAGCGCGTGGATCTCGATCATCGCGGCCTGGATGTCGCGCGAGACGAGCGAGTAGCTCATCCCGCTGTGCGCCTGCGCCACGCCGTCGCAGATGTCGGAGATGTAGAAGACGCCCGGCTTGCCGCCCGCCTCGAAGACCCCATTGGAGATCTCCTCGATCAGCGGCCGGAAATGGAAGGTGCCGGGGTGTCCCATCCCGTAGGCGCTCTCGACCAGAATCTGCGGCTTGCCCAGATCCTCCTCGGTCCAGTTCATCCCCAGGCGCAGAGCGTCGCCCTGGTGGTTGACCCGCCGCAGCCGCTGGCTCCGCAATTCGCGCATCGTCCCTATCCTCGTTTTCCCGCCCCACGGCGCACGCCCCACACGGATAGGGGCAAGGGTAGCGCGCGGGCGAATAGTTGTCAAAAGAGGCGGTCGCGCGGCTACAATAGCGGCGCGCGATTTGTCTCCCGGCACGCCGCCACCGCCGAGCGATCACGCCAGTTACCCCCGGAACCCTCGTGAGCGGCACCGGATCATTGTACGTGGAGAAGTGAGCGATGCAAGTTTCCCAACTGACCTTCGGGACCCTCGTCACCTGTATCGACGGGCGGGTGCAGCGCCCGACGATCCTCTGGATGCGCGAACACTACGCCCTCGATTATGTCGATGTGATCTCCGAGCCGGGGCCGGACAAGCTGATGGCCGAGGGCTGGCCGAGCGATGTGATGCCGGTGCGCAACAAGGTCGGCTTCTCGATCAAGGCGCACGCCTCGCGGATCGTCGCCCTCTGCGGCCACTACGATTGCGCGGGCAACCCCGCCACGGTCGAGGAGCACCACCAGCAGATTCGCCAGGGCGTGCAACTGCTGCGGTCCTGGTCGCTCGGCGCCGACATCGTCGGGCTCTGGCTCAACGAGCGCTGGGAGATCGAGGTCGTCGAGCCGCCGCTCGGGCGGTCGTGAGGCTCAAGGGTATGGGCTGGCGAATTTCGCCCCAGCCCATACCCCACTACCGCACCGCCTCTTCCGGCTGCTCATCATCCGGTGTCGGGCGGCGGCGACCGACCCGCAGCATCACTCCCATCAGGGTGAAGGTCAGGATGAGCCCGGCGACCACGGCGATCGCGCCGCCGCGATTGACGCCGGTGACCTGAAAATTGTCCGGCTCGACCGCCTCGCCCGGCAGATACGCCTCGACCTGGGCGACGGTGACGGGCGGTTCCCCGCCACGCCCGCCGATCGCGTAGATCGTGTCGCCGAGCGTGGCGACGCCCTGCCCTTGCCTGACCGTCGGCATCGGCGATTCCGTCACCCACTTGTTGGCACGCGGATCGAAGACCTGGTGGACCCCCTGCGACATCGCGTGGATGCGACCATTGAAGGCCGCCGCCCCGAAGTTGCTCATCGGCCCGAGCATCGGGATGCCGCCCGTCCAGCCCCCGCTCGCCGGGTCGAAGATCTCGACGACCTTGCTCGGCGCGCCGTCCACCGTGCCGCCGAGCGCGTAGATCTTGCCGTTGAAGACGACCGCCGCGAGGCCGTGGCGCGCCGTCGGCAGGGGGGCCACCTCGCGCCAGGCGTTCGTCGTCGCTGTGTAGGCATAGACGGTGCTCACAGGGCCGGTGCCGTTGGTGCCGCCGAGCGCGTAGATCGTGCCACCCAGCTCGATCGCCGCCGACCCCGCCAGCGCGGTCGGTAGCGGGGCGAGCGCGCGCCACTGGCCGGTCCGGGTATCGAGCGCATCGACATCGCTGACCGCCGACTCCGCCCCTGACGACCCGCCGAGGAGATAGATCGTGTCGCCCAGCGCTGCCGTCCCGAACAGACTGCGCCCGTTGGGCAGGGTCGGCCCCCCGTTCCAACTGTCGGTGGCCGGGTCGTAGGTCTCGGTGCTGTCCAACCGCGCGCCGCGATCACCACCCGTCCCACCGATGGCCCACAGGCGATCACCCGCGACCGCCAGGCCGAAATCGTCGCGCGGCGTCGCCAGCGTGCTCTTCGCCTCCCAATGGGCATCCGGCAGGCGACCGGGCCGCGTCTGCGGCACCGGCAGGTTCGCGATGTCGCGCGACATCCACCCGACGACCAGCATCGCCAGCGGGATGAGCAGCGTCAGCAGCGCGCCGAAACGACCCAGGCGCGGCGACCAGCGGCGCGCGCCGGGGTGTTGCAAGTCAGGCCCCTCGATCGTCGATTGCTCCCGTGCCATCGTCAGCGCCCATCTTTCGCGAAGGGACAACGCGGCCAGCGGCGTCTCGTGCGCCGCGCCTTACCCATAGTATCCCGCAGCCCAGCCGCGATGACACGTCAGGAAAACTCCTGACAGGGAATAGAGAGTAGAGGAGACGCCCCCCCTCCCCGCCCTGGCCCTTAGCGCCCATCCTCGACCCACCACAGGTGGGCGTTCCAGCGCGGTCCCGCGCCGACCGCGTTCGGGAAGCAGTTGTGGAGCCGCTTGTTGACCGCGGCGATCACCTGCGGGAAGACCAGGATGATCGCCGGAGCATCGTCGAGGATATGTCCCTGCAACTCGGCATAGATCGCCGTCCGCTTGTCCCGGTCCAATTCGGCCAGCCCCCGATCCAGGAGGGCATCGACCTCCGCGTTGGCGTACTGGCCGAGATTGAAGCCGTTGGGCGGGAACGCCCGGCTCGACCACATCTGCGACTGATCGGGGTCGGCATCCCAGGAGAAGCCGATCAGGAACATCTCGAAATCCCGCGTCTCGTTGATCCGTGTCAGTAGCGCGCCCCACTCCTCGGCCCTCGGTGTGGCCTCCACGCCGATCGCCCGCCACTGCCCCTGCATGGACGCGACCAGCGCCTCGCGGATCGTGTTGCCGGCATTCGTCCAGATGGTGAACTGGAGCCGCTGCCCATCCCTGACCCGGATGCCGTCGGCACCCCGTTTCCAACCGGCTTCTTCCAGGAGGGCTTCGGCCCGCTTCGTGTCATAGGCGTATTGGGGGGTCACCCGCTCGGGTGCGTAGGCGAAAGAGAGGGTCGGCAGGGTCCCCCGCGCCACAGTCGCCAGGCCGCTGTAGAGCGACCGCGCCAGCGCCTCGCGATCGAGCGCGTGGGCGAGCGCCCGGCGCACCCCCTTATCCAAAAAGAGGGTCGCCTTCGCCGGATCGAGTTGGAATGCGGCGTACTCGAAGCTATAGCCATCGTACTTCGTGGTGGTGAGCTGCGCCCGCCGCGCCATCTCGTCGTAGAGATTGAGCGGGACGAGCCCCCAATCGGCCTCGCCGGTTTGTAGCGCGACCGCGACCGCGGGCGAGTCTTTCACCACCCGGAAGCGATAGCGATCGAGCGCCGGTTCGCCCCGGAAGTAGCGCGGATTCTTGACGAGCGTGGCACCTTCGCCGCGCACCCACTCCCCGAACGTGAACGGCCCCGTCGCGACCGACACCTGCGGGTCGCCGACGCTGAACGGGTGTCCTTTGATCTGCTCGATCGGCACCCCGCCGAGGATGTGGCGCGGCACGATCCCGTACCCCGCCCCCGCGCAATTGGTGACGAGGAACGGCGCGACGATCCGGCGCAGGGCGAAGACGACGGTGTGGTCGTCCGGGCTGCTCACCCCGGCGATCCGGTCGTTGATCTGCGCCGTGCGCGGCGAGCCCAACTCTTTCCTCGCCAGCGTCTGATAGGTGAAGACGACATCGCCCGCCGTGAACGGCGTGCCGTCGCTCCAGTGCACGTCGCGCCGCAGCGCGAAGGTGTAGGTCAGCCCATCGGGCGAGACGCCGCCATTCTCGCGCGTCGGCACGACGCTCGCCAGTTCGGGGAACGGCAGCGCGGTGTCGGGATCGAGCCCGAGCAGGCTGGGGTATTGGAGGGCGATCCTGGCGTTCGAGGCGGTGTCGGTCGTGAGGAGCGGATTGTTCGTCGTGGCATCGGCGAAATAGACCTCAACGACGCCGCCACCCCGCTTGCCGACCGGCTCGATCGTGGAGTAGCGCCCCCCCGCCGGGTATCCCGAATCACCGGTACTCGCCGCCGGGGTCGCGCTCGGCCCGACGGTTCGCGTGGCGACCACGGGCGTGTAACTCGACGCGGCGCTCGGCGGGAGACCGGAGACGGTCGAGGCCCGCACGCCAACCGTCGGCAACGCGCCGGGCGTGCTCGCTGGCGCGGCGCTCGCCACGGGCGGGACGGGTGGTGCGGGCGGATCGCCACCACATGCCGCCAGGAGACCGCCGAGCGCGGCGAGACTAACGCCCGCCCCAGCGAGGCGCAGGAGGTCGCGGCGCGCGAGACCGCGTGCCGCCCATGCTTGCCCGAGTTGGCGCAATGCGGTGCCATCGGCGGGCATGAATCGCTCCTCTATCATCGCGCTTGCATCGGTGCGCTCCGCCACCGGAGATCGGCGGCGAGGCACGACCATGATAAAACAGGTGCGCGCCGCCCGAAAGCAGCGCGCACCTGTGCAGTAAAACGTCCGTTGAGAGCCGCGGTTAGGAGACCGGGACCAGCGCCTCGACCTCGCGCAGATTGAACTGCCCATCCTCGACAACCACCTGCACGGTGCTGCCGGGGTGGAACCGCCCATCGAGCAGGCCCTCGGCCAGCGGATCCTCGACGACCTGCTGGATCAGGCGGCGGAGCGGGCGCGCGCCGTAGGTGTGGTCGTACCCCTGCTTGCCGAGCTCGACCAGCGCCTCCTCGCCGACCTCCAGGGAGAGTTCCTGCTCGGCGAGTTGCTTGCGCACGCGCACGAGCTGGATATCGACGATCTGGTTGATATGCTCCTGCGTCAGGCTGTGGAAGACCAGCACGCCGTCGATCCGGTTCAGGAACTCGGGCTTGAAGGTCTTCTTCAAGCTTTCGAGCACCTTGTCCTTCATCTTGTCGTACTCGGTCTGCTTCCGCCGCGTCTCATCCTGATGGACGACGAAGCCGAGGGTCAGATCGCGCGCGATCGCGTCCGCGCCGACGTTCGAGGTCATGATCAGGATCGTGTTGCGGAAGTCCACCCGGCGGCCCTTGGCGTCAGCCAGATTCCCATCCTCCATGATCTGGAGGAGCATGTTGAACGTCTCGGGGTGGGCCTTCTCGATCTCGTCGAGCAGGATGACCGCGTACGACTTGCGCCGCACCGCCTCGGTCAACTGGCCGCCCTCCTCGTAACCGACGTAGCCGGGAGGTGCCCCGACAAGCCGCGAGACGTTGTGGCGCTCCATGAACTCCGACATGTCGATCTTGATCAGCGCCTCTTCCGAGCCGAACATGAACTCGGCCAGCGCCTTCGCCAGCTCGGTCTTGCCGATCCCGGTGGGGCCGAGGAAGATGAACGAGCCGATCGGCCGCTTCGGATCCTTGAGGCCCGCGCGGGCGCGGCGGACCGCCTTCGCCAGCGTCGAGATCGCCTCGTCCTGGCCGATGACGCGCTTGTGCAGCGCCGCCTCCATCTCCAGGAGCCGCGCCGACTCCTCGCCGGAGATGCGGATCAGGGGGATACCGGTCCACATCGAGACGACCTGGGCGATATCCTCCTCGGTCACGACCGGCTCGTCGGACTGCTGCTCGTCCTTCCAGTCCTTCTCCAGCCCGCTGATCCGCTCCTTCAGCTTCCGCTCGCGCTCGCGCAGCGAGGTCGCCAAGTCGAAGTCTTGCGCGGAGATGGCGGCGTCGAGCTCGTTGCGCAGGGCTTCGAGCCCGCGCATCGCCTCTTTCAGGCTCGGGGGCGAGGCGGCGCGATACATCCGCACGCGCGACGCCGCCTCGTCGATCAGATCGATCGCCTTATCGGGCATGAAGCGGTCGGTGACATAGCGCTGCGCCAGGTTCGCGGCGGCCTTCAGCGCCTCGTCGCTGATCTTCAGCTTGTGGTGCTCTTCATACCGCTCGCGGATCCCCATCAGGATCTGCACCGTCTCCTCGACGCTCGGCTCATCGACCTGGATCGGCTGGAAGCGCCGCTCCAGCGCCGCGTCGCGCTCGATATACTTGCGGTACTCGTCGAGCGTCGTCGCGCCGATCGTCTGGAGCTCGCCGCGCGAGAGGGCAGGCTTGAGGATGTTGGCGGCGTCGACCGCACCCTCCGCCGCGCCCGCGCCGACCAGGGTGTGCAGCTCATCGATGAAGATGATCGACTGCGTCTCCTTGACCTCGGCGACGATCTTCTTCAGGCGCTCCTCGAACTCGCCGCGATACTTCGTGCCGGCCACCAGCGCCCCGATATCCAGGGCCACCAGGCGCTTGTTCTGCAACTGCTCCGGCACATCGCCGGCGACGATCCGCTGCGCCAGCCCCTCGACGATCGCCGTCTTGCCGACGCCGGGCTCGCCGATCAGGGCGGGATTATTCTTGGTGCGGCGAGACAGGATCTGCATCACCCGATCGACCTCGTTGCTGCGGCCAACAACCGGGTCAAGTTTGCCATTGCGCGCCGCCTCGGTCATATCGAAGCCGAGGGCATCCATGTACGGGGTCTTGGTCTGCTGCTTCCCGCCCTGGCTGTAGCTCCCGCCCGACTGGGAAAGGACCTGGATCACCTGAGCGCGCAGCTTCTCGAGGCTGACCCCGAGGCTCTCCAGCACGCCGGCGGCGATCCCCTCACCCTCGCGCACGAGGCCCAGCAGGAGATGCTCGGTGCCGATGTAGTGGTGGTTCAGCCGCCGCGCCTCGTCCACCGCCAGCTCGATCACCTTCTTGGCGCGCGGGGTCAGCCCGATCTCGCCCATGATCATCGTCTCGCCGCGCCCGATGATGAATTCCACGGCGGAACGCACCTTCGGCAATTGCACGCCGAGATTATTGAGAACGCGGGCGGCGATCCCGTCACCCTCGCGCACGAGGCCGAGGAGGAGATGCTCGGTGCCGATGTAGTTGTGGTTGAAGCGTTGTGCTTCCTCTTGCGCCAGCGTCAGTACCCGCCGCGCCCGCTCGGTAAACTTGTCGAACTTGTCCGCCATTATGCTTCTCCCACTGCCCGACTGTTACGGCTGCCAGTGCGCCCCGCTCACCGGTTTGCACATTTCAGGTTCGCGAACACAGGATCGTTCGGTGCGGTCGGATCACGACCTGCTGCCCTCCCATGAGTCGCGATGTGCCAACCAGAATTGGGACTGAAATAGATAGCGTCTTCGCCGCTCGCACCGGACGCCGCGCGGCGGCGAGAACGCACAGCCCCCACAGCCATGATAGCAGTGGGGGCTGTTCAGACTATTAAAGCACGGTGATGACCATGATGCCACTATCTCAGCGATGGCTCCCTGGCTTGCGCCCCATCATCCGTGCGCCGCGCGAACGCGGTTGATCGCGATGGTGCTACTCGGCGTCGGGCGGTGTGTCCCGCGCGCCCGCCTCGGCGAACGCCTCGCCCAGCGCGGTGGTCTCCTCCGCAGGGCTATTCTCAGCCGGGCTCGTCTCCACCGGGGCAGTCTCCGCCACGGGGACGGTCTCTATGGGAGCCGCCGGGGTTGCATCCGGCGCGCCCTCCGGTTGTGCGTCGCCAAACCCGGCCAGCGGCGACTCGCCCTCGTTGACACGCCGCAGACTGAGGCCCATCCGCCGCCGTTGCGCGTCGATGCGGATGATCCGCACCGTGACTTCCTGACCCTCCTGCACGACCTCGCGCGGATGGTTGATCCGCTCCTCGGAGAGTTCGGAAACGTGGATCAGACCCTCGATCCCATCCTCGATCCGCGCGAACGCGCCGAAGTTGGCGAGTTGCGTGATCGTCGCCGGGACGACCTGGCCGATTTCGTACTTGCTCGCCACCCGGCTCCACGGCTCGGGCTGCGTGCGCTTGATCGACAGGGCGATCTTCTTTTCGGTCGGGTTGACCGAGAGGACGTAGACGTTGACCTCGTCGCCGACCTTCAAGATCTCGCTCGGGTGCTTCACGCGACTCCAGGAGATCTCGGAGAGGTGGACCAGTCCGTCGGCCCCGCCGATGTCCACGAACGCGCCGAAATCGGCGATCGAGGAGACGCGGCCCGTGCGGGTCTCGCCCTCCTTCAAGTTCTCGATCAGCCGCTCCTTCATCGCGTCGCGGCGCTCCTGCACGGCCATCCGCTCGGAGAGGATGAGGCGGTTACGGTGGCGATTGATCTCGATGACCTTGAGCTGGAGGCTCGTGCCAACGAGGCGGGCCATGTCGGCCTGCTTCGACGCATCGTCGCCGCCGCGAATCTCGGTCACCTGCGAGGCGGGCACGAAGCCGCGCACCCCGTCGAGGTTCACCAGGAGGCCACCCTTATTGTAATTGGTGACCTGCGCGGCGATGACATCGTTCTTGTCGTACTGCTCCTGCAAGTTGCGCCAGCTCTTCTCCTGGCGGGCCTTGTCGATCGAGAGGACCGTGTGGCCGTCCGCGTTCTCCGCCTGCACGACGAAGACCAGGACCTGATCGCCCGGATTGATCGCCCCCAACTCGTCCGGCGAGAGCGTGGCGTACTCCTTGCTTGGGATGATCCCCTCGGACTTCGAGCCGATATCGACCAAGAACTCGTCGCGGTCGCGCTGCATCACCGTGCCGTCGATCACATCCCCGTATTTGAGGGCGCGATAATCGTGGCTCGGATCATCGAGCAACTGCTGCATCAGGCTCTGGGGCGCGGCAGTGCCGCTTTCCACCATCTCCTGCGCCTCACCGCCCGGTTGCACCTGCTGACCCTGATCTTCCATCACCAACGTCACACTCCGCTCCCATACCTCGAGTATCCAAGCAGCCGCGATCCGGAGTGCCCACCCGGACAAATCGGCCATGCGACGCGTATGGCCGCTCCGCGATCCCGACTCGGATTGGCGCCATTATAGTATGCGCCACCGGGTAGACGCAAGGCTATACGTCGCGAATTGGCGAAGAGGCCCCCCCAATCCGCGACCGGGGAGGGCGGGCGAGTGCGGCGACCAGCAAGCGAAAACCGCTGAAACAGTCGAGCAATCGGTCGCGATTGGCGTCCCCCGGAAGCGGCAAGGTAGAATGGGGCAGGCTAAAGGCGATTGGGGACTGGGAAAAGCGGTGCCGCGTTCCCGCGTGTGCGCTCCGCCCGGTGGAAACGTGATTCTCACGCTGGAGTTGGCTGTAGATGGAGACCAGGCTTTCGCCGCGCAGCAAGCTGATCGCCTTCTGGGCTCTCGCCAGTCTGGTGCTGATCGGCCTGGCGCACTTCTTCTCGGTCCTCTCGCCATTCCTGTGGGCGATCATCACCGCCTATATCGCCACCCCGCTGATCACGCTGCTCGCCAGGCGCACGCGGCTGCCACGCCCCCTGATCGCCACGGTCGTCTATCTGGCGATCGTGGCCGCCCTGATCTTCGGCATCATCACCCTCGTGCCAGTGGTGCAACGGCAGGGGAGCGCGCTGATCAACCAACTCCCGCAGACGACCGAGGCGGGGATCGACTATCTCTACGAGCATTTCCCCGCCCTGACCGAGCAGTTGGGCCTCGACCGCGAGATCTTGCAGCGGGGGATCAACGACGCCACCGGGCAGATCACCAGCCGCGTGCCGCTCACCGCGATCACCATCGCGCAAGAACTCTTCCACTTCGTCCTCGAATTCTTCGTCTACCTGATCGCCACCTTCTTCTTCTTCCTGCAAGGGGACCGCTTCGTCGCCGGCCTACGCCGCAGCGTGCCGCTGCGCTACCAGCGCGAGGCCGATCGCGTCTTCGGCGAGATCAACGCCACGATGGGCGCGTACCTGCGCGGTCAGGTGCTCCTGATCGCGATCATGAGCACCGTGACCTATATCGCCCTCAGCATCTACGACATGCCCTACGCGATCGCCCTCGCCCTGGCGACCGGCTGCCTGGAGCTGATCCCGATCCTCGGCCCCTGGAGTGCCGGGGCGATCGCCGTCGCCGTCGCCGCGCTCGATCCGACCCCAGCGTTCGGCTGGTCGAATGCCACCCTCGCCATCGTCGTCGCGATCACCTATCTCGCCCTGCGACAGCTCGAGGATATCCTGGTCATCCCGACGCTCATCGGGCGGATCGTCCACCTCCATCCGCTGCTGGTGATCTTCGTCCTGCTGATCGGCACCTCGGTCGGCGGGATCCTCGGCCTGCTGCTGGCGGTGCCGACGGCGGCGGTCCTGCGAATTCTCCTGCGCTACGTCTATGGGAAGATCGTCGCCGAAGCGGAGCGCCGGGTCGTCACGCTCGACCGACACGCCGATCTGCAACGGCTGCGCGACGAAATGCCCAGCCTGACCAACGTCAACATCGTCCTGCTCACTCGTCCCGGTGCCCTGCGCTGGGAAGATTTGCCGACGGTGCAGGCCCTCGCCGCCATCGCCACGCGCCACGGCGTTAATCTCAGCGCGGTCACGACCGATCCGATCGCGGGCAGCCTTTTCACCGCCGTGGGGCTGGAGACGAGCGTCGTCGGGGCGAGTGGCGAAGGGATACTCGTCCCACAGGCCGATTCTGGCGACATCCAGGGAGAACTGGCAGCCCACCCGGCCCCCGTGTCGCTCCACTGAGCGACCGCGCGAGACCCCGCAGCAATCCTGCGAATGCGACGCTCCGATCATCGCGCCAACACTCAGAGGTGCGGCGAGCGCCCTTGCTCCTTCAGCAGATCCACCAGCTTCTTCACATCTTGCGCCCGTTCGCGGGCGCAGACGAGCACGGCGTCCGGCGTATCGACGATGACGATGTCCCGCACGCCGAGGGTGGCGATGATCCGCTCGCCGCTCGGCACGATCAGGACGTTGTCCGTATCGACGGCGAGGTGGCGCGCTGTGTCGCCGCCAAGGACGACATTCCCGCCCCGGCCCTGCCCCAGGACCTCGCCGATCGTGTGCCAATCGCCGATGTCGTTCCAGCCGAAGTGGCCCGGGACCGTCCCCACCCGCCCGACTGTGGCGGCCCCCTCCATCACGGCGATGTCGATCGGCACCTTCGGCAGGGTCGGCCAGATCGCCGCCAGCGCCTCCTCGCCGCCCGGCGTATCCCAGGCGGCGGCGATCGCCACCAGACCGGCGTGGAGTTCGGGCTGCTGCCGGGCCAACTCGTCGAGCAGCGCGTCGCAGCGCCAGACGAACATGCCGCTGTTCCACAAGTAGCCGCCCTCGGCCAGCCAGCCCTCGGCGACCGGGCGCGACGGTTTCTCCTTGAATTGTTGCACCAGGAAGGTCCCGGCGACGGCGAGCGCCTCGCCCCACCGGATGTAACCGTAGCCGGTCTCCGGTGCGGTCGGCGCGATCCCGATCGTCATCAGGTAGCCCTCGCGCGCGGCCCGCTCCGCCAGGCGCACCGTCTCGCGGAAGAGCTCCTCATCCCGCACCAGGTGATCGGCGTGGAACGAGCCCATGATCGCCCCCGGATCGCGCCGGGCGATGATCGCCGCCGCGAGGCCGATCGCGGCGGCCGAGTCGCGCGGCGAGGGCTCGACCAGGATATTGGCGGCGGGCAGATCGGGGAGCTGGCGCGCGATGGCGGCGACGTGCGCCCCCCCGGTGACCACGAAGGTGCGCTCCGGCGGTGCCAGCGAGGCCAGGCGATCGATCGTCGACTGGATGAGAGTCCGGCTATCGCCGGTCAGCGGGTGCAAGAACTTCGGGTAGGCGGCGCGACTGAGCGGCCAGAGCCGCGTGCCGCTGCCGCCGGCGGGGATGACCACGTACACAGATCCTCCTCCATCATGTCAGAGTGCGCTACCGAGGGGCGACCTCGCGAGGGGGCAAGGATAGCCCGCCGGGGCGGCGCTGGCGACTATCCCGCATCACCAGGGCGGGGAATATCCCATTCCAGGCAAAAGTCGCCCCATCCGCTCCTGCCGCGCATCCCGGCGATTAGGGTATTATTCGCCACGGGCGCGTGGGGGCTCCCGGATACCAAATGCCCGGATACGAAATGAAAGAAGGGCCGCATGAAGATCATCTTACCGATGGCCGGTTTCGGGACGCGACTGCGCCCGCACACCTGGGATGTCCCGAAGCCGCTGGTGCCGCTGGCCGGTAAGACGATGATCGACCACGTCCTCGACCGACTCCTGCCACTGGAACCAGAGGAGGTCATCTGCATCGTCGGCTACCTGGGCGAGCAGATCGAGGAGTATATCAAAGGGCGATACAGCGTCCCGGTCCGTTTCGTCGTCCAGCCGGAGATGCGCGGCCAAGCGGACGCGATCGCGCTCACCAGGGATGTTGTCGCCGGCGATGCCCTGGTGATGTTCGCCGACACGATCTTCGAGGCCGACTTCAGCCCCCTCCGGGGTTTGCGCGCGCGGGGAATCGACGGCGCGATCTTCGTCAAGGAGATCGACGATCCGCGCCGCTTCGGCATCGCGATCCTCGACGCCGAAGGGTATGCCACCCAACTCGTCGAGAAGCCGGAGAATCCGACCTCCAACCTGGCCCTCGTCGGCATCTACTACTTCGCCGACATGGGCGCGCTGTACGACGCGATCGACACACTGATCGCCAGCGGCAAGGCGCTGAAGGGCGAGTATTACCTGGCCGATGCGGTGCAACTGCTGATCGATCGCGGCCAGCGCCTCAAGACGTTCCCGGTCCCGGTCTGGGAAGATTGCGGCAAGCCGGAGGAGATGTTGCAGACGAATCGCTACCTCCTCGCCAGGGAGTACATGGGCGATGGGCGGCCGATCCTCCACGGCGATAGCGTGATCATCCCCCCGGTGGCGCTCGATCCGAGCGCCACGATCGGTCGCTCGATCGTCGGCCCGCACGTGAGCATCGGCGCGGGCGCGACCCTGAGCGGCGTGGTGATCGCCGATAGTATCGTCGGCGATGCGGTATCCCTGGCCAACACGGCACTGACCGGCTCGATCATCAGCGCTGGAGCAGCCATCCACGGCACAGAGCAGCGCCTCAATCTCGGCGCGACCTCCAGCGTCCGGCACGTCACCGCGAGCGAGTAGGGGCACGACGAGGGCAATATGGCGAGGATCACGCCCGACAAAGCGGCCATTGCCAACTTTTGCCACCACCACCATATCAGTCGGCTCGCCCTGTTCGGTTCAGTCTTACGCGACGACTTCGGGCCGGAAAGTGACGTGGATTTCCTGGTAGAGTTCGATCCGGGCAAGGCACCGGGACTGCTCGGAATCGTAGCGATGGAGTACGAACTAGCGGATATTCTCGGCCTGGATCGCAAAGTCGATCTCCGCACCATCCACGACCTGAGCCCATCCTTTCGCGACGAGGTGAATGGACTCGCCGAGGAAATCTATGCAGGGGCCTGATCGCATTCGTCTCCGGCACATGCTGGAGGCGGCCCGCGATGCCCAGGTCTTCTGCTGCTCCACGAAATCGAGCGGGCGCTCGATCTACCGGAGGAATAGCATTTCGACAAACCCTCATTCGACAAGTCTTCGACAACCTCTCAACGGAGGCGACATCAACGATGGTAGGCGGCTGGATCGAACTGGTGGTGCAGGCGGACAATGAGGCGGTCGAGGCGGTCAGCGAGATCTTCTCGCGCTACGGCTACGGCGGCGGCGTGGCGATCGACGAGCCCTTCGACCAGGAGTCCGATGGCGACAATCTGCGGATCGCCACCGATCGCCCATTCACCGTGCGCACCTACATCCCCGACGATGAGGGTGCGCGCGAGAAGGTCGAGGCGCTGGAGCGCGCGCTCTGGCACCTGGGGCAGATGCGTTATGTCGGACCGCTAAGCACGACCAGGCGCGAAGAGGAAGACTGGGCGAACGCCTGGAAGGAGCATTTCTACGTCCACCGCGTTGGGGCGCGCACGGTCATCCGCCCGCCCTGGCGCGAGTATGAGCGGCAGAACGATGATATCGTGATCAATCTCGATCCCGGCATGGCCTTCGGGACCGGGCTGCACCCCTCGACCCAGTTATGCCTGATCGCCCTGGAGGAGCGGATGCGCCCCGGTATGCGCGTCCTCGATGTGGGGGTCGGCTCGGGCGTGCTGACGATCGCGGCGGCGCGACACGGCGCGTCGTCGATCGACGCGGTCGATGTCGAGTCGGTCGCCGTGCGCGCCACGCGCGATAACGTCGCGCGCAACGAGCTGACGACGCCGATCCGGGTGTCGGTCGGCACGGTCGAGGCGACCGAGGAGTTCGCGGGCCGCTACGACCTCGTCGTCGCCAATATCATTGCCCGGATCATCATCGAACTTGCCCGCCCCCTGCTCGCCGCCTGCGCGCCCGGCGGGCGGCTGATCACCGCCGGGATCATCATCGATCGGGCCGACGAGGTGCGCGCCGCGCTGGACGCCGCCGGGCTGACGGCGATCGAGCAGCATCAGATGGGCGACTGGGTCTGCATCGAGGGGACGAAGAAGTACGGATGACGAGTGACCGTGGTCCCCTGCCGGGTCAGGGGAGAATGACGTTTGGCGGACGAAGCCTTTCAATCGTGTGTCGCCCAATTCGCGTTCACGTTTCTCGGGACGCCGATCCCTTTCGAGGTACTCCATTGTTCATGATTCGTAGCCCGCGCTGATGCACCGCTTCTTCGTGGACGGCCCGCTCGTCGCTGGGCAGGATGTGGCGCTGTCGGCGGAGGTCGCGCATCAAGTGGGGCGCGTGCTGCGCTTGCGGCCCGGCGACCGTATCCTGCTCCTCGATGGCAGCGGGTGGGAGTATCCGGTAGAATTAATTGATCTGGCGGCACGTCAGGGACACGGGCGTGTCGAGGGGGGCCGTCCGACCGAGACCGAGCCGCGCGTCGCCGTGACCCTCTACGCCGCGCCCCTGAAAGGTGATCATTACGCCTACACCCTGCAGAAGGCGACCGAGATCGGCGCGGCGGCGTTCGTGCCGACCGTGACCGCGCGCACGGTCGTCGGCGAGGTTGGCGCGACGAAAGTCGAGCGCTGGCGACGGATCGCCCGCGAGGCGGCGGAGCAATCGGGGCGCGGGCGGCTGCCCACGGTGGGCGCGCCGGTCCCATTCGCCGAGGCATGTCGGCTCGCCGCCGCCGCCGGACCGGCGCTGATCCCCTGGGAAGAGGCCCGCGAACCCAGCCTGAGCGCGACGATCGCGGCGTGGCGGGCCGAGCGAGGGCAGTTGGCGCAACTGGGTCTCCTGATCGGACCGGAGGGTGGGTTCACGGCGGAAGAGATCGCCCTGGCACAGCGTTGCGGGATCGTGCCGGTGACGCTGGGGCGGCGCATCCTGCGGGCCGAGACGGCGGCGGCGGTCGCGACGACGCTGGCGCTGGCCGCGCTCGGGGATTTGGATACGCGCGATGACGCGCCTTGACGCGGCGCTGGGGCGGGGGGTGCCGCCCCTGCCACCGACAATCGGCTGCGGGGAGGACCGGTGAAGCTCGATCTGCATATGCATAGCCACCACTCGCGCGATTGCACGATCCCCACCGCCGAGGTGCTCCGGATCTGCCAGCGACGCGGGATGGGGGGGATCGCGATCACCGATCATAACTCCCTCGCCGGTGGCTTGGAAGGGGTCAGGCTCGCCCCACCCGGCTTCACCGTGATCGTCGGTGAGGAGGTCAAGTCGAGCGAGGGGGAGATCATCGGCCTCTTCCTCAGCGAGGAGATCCCCGGCGGGCTCACCCCCGAAGAGACCGCCGGGCGTATCCGCGCGCAAGGCGGCGTGGTCATCGTGCCGCACCCGTTCGATCCGCTGCGCCGCAGCCCGTTGAAGCGGCCGGCGCTGGAGCGCCTCGCGGTGGCGGGCCTGGTCGATGCGATCGAGATCCTGAACGCGCGGATGGCGCTGAAGAGCCACAATCTGCGCGGCGCGGAGTTCGCCGCGCGCATGGGACTGCCGGGCACGGCGGGGAGCGACGCGCACAGCCGCCCCGAGTATGCCCACGCCTGGCTCGAGATCGCCCCCTTCACCACGCCCGCCGAGTTCCTGGCGAACCTCCCGACGGCGACGATCGGCGGCAATCTCAGCCCGTTCTTCGTCCACCTGCTCAGCACCGTGGCGAAACGGCGCAAGAAGATCGACCACTGGCGCACCGAGCGCCGCACCCGCATCGCGGCGGCGCGACTGAACGGGCGGCATTAATTGGGGATCGAAGGTCGAAGGTCCAAGGCCGAAAGTTGAGGAATATCGAGTAGATGTGTCTACCTTCGACCTTCGACCTTCGACCTTCGATCCCCAGTCATGAATATCCAGGGAGCATAGCTGGTGTCTGAGAAGGGGCAGATTCTTTTCCGGCGGGGCCGGACTGGTGGCGAGTTGGAGGCGGTCGTGCCGGGCTCGCTCGGGGCGACCCTCGGGCTGCGACCGGGCGACATCGTCCACAGCATCGACGGCAAGCCGCTGCGCGACGTGATCGACTACCAGTTCTACAGCGGGACGGCGGGCGAGATCGCCGAGGTGGAGGTCGAGCGCGACGGCGAGCGGACGATCTACGAGGTCGAGCTGGAGGGTGATGATATCTGGGGGCTCGGCTTCACCGAGCCGACCTTCGACGGGATCCGCCGCTGCACCAACGACTGCCCGTTCTGCTTCGTCAAGCAAGTGCCGCGCGGGATGCGGCGCACCCTCTACATCAAGGACGACGACTATCGCTACTCCTTCCTCTACGGCAACTTCGTCACGCTGACGAATCTCAGCGAGGAGGATTGGGCGCGGATCGGCGAGCAGGGGTTGAGTCCGCTTAATGTTTCCGTCCACGCCACCGAACCGCAGTTGCGCCGCGATCTCCTGCGCCACCCGCGCGCCGGTGAAATCCTCGACGATCTGCGGCGGCTGGCGGGGATGGGGATCGAGTACAACACGCAACTAGTCCTCAATCCCGGCATCAACGACGGCGAGCAACTCGACCGCTCGGTCGGCGATCTCAAAGATTTGCCCGGTATCCTCTCGATCGCGGCGGTGCCGGTGGGCCTGACGCCCCTGGGAATCGGACGGGACATGAAGAAGCTCGAAGGGATCGCGGGGCGCTCCAACCGCGCGATGCCCGGTCTGCCGGCCTCGGCGATCCGCAAATATAGCGAGGCGGAAGTGCGCGACGTGCTGGCCCGCACGGATCGCTGGCAGCGTCGATTCCGCGCCGAACGCGGCGAGAATTTCCTCTATCTGGGCGACGAGTTCTACCTGATGGTCGGCGAGTCGGTCCCCGCCAGCCGGAATTACGACGGCTTCCCGCAGTTGGAGGATGGGATCGGGATCACCCGCACCTTCCTGGATGACTGGAGTGGGGTGAAGCGTCGCCGTGGCACGCGCCGCCCGGACCTGCGCGGGGTCCGCGCGACCCTCGCCTGCGCCACCCTGATCGCCCCGACGATGGAGCGGGTCGTCGCCGAGTTCAACGATCTCACCGGCGCGGCGCTCCGCGTGCGCCCGGTGTCGAACGGCTACTTCGGGCCGGAAATCGTCGTCTCGGGCCTGCTCACCGGGAGTGACATCCTCGCCGCCCTGCGCGACGATCCGGGCGACGGGCCGATCCTCCTGCCGCGCGTGATGTTCAGCCGCCTCAACGGGATGACGCTCGACGATATGAGCATTGAGCAGTTGGAAGCCGCGTTGGGCCGCCGGATGCTGGCCGCGCACAACCTCAGCGAAGTGGCGCGTGACCTCGCCGCACTCGGCACCAGCGCGGCGGCGTAAGATCGCGCATGGCCACCGGAGCGGCGACTTCGGCAACCTCGCGCTGACCGACCACGGCGCTGACGTGAAAATCCCGATTCGTGTTGTGCCGCGCGGGGCGTGACGCCGTTGACGGCGTGAGCGATGGCGCGCTACGCGTGCGCCTGACCGCAACGTTGACGCAAACCCTGCCCGCCGCCGGTCTTGGTGACGCCTTTCTCGAAGGTGAAGAAGGTCCCGGTCGGGTCGGCGTTGGCGGGGACGGGCTTGCCGAGGAGGGCGCAGAGGTCGAGGAATTGCTGCCGGGCTCCGGTCCGTCCGCTCTGCTGCGCGTCGCGCCACCTGGCCACGAATGGCTGGGGCGTCAGGGGGCGGTCGCTCATCCCCGCCTATTCCATGTGTCCAGCCAACGATCGAGCGCCACGCGCACGGGAGTATACCGCAGAGGCCGCTTAACCAGGCCGAGGCTTGGCCAGTTGGACAGTGCCCCCTCCTCACATTGGCCGATTGAAGACCGCTGCGTTCGGCGTAGATTGGGGAATGGTGCGACAACGCCTGCGGCGCGACGATCGCCGCGCGTCCTTCCCAGCTGGAGGTGGCACGATGACCGCCCAGACGTACCGCCCGGACGAGCTGCCCCGCCCCACTTGGGGGGCGCTCCTGCCGCTCTGCCTGACCGTCTTCGCCGTGCTCGTCCACGGCAGCGCCATCGGCCCGTTCGCCAAGGAGATCGCCCGCGACCTCGGCACGACTGTCCCCCTGATCGGCCAGGTCAGCACCCTCCTGCTGGGGACCATGGCTGCGGTCGGCCTCCTCGCTGGCCCGCTCGCCGACCACTACGGCCACCGCCGCATCATCCTGCTCGGCCTGGGGCTGCTCGGCCTGGGTGCCGCGATCATGGGCCTCGCCCCGGCCTACCCGGCCCTGCTCACCGGCGCGCTGGTGGCCGGGGCGGGCGCGCCGATCATGGCGGTCACGTTCGCCGTCGCGGCCGCGCGCTACGCGGGGGATGCGCGCCGCACCGCCCTGAGCCGCATCCAGGCGGTGCAGACCTCCGGGTCCATCCTCGGCGCCCCACTCCTGCCGGCGGTCGCCGCCGCGACGGTCTGGCGCGGTGCCTACGTCGTCGTGCTAATGGCCTACCTCCTCGCCGGCATGCTGATCCTCCGCGGCCTCGCGCGCGATCCGCACCGTGCGGGCCGGTTCACGCCCCGCACGGTCCTGGCGGCCTATCGCCCGCTCCTCGGCGACCGCAGGATGCTGGCGCTCTACGGCGCCTCGGCGCTACGCGCGATCGGCTGGATGGGACCATTCACCTACCTGGGGGCCTTCTACGCGGAGCGGCACGGGCTCGCCCTGGAGCGGATTGGGCTGGCCTACATGGTCGCCAGTGGCGGGATGTTCGCGGGCAACCTCGCCGCCGGGCGCTGGCTCGGCGGGGTCGACCTGCGGCGCGCGTTCGCCGGCACGACGGCCATCCTCGCCCTCTGCTGGGCCGCCGTCTTCACCCTGCCCCTCGCCACGCCGCAGGTCGTCGCGGTCGCCACGGCCGCGTCATTCGCCTCGGGGTTCGGCTGGATCGCGCTGACGACGCTGCTGGCGGCGGAGACACCAGCGGCGGCGGGGACGACAATGACCCTCAACGGCTCGGCCTTCGCCCTCGGCTTCGCGCTGGGGAGTGCGGCGGGCGGCCTGCTGATCGGCCTCGGCGGCTACGCGCTCCTCGGCGTCGTGCTCCCGGTGGCCACCCTGGTCACCGCGCTGCTCGTCTGGCGACCGCGCCTGCGCCTCCGGGCGCTCCCGGGACACGGCGCGCCCGCCGTGACGCAGGCCGCACATGACATCGATCGACCATGAGTGTAGGGATTCGCTAGCGGCACCTGGAGGGCCTTGGCGGTTCTCCGATGAAGCACATGCTCGAAGTGGGCTTGACTCCGCCGGGTGGACACCGGAATACTGGGGCCGACGGCCGCGAGGAAGGGGTCCACGATGGCGAGGACGCACCCGCCCTACCCGCCGGCGTTCCGGGCCGAGGCGGTCGCGCTGGCGCGGACGGGCGGGAGAGGCATCCCCCGGCTGGCCGCCGGCCCGGGTATCTCGGAGCAGGCGCGGCGCGGCCGGATGACGCGGCCGGATATCGACGCCGGGCGCGGGGCGCCGGGCGCGCTGACCACCGCCGGGCGGGAGGGGATGGGTCAGGACGCAGACGCCGGCCTGGGGCGGATGGGACGCCCCCGGTGGGGTAGCCGCATCGCGTGCTGCGCGAGGGGGGCGCCCGGGCCCTGGCCCCACGGCGCCGCGCCCGCGCCGACCGGGCG
>CADCWN010000026.1 GCA_902806415.1 uncultured Thermomicrobiales bacterium | reverse complement strand
TGATCGCGAATTCCTCCTGCAAGCTGAGACAATTCCGCGCGATTGCCACGCGTTACGACGAGACCGCCCGCAACTTCCTCGCCGCCGTCTATCTGGCCGCGACCGTCATCGTCCTCAACTGAGGACACGCCCTAGTCTCTGGGGTACGCGTTGTCCCTCGCCATTCCTCCCCGCCCTCTCTGTGTCTCTGTGTCTCCTGTTCTGTCTCTCTGCTAGATTCGTGATAAGAAAGGATTGCTGATGGACGTGCTGCGGAAGGTGATCGGGGCTGGGAAGGGCTATGACGCGCGGCTGGCGGCGATCGCCGGGGCGGCGGGCGCGGGGGCCTATCTGGCGGAGATGGCAATCGATCTGCCGCTGCTCGACTGCCCGACCGACGATCTGTTGCTGCTGGGCGGGTTGGTCACGCGGGACCCGCGCATCTGGCCGATCCTCGGCGGGGCGATGCATTTCGCCAACGGTGTCGCGCTGGCGCAGGTCTACGCGACCGTGCAAGATCGGCTGCCGGGTCCACCCTGGGCGCGCGGGATCCTGTTCACGCTGATCGAGAATACCGTCTTCTGGGGGATCGTGCCGCTCTTCGACCGCTACCACCCGGCGATCCGCGAGGGGAAGCTGCCGAAGATGAATCGACCAGTGCCATTCTTGCAGCAAGTCCTCCGGCATATCGCGTACGGCGCGGTGCTGGGGGTTGTTTACGGGCGGGGTCGTGAGTCGTGAGTCGTGAGTCGTGAGTTGAGGTCCGCTTGTTAGCGGGATGCCGGGATACCACTGCCCAGCCACTCACGACTCACGACTCACGACCCACGACTACGGAGGTGCCAATGCCGAGCGCGCGTGATGAGCGGCTGGCGACGTTGCGGGCGCGGGCCGAGGGGTTGCTGCGCGCGGGCGCGGGCGGCGCGCTGGCCTGGGCGCGTGCCGAGCGGGTCTACGGGCTGGCGCGGCATCTGGCGCGTCAGGAGGAGGCCGATCGGTTCATCGTCGGCGCGGCGGCGCTTCTGTACCAATTGCCCGACGAAGAGGGCGACGCGGAATTGGGCCGACTCGAAGGGGCGGCTGAGGTGGCGCTGGCCGTGCGCGAGACGATCGTCGCGGCGCGCGGCGATCTCGCCCCCGGCGCGAGTTTGGAGTCGCGCGTCCTGCGGGATGCGCTGGCGCTCGATCAGCTCGGGGCGACGGGGATCGCGGGGGCGTTGCTCGATGGGGTGGTCCCCGGGGAGGGGTGGCACGAGCGGTTGGATCCGTTCGCGCTGATGCGGGGGCTCGAACCGGCGCGCTATCCGCTCGACCGGATCTATGCGCGGCTGGTCGAGTTGCCCCAGCAGATGGGGACGCCGATGGCGCGCGGATTGGCCGCGCGGCGGGCCGGGATCATGCTCTTCTTCCTCGAATCGCTGCGCGACGAGTTCGCGCCGGCGCTGCCCGATGCGCTCTTGCCTGAAGGCGATTGGCTGGTGCCGCGCGAGGGTGAGGCAAGCTGACCGCCCCCGCCGGAATGGATACTGGGGACGCCTGTTACCCTATGCGCCGACTGGGCTGCGATGATTCTGGGCGAGGAGGAGACCGGTGAGGGTCTTGGCGTCGGCGATCTCGCCGCGCGCGATCAGAGCCGGGAGATCGGCGAGGGCGATCTCCTCGATCATGATCGCCTCGTCGTCCATCATCGTCTGCTCGCCGCGTGTGAGGCCGGTGGCGAGGAAGAGGCTGATCCGCTCGGTGCAGAAGCCGGGCGCGGTGTAGAAGGTGACCAGGGGCGCGAGGTGGGCCGCGCGGTAGCCGGTCTCCTCCTGTAACTCGCGCGCGACGGCGTCCTCGGCCGACTCGCCCTGCTGATCGAGGGTCCCGGCGGGGATTTCGAGGAGGGCGCGACCGGCGGCGTGGCGGTATTGGCGCACCATGACGACGCGCCCGTTGGGCAGGAGGGGGACGACCGCGACCGCGCCGGGGTGCAGGACGACCTCGCGCGTCGCCTCGCGACCGCTCTCCAGCCGAACCTGATCGCGTCGCAGGGTCAGCAGTTTGCCGGCGTAGATCGTCTCGCTGCGCACAATTTCCTCGCTGCCCGGCTGCCCACCGCCCATCGCCCATCCTTTTCGTCGGTCCCCGCCGGAAACGATGACGGCGCCCGCAGGCGCCGCGCGGGGATTTTTCGGTTGCCCTCGTCGGGGGTGATCCTGATCGGAGGCGCCGAGGGGACTCGAACCCCTGGTGGAGGTTTTGCAGACCTCTGCCTTACCACTTGGCTACGGCGCCGCAAGGGATTCCCCCTTTCGCGCCGCGTCAGTGTACCACAGGGGCTAGGGGGGGACAAGCGAGGCGGGAAGTAGTCGGTAGTCGGTAGTGCTTCGCTGCGAGTCACCGTCTGGCATCGGGCACTGAGCCGCAACGAGCATCTACCGACTACCGACTACCGACTTACTTCTCTTACGGGGTGACGCCGTCCCAGTGGCTGTAGACGACGATGCGGTTGTTGTAGGAGGCGCTGCCGGGGTCGAAGTCGCCGATGCAGGAGATCAGGTTGAGATTGGTCTCGCTGGTGCCGCCGAAAATATCTTGCAACGGCGCGTTGTTGGCAGGATAGATCTCGACCTTGGTGACGACGAAGCGACGGCGCTGGCCCTGGTCGTCGGTGACGAAGATCTCCGTGCCCGGGGTGAGGGTGTGGAGCCGCCAGAAGACGACCGGGCCGAGCCCGGCGTAGTCGACGTGGCCGGCGATCACGGCGTTGCCCTGCTGGCCGGGGCGTGCGCCGGGGGCGTACCAGGCGGTGTTGTTCGGGTTCCTCGGCACGTCCATGTTCCCCTGCGCGTTGAAGCCGACCTGCTCGACCGCGGCATTGACGCCGATCGCGGGGATCGCCAGGGTCGTCGGCTGGCCGGCCGTCACCAGCGGCGTGGGGTAGTCGGGAACCTGGGCGGTCGGGCGGTCGAGGACCTGGCGCTGGGTGCTGAGCGATTCCGCGCCGAGCAGCCCGAGCAGGACTTCGTAATCGGTCCCCGCATTCTCCGGGTGGTACTCGAAGCGGTTGCGCTCGAAGTATTGCACCATGTACGGCTGGCCGTTCGTCGGACTGATCTCGATGAACTCTTCGGTCAACGGGTAGCCGAAGACGGGCAGACCGCCGTTGGACTGCCAGTAGTTGAGGAAGATGCCGCGCAGGGAGTGGTTCGTCGGCGGAACGACCGTGCAGTCGGTCGCGCCGGGCGGGCAGGCATTCGGCGCGGCGTTCCGCTCGGGGCGATCGCCGAGGAGTTCGGCGCCGAGCAGGGTCAGGAGGACCTGATACTTCGCCTCGTTCTCCGGGTGCCACTCGAAGATGGCGCGCTCGTAGAACTGGACGATCAGGCCCCGGTCGTCGACGAACGGCTGGCTGACCGGCAGGCCGAGGATTTCCAGGCCGCCGTTCGCCTTCCAGAAGTCGAGGAACGCATTCTCGGCGCAGTAGATGACGCCGGGCGGGCAATAGCGCTCGCCCGCCGCCGCCTGTTCGCCCGAGGGGACGAATGCGACGGCACCGAGGGTGAGCGCGGCGGTTAAGAGCAAGAGGGCGAGGCGGTGCATCGGGTACTCCTTCTGACAATCGCGGACGGCGACCCGACAGTGGCGCTCCTGCCGGGTGGGTTGCACTCACATAGTATACGGATGTGGATGCCCTCAGGAAAACGCGCGAGAGGTGGAGGTGGTTGCGCGGTGGGTACGCCGATAGCCCTTCCCTCGCGCGGGAGTGCGCTGGCGCAGCGAGGCTTTTGATGATGGTGGTGCGCAGCTCCACACCGGGCGGAGTCGGGCTCCTCTCCCTTCCCCGTCCCTCCCCGACCCTTCGAACGGCGGCGCGGCCCCGGCATCATGCCGGGGCCGCGCCGCGTCCTGTTCCTGTAGCCGGTGGGGTGCCTACGGCACGCGGTTCGTCTGGAAGTAGCTATCCAGCGCCTGCCAGATCACCCGCGCCATCCAGCCGCGGCTCGCGCTCGTCTCCCAGTCGGCCCACGTCTGATTCGACGGTCGGTCGGGGATCGCCCCGGCATATTGGACGAACGTCAGTAGGTCCAGCCGGTGCCCGGAACTGAGCGGCACGTTCGGGTAGAGGGCGGGGTTGTCCACCGTCACCGCCGTCCAGTAGCCCGCCTGCACCATACTCCGGGTGATGAACGAGATCGCCTGGACGTGCACCACCTCGTCGGTCGGCCCGAACGTCCCGCCCCCGTACCCGTTGATGATCCCCCGCTGCGCGAGGATGGCGATCGCCCGCTGCAACTCCGGGTCCACCCCGCCCAGGTCGGCGAACGGCGCGGGGCCACCCGGCGCGGTCCCATCCCAGCCGAGCGCCCGCACGATCAGCGCCGCCTCCTGCGCCCGCAGCACGGTGTCGGTCGGCCCGAAGTTACCGTCGCCATAGCCCTTGATGATCCCGCGCGCCGCCAGCTGGATGATCGCGTCCCAGGCCACGGCCGAGGGGGCCACGTCCACGAACGCGGGTCGCGCGGCGAAGCGGGCGTTGATCGTGCGCGCGCCGGTCACGTTCAGGGTCAGGGTCGGCCCCCAGCCGACGACGACGCCGTCCACGCGCCAGCCGGTGAAGAGCGCGCCGCCATCGGGGGCGGCGGTCAGGGTCAGCGGGCCGGGCGGGTAGGTGCCGGTGCTCGGGCTGACCGCGCCGGGGCCGCTGACGGTGACGGTGACGCCCACCTTGGGCTGGACCACGGCGAAGCTGCGCGCCACATCCGGGGCGGCGAGGTAGCCGGCGTCGCCCGGCTGGCTGGCGGTCACGGTGCAGGTCCCCGCGCCGATGAGGGTGATCGTCGCGCCGTTGGTGCCGGACGTCGTGCAAACGCCCGCCGGGGCGGCGGCGAAGGTCACGGTCAGCCCGCTACTCGCCGTCGCGGAGACGGTGAACGGCGGGTCGCCCAGGGTGCGGTCGGGGAGCGGATTCGGCTCAAAGGTGATCACCTGCCCGGTCCGGCTCACCGTGAGGTCGCCGACCCCGCCGCTGGGGGTGTAGTCGGCGTCGCCCGCGAAGGCGGCCCCGACGCCGCCCGGATAGGTGCCAGCGGTGATCCCCGCGAGGCTGACGCCGGGCAGGCTCGCCACACCGTTGGCGTCGGTCACCGGGCAGGCCGGGGACGAGCCGGTGCCGCAGGCCACCGCGCCGTTGAGGGTGAACGTCACCGGCCGTCCGGCGACCGGGGTGCCGCCCGTCGCCAGCGTCGCCGCCAGGTTGGTGGTGCCGCCGTAGGTGCCGCTCGCCGCCGCCGCCGTCAGGGTCGTCGCGGCGGCGGTCGTGATCGTCAGGCTCCAGCCCCGCGCGATGCCGCCGATATCCCGGGAGTAGCTATCGATGATGTAGAGATTCCAGGTGCCGTTGGGATCGCTGCCGTTGAACGCGGCCCCGAGGCTGGCGGCGAACGGCGTGGGCGGCGCCGGGGCGGGGAAGGTGTTGTTGGCACGGTATGTCGGCTGGTAGGTGCCGGACACGAACGGCACCCCGGCTGCGGGAATCTGACCGGACGCAGCATCGTCGAAGGTGAGCGTCACGTCGACCGAATCCTGGCTCCCGCCGGTCCCCGACAGGAGGCCGACACTCTGCCCCTGCGGGCCGACGAGGGCGAAGCTGATATCCTCCTGGTAGGTGTGCGAGAAGCCGTCCACGGTGGCGGTCACCTTGGTCACCGCGCCGCCCAGCCCGGCGACGGTGATCGGCACCGGATAAGGAATGGACGTACCGGGCTGGGTTCCGGACAGATCGAGAGCATCGTTGATCGGGATAGCGGCCGGGTTGCTGAATGTCGCCGCCGTGGCAGCGGTCGGCAGCACCGGGCGCGTCCCTGCCAGGATCGCCAGCAACACGACAACGAGGCAAAGCGCCAGACGGGGCAGAGGACGTCGGGAATTCACGGGCCGCATAGCTGACAAGGTCCACCCCCTCCACGGGGTTCACCACGCAATTGTTTCGCTGACGTTCAGGATACCGCACGGAGTGGGAGGGATTGCGCTACCGAGCCCAGTACTAATCTCCCAGATATTGCCGCAACGCGCCCGTTACGTCATGCAATGATGCTCGCCGAGGAAGGGGGGGAGGAGGCCATGCCGCGCTGGGAGATTATCGGCCAGTTCACCGTGGAGGCCGCGACGCCCGACGAGGCGGTCGCCTAGCTGGAGGCCGAGCTGGCAGGGAAGCTGACGCCGAGCGAGGAGGGCAGCACCCGTCGCGCGAGCGTTTCGTGAAATACGGGCGACGACCGTCGGCAAAGCGCCCGCGAACCGTCCATCCGCGTCACGCCGATGGCACGGATGGTGGGTGGACAAGGCGAGCAATAACGCCGATTATGATCATTGATGCCACCGTGCGCCGATTAAAAAGAGGAGGGCTGCGGTGAGGGAGACCGCAGCCGTAGCCTCCACCGACCCCCATTGACCTCTCTGATCGTCGCCACCCCTGGGAATTCGACTCCACCCCCTGCCACGAGCGTTGACACCCATCCACCCCCTTGGGTGTCAGTTTGGGTGTCAACGCAACCCCCCGCGGAGGCGGGCCGCGGCCGGGGAATGGCGCCGGCAGGTCCCCCGTTGAGGAAGTCGTCGCCGGGGCCGCCGTTGAGCAGGGCGCTCCCGAAGTTGCCGAAGGGGGTGTCGTCGCCCTGCTGCCCCAGGATCGTATCATCGCCGATCTCCCCGATGATCGTGGGACGCCGCGACACGGTCAAGGAGGGCAGGGCCCCGCCGCGAGCAGTAAGGGGAGGCACGTTTTCGCCGCTCATCCCCCTCGTCGCCCTGTGCTACAATCCCGTTTCCCGGTGGGCAGGAGGAATCGGCGGAGGTCTAGGTTATGCGTCCCCGCGATTCGCGCGTGTTCCTCTGCGGTATCGTGTTGCTCGCCGGTATCACCCTGGAGCGCCCCGTCCCGGGTAGGGTGTCCGCCGCCGCCTGCGAGGTCTTCCCCGCGACCGGCAAGCAGGTGTGCGACTCCTTCCTCGCCTACTGGCGCGACCACGGCGGCCTCGCCCAGCAGGGCTACCCGCTTAGCGACGCGTTCCTGGAGACCAACCCGACCGACGGCAAGCAGTACCTGACGCAGTATTTCGAGCGGGCGCGCTTCGAGCACCACCCGGAGAATCAGCCGCCGTACGACGTGCTGCTCGGCCTCCTCGGCGGCGAGCAGTACCGGGCTAGAACTTCGGCCGCCCCACCCCCGCCATTCCCGGGGGACCCATTCAACAACCCGGCCTATCCCCAGGAGTGCGCCACCTTCGCCGAGACCGGGCAGACCGTCTGCTCCCTCTTCCTGGCCTACTGGCGCGCCAACGGCGGCTTGGCGCAGCAGGGCCTCCCGCTGACGGGCGTGATCCACGAAGCCAACCCGACCGACGGCAAGACCTACCCGACGCAGTACTTCGAGCGCGCCCGCTTCGAGTTCCACGAGGAGATCCCGGACCCGCGGTATCGGGTGCTCCTGGGTCTGCTCGGCCGCGAGCAGTTCCTCGCCGCGTACCCGGGCGGCATTCCGGGCGGCCCCGCGCCGAGCGTCCGCCCGACGCCGACGGCCCACGGGTTTTCCACCGTCCCGGTCGGCGTCCCCGCCAGCATGCGCTGGGGAGTCTTCGCGACCGACCGTACGCTGAACATCCCGGCCGGATTCGCCATCGCCGTCCACGCGCGCGTCGAGGGCGCGCGGTTCCTCGTTGTCGCGCCCGACGGCGGCCTGCTCGTGTCGCAACCGGGTGCGGGGAAGGTGTTGCACGTGGGCACGGGCGGGGGCGGCGATCCCGTCATCAGCGAGCTCTTCGCCGATCTGCGTCGCCCGCACGACCTCGTCTTCCACACCGCCGGCGGTACCACGTGGCTGTATGTGGCCGAGTCCCACCGCGTCAGCCGTGCCGCCTACGGCGCCGACGGTCGTGTCGGCGCGCTGGAGCCGATCATCACCGGGCTGCCCGACAGCAGCACGTCGGGGCTGCGCGGCGCTTACGGCCACGAACTGAAGAACCTCGCCATCAGCCCCGGCGGCGCGCTCTACCTCTCGATCGCCTCGGCCTGCAACGCCTGCGTCGAGGACACGCTCGCCGACCCGGTGCGCGGGGCGATCTACCGCTATGGCGCGGATGGCGGCGACGGTCGCCTGTACGCCCGCGGCATCCGCAACGCCGAGGGGCTGGCCTTCGCACCCGACACCGGGGACCTCTGGGCGGTCGTCAACAACCGCGACGGGCTCGGGGATGACTTCCCCGCGGAGCCGTTCATCCGCGTCCGCGACGGTGCCGACTACGGCTGGCCGTTCTGCAACGCGGACCCGGCCGGTGGCCCCGACAACCCGCCGTACCGACCCGATCCCGAGCATAACGCCGACGGGCGCGTCGACTGCGCGGCGATGACGCCGACCGATAAGGCGATCCAGGCCCACTCGGCGCCCCTGGGGCTCACCTTCCTCCACGGCACCGCCGTGCCCGCGCCGTGGCGCGACGGGGTGGTGGCCGCATACCATGGCTCATGGAATCGCTCGCGCAAGACCGGCTTCAAGTTCGCCTGGTTCCCGTGGGTCGGCGGGCGCCCCGGCGATCAGGTCGATCTGGTCTCTGGCTGGCTCGACGAGGGCACGCAACAGGCCTGGGGCCGGCCGGTCGACAGCGCGGTCGATGGCACGGGGGCGATCTTCCTCTCCGACGACGCCAGCGGCACGATCTACCGACTCGTCCCCACCAGCACCCCGCCAACGGCACCACCTCGCACCAGCCCTTGATCTCCTCAACTACACTCCTTAGCGACCTACACGTGGGTCGCACGGTAATCTCTGCCCTCGATATCCTTAGTTACACCGCACGGAAGCTGCCCTAAAGGCTGGGGGTTTGCATACGCGCCCTAGCCGCCGTCGCTCGGCCGTTCGCCGCCAATCGTGACAGCGCCGGGGCATGGCAAGCACGGGTGCCGCCGCGCAACCACGGCGACACCATGAGCACGCCGCGGCGATTGACACGCCGGGTAGAATGGGGGGACGGGGCCGCTCGGGTCCCCGTCCCCCGACCGCAATGCCGCCGGTCGCCCGCGAAAGGACCCGCCATGGCCGGGGTGACGATCCGCGAGGGCGGGGCGATCCCGCACAAGCAGGTGGCCGACCTGCTGATCGCCCTCGGGCGCGCCGAGCAGGTGGCGCGCCTCGACGGCC
>CADCWN010000025.1 GCA_902806415.1 uncultured Thermomicrobiales bacterium | reverse complement strand
CGCTCGCCGAGGACCATCGGCCAGCCGCTCGTCGGGATGATGCGCGGCCCCAACCCGAGCGGGCGCATGACCCCGGCGATATGCTCCGCCGTCTCGGCGATCCCGAGGCCGTGCGCGCTGATACTCGGCTGGCGCAGATAGGTGAAGAGGCGGTCCAGATATTCCTGCCGGTGCGCGTCGATGTGCGCGAAGATGGCGGTGAGGTCGGGGGTGGTAGTCATGGTGTGGGGAACTCCTTTGGTATGCATTTCCGATGTCAGCGAGTGTCGGGGCGTTGGCGCGTGGGTTGCTGGTGATCGATGGCGATAGACGATTTGCTCCGATAAGGGTGAGAGATCCGAGGGGTTAAAACCTCCGGCTGAGGGTGCCTGCGGGCACCACAAAACCCGCCTTCGCGGGTTAGGATATTTGGGAAAGGCGATGCCTGATTGGATAGGCAGCGTGCTGCAACGGACCTAACCGCCGCAGGGCGGTTTCGTGGCGCGTGAGCGCCCCCAGGCGCGGTCTTGGTCCCGAGCGTAGTCTCGGGGTTCAACCGCCTGCCCTACCACGCTTAAGTCCGCCACCACCAACCGTCCCACCCCTCTCTCGCCGCTATCCAGCTCCCTTCACTCCGGCACGCCGCTCTCCGCCGATGGGCGCGCGGTGCCGCCGCTGATCCCGAGCGGCACGCCGTCCGCGCGCCAGCAGGCCGCGCCGTGGAGCAGGCCGTCCGGGGTGACCATCACGCCGTTCATCCCGCCCGCGACTTTGTCCACGATCGTGACGCGATGGCCGCGCGCGGTGAGGGCGTCTTGGAGGGCGTCGAGGTTCGGGAAGTCGCGTTCGAGTTCGAGGTCGGCCCCCTGCGTCCAGATGCGCGGCGCCTCGACCGCCTCCTGCAGGGTCATCCCGTGGTCGATCACGTTGATGATCGCCTGGGTCACGGCGGCGAAGATCCGCTTGCCGCCCGGCGTGCCGAGCGCCAGGAACGGCGCGCCGTCGCGCAGGACGATCGTCGGCGACATCGAGGAGAGGATCCGCTTGCCCCCGGCGATCGAGTTGGCGCGACCGGGCGTTGGGTCCATCAGGACCATGCAGTTGTCGAGGAGCATCCCGGTGCCGGGACAGGTCACTTTCGAGCCGAAGGCGCTGTTGAGGGTCTGCGTGGCGCTGACGATCGTCCCCTCGTCGTCCATCACCGTTAGGTGCGTCGTGTTCGCGCCCTCGCCGCCGAGGAAGCGCGCGACTTCTGTCGCCTCGCCAGCAGCGTGGTCGCCCGCCCGCGCGGGGTCGATCCCGGCGCGGCGCTCGGCGGCGTACTCTTTCGAGGTCAGCCACGCGACCGGGACGGGGGTCGTCTCGGGGTCGGCCATGTAGCGGCGGCGGTCAGCGAAGGCGATCTTCAGCGCCTCGGCGAAGAGGTGGTGGTAGCCCGGCGACCCGAAGCGCAGATCGCCCTGCCCGACCGCGAACCCTTCCAGGAGGTTGAGGATCTGGGCGATGTGCGTGCCGCCCGACGAGGGCGGGGCCATCGAAACGAGCTCGTGGCCGCGATAGGTCGCGCGAACCGGCTCGCGCTCGACGACGCGGTAATTGGCGAGGTCGTCGCGGTCGATTAGCCCACCGTTCGCCGCCATGTCGTCGGCGATGATCCGGGCCAGCGCGCCGGTGTAGAGGGTGTCCGGACCTTCTTCGGCGATCTGGCGCAGGGTGCGCGCGTAGTCGGCGCGCACGATCTGCTGGCCGATCGCCGGGATGCGACCGCCGGGCAAGAAGATTTCTGCCGAGGCCGGGAAGCGCGCGAGGGCGTCGCGCCCGTCGGCGATCATCTGGATGAGGTACGCGCTGGCCGGGAAGCCGCCCGCAGCGAGCCGGATTGCAGGCTCGATCAGGCGGGCGAACGGGAGGCGACCATAGCGCGCGACGGCGTGCGCCCAGCCCCGCAGCGCGCCCGGCACCGCGACCGCCCGGTAGCCGATGTCGTTCTCCTTGCCGACCGTCTCGTAATCGAGGCTGTCGGGGATCGGGGTGAACAGATCGGCCGTGGCGTGCGCGGGGACGGTCGCGTAATTGTCAATCGTGGCGACCGTGCCCGAGCGCCCGTCGCGGATCACGAAGAAGCCCGCCCCGAATGGCGAGACCATCATCGGCTCGACGACGGAGAGGGCGAAGAGGGTGGCGACGGCGGCATCGACCGCATTGCCGCCGAGCGCCAAGATCTCGGCCCCGGCGACCGAGGCGAGCGGATGGTTGGCGGCGACGATCGCGCGCGAGGCGACGACCTCGCGTTTGTAGGTCGGTGTGGGGACGTTGCCCGGCGCTATGCTGGTCATGCGTGCCTCCCGTGCGTGCGTGGTGGCGTTGGCTCGGCGGAGTGTCGCACGGGCGGAGGAAGGGGGCAAGGGTGCAGGCTATCCGAGGGCGTATGCGCGGGGTTCAACCGCCCGCCTCCCCCGCGCATACGCACCGACAGTGCTATCCCTCGCGCCGGATCACCAGCACATCGCGCCGCTTGATCTGGCGATCGACGGCGTGTTCGAGCGCGTCATAGGGCGGCGTGGCGACGATGCGCAGGCCGCGATGCTCCTCAACGCGGGCGATCGCGGCGTCGCGGCGTACCGTGCTCGCCTCCCAGGCGAGGGCCATCGCGCCGCCGGGCAGCAGCGTGGTCGCCCAGCGGGGGAGCGCCGCGTCGAGGAAGCGGCTGACCTGGCCCTGGTGCTGGATACCATAGGGGAGGTCGCTGACGATCGCGTGGAAACGTGCCCCGCCGGGGATACCATCCAGCAGGTCGGGCGCATCGTAGGTGTCGCCGTGGATCAGCCCCAGGGTGCGGGGCTGCTCCTTGCGCCCGATCGTGAACAGGGCGCGCCGACCCGAGCCGCGCACGCGCTCCTCGATCCGCTTATACGGCATCCCGATGGCGCGCAGGAACTGTTGCACATAGGCGTCGGTCGTATCGAAATCCTCTTTCTCGCGCTCGATCCCGAAGGCGTCGTAGCCGCGCACCAGGGCGGTGAAGAGGGTGGTGCCACCGCCGGAGAGCGGGTCGAGGATCCGCAGGCGCTCGCCGACCCGCTCAGCGAAGTCGCCCGCGAAGACGGCGAGGTTCAGCAGGACCATCGTGAACAGTTCGTTGGTCTTGCCGCGATAGCGCCGCGTTTCGATCAGTTCGGGCGGCAGGAAGGCGGTCGCGACCGCCTCGATCGGGCGCAGGAATGGCCCATCCAGGTCGCCGATACTCGGGAAATAGTCGTAGACCCCCGCCACCGTGCCGAGATGGTCGAGGATCGCGAGATCGTCCACCGCCGAATCGTCGAGATCGACGAGGAGATAATCTTGCCCGCCGAGCTGCTGCAACTCGTGGTCGCGGATTCGCGCGCCGAGCGGCGAGGCCAGCAGTTCCGGCACGGCGAGGAAGCGCGCGAGATCGCCGTAGAGGGTGGTGCGCTGCGGGGCAATGGCGAGGGCGAGGAGCATCCGTGGAGCCTCCGTGCGGCGTGAGCAATTCGGTCGGGCGAGTGAGGCACCCGCGCCTCGGAGCTAATGCTCACGAGGCGCGGGCGAGTGTAGCAGAATGCCGGTTTGCCGGGCCTTACGATGGCCCGGCGTACTTGCGGAATGCCGGTTCGTTCGGGTCGTCATCGCTCGAAAGGTGGGTTGCCTCGGCGGTGAGGTCATCGTTGAGGTTGCGCCCGACCGCCGCTTCGAGGTCGCCGAGCACGTCGCGCTCGGGCGGGGTGTCGCCGCCCGCGTCGTCGGGCAGCGGCGTCAGTTCGCCGACCCCCTCGTCGCGCTCCTCGCCGTGGATGAACTCGCCGACAGTATCCTCGGTATCCTCGGGGTGCCGCGCGGCCCCGCCCTGCAATGATCCGCTGCTCATCTCGCTCTCCCCTCCATCCGGTGTGTTCCGACGTGGCCAACCCACTGGCTCAAGGGTACGGCGGCGCAAAAACGATACCATGCCAGGGAGGGGGACGATTCACCGCGGAGGCGCAGAGACGCAGAGGATCGCAGGGAGGGAACGATAAAGAATGATCTTCTCTCGTTCTCTGCGGCCCTCTGTGTCCTCTGCGCCTCCGCGGTGAATCGTCCCTTGCCCTTGTCACTCTCGGTCGCTGCGTTCGGGCGGCTCGTGTGGGGGCGGAGTGTCGAGTGTGCGCTGGGCGGCGAGTAGGGCGTCGCGCCCGACGATGATCAGGCAGAAGACGAGGCCGCCCACGAGGCCGTAGAGGATGAACTGGGGCAGCCCGACGATCAGGTTCAGAATGAAGACTGCGGCCAGCAGGGCCAGCAGCGCGAGGGCGATCGGGCGGGTGCGGGCGGGCTGTGGCGGCGGCGCGTTTTGTGTCATGCGCTGTCCGGCGTGTCGATGGGCAGGGTGAGCGGATTGAGCGAATGGGCGGGGCAGGCTTCTTCCCGGAAGCGGTCGCGGAAACGCTTGCCGAAGAATTGCCGCTCGGTCGCGCCGGTGTCGTAGCGGAGCGCGTACCAGGATCGCTGGCGGCAGCGCGGGCACTGCGCCCATTAGACCCGCTCGGCCCCGGCGAATTCTTTGACGACGCGACCCTCCGCGTCCGCCTCCGGGCGCAGCCCGACCCCCGTGTTGATCGGCCCATGGGGATAGCTGAGGGGCATTATCCTCGCTCCGCCTTTGCGCGCCGTGCGGCGCTCCTGCCCAATGGTAACGCAGGGGCGCGCGGCCTACCCCGATAGAACGTGCGTTCTTTTCTCTATGGTATACTCGGCCTGAAGAGTGGGCGCGAGCGGCGGGGGGCGAGATGGCATTGGAGCGACTGGTTGGCAGCACGGAGCGCGAGGAAGATCGCGCCGCCGAGACGAGCCTGCGCCCGCGCCACCTCGACGAGTATATCGGCCAGGATCGGGTCAAAGAGAACCTGCGGATCGTGATCGAGGCGGCGAAGGCGCGCGGCGAGTCGCTCGACCATGTCCTGCTCTACGGGCCGCCCGGCCTCGGCAAGACGACCCTGGCGCAGATCCTGGCGACCGAGATGGGCGTCAGCTTGCGGATCACCTCCGGCCCGGCGATCGACCGCGCCGGCGATCTCGTCTCGATCCTGACCAATCTCAAGGCGGGCGATGTCCTCTTCATCGACGAAATCCACCGCCTGGCCCGCCAGGTCGAGGAAGTGCTGTACTCGGCGATGGAGGATTACGCGGTCGATATCATCATCGGCAAGGGTCCGGCTGCCCGCTCGATGCGGATCAGCCTGCCGCGCTTCACCCTGGTCGGCGCGACGACGCGGCTGGCGCTGCTGACCTCGCCCCTGCGCGACCGCTTCGGGATCATCCATCGCCTCGACTTCTACGACGAGCGGGCGATGCTGGAGATCATGCGTCGCTCGGCCAAGATCCTCCGAGTGACGATGGATGAGGATGGCGCGCGCGAACTGGCCCTGCGGGCGCGTGGGACGCCGCGCGTGGCGAACCGGCTCCTGAAGCGGGTGCGCGACTACGCCCAGGTGCGCGCGGACGGCGCGATCGACGGCCTCGTGGCGCGCGAGGCACTGCGGCGGCTGGAGATCGACAGCCTCGGGCTGGACGAGACCGATCGCCGGGTGCTGTCGGCGATCGTCGACAAATTCGAGGGTGGGCCGGTCGGGGTGGCGACGCTGGCGGCGGCGACCAACGAGGAAGTTGACGCGATCATGGATGTCTACGAGCCGTACCTGATCCAACTCGGCTTCTTGCAGCGCACCCCGCGCGGGCGGGTCGCGACCCGCCGCGCCTACGAGCACCTGGGCAAAGCCTACGCCGCGTCGGCGGTAGCGCGGGCGGCGGCACAGATGACCTTCCTCGACCCCGACAGTGAGGAAGAACTGTAGGTCGGCGGGGAGTCGTCAGTCGTCAGCCGTCAGCAGGGAGTCGGAAGAGAGGGATAACCTCTCTCCTCCCCTTCTTCTGCGCGGTGACCGCGTTGCAGGTCCAGGGTATCCCGCAAAAGCCTCCATCTCGTGGCCCCTCTACGGACTACGGACGGTCTCCTGACGACTGACGACTGACGACTCCCCTCCCAATCATGTGAGCACGATGCCGCACTCCGCTCATAACCTTGATGGTGACCTCCTCCCGGCGCTGCGCGCGGCGGCGGGCGAACTCGCGCCCGAGGAGTTGGCCGCGCCGATCCTCGTCGGCGTCTCCGGTGGGCCGGACTCGCTCGCGCTGCTACATCTGCTGCGGCGGTGGGCTGGTGAGCGCGGGACGACGATTCGCGCGATCGTGGTCGATCACGCGCTGCGCCCCGAGTCGGCAGGGGAGGCGGCGCGGGTCGCCGCGCTCTGCCGCGGATGGGGGATCGCGGTCGCCGTGCGGGTCGTGCGCCCGGGCGTGATCGCCGCCGGGCGAGAAGGGGTGGAGGATGCGGCGCGGCGGGAGCGCTACCGGCTTTTCGCCGAGGAGGCGCGGTCGGTCGGCGCGCTCACCGTGGCGCTGGGACACCAGGCGAACGATCAGGCGGAGACGCTGTTGCTGCACCTCTTGCGCGGTGTGGGGCTGGCCGGGTTGACCGGGATGCCAACCGTGCGGCGGGCTGGCGACCTCCTCGATCGCCACGCCAACCCTGGCGCTGCGGGCGAATTGCCGTCTCGCCCGGCGCTGTGGCGTCCGCTCCTCGGCGTCGGTCGCGCGGCGATCGAGGCGTATTGCCGTACGTGGGAGTTGACGCCAACCCACGATCCCACCAACGATGACCCGATCTTGCGTCGCAACGGCGTCCGTCACCGCCTGCTGCCGTTGGCGGAAGAGTTGTTCCCCGGCGCGACCGCAACTCTGGCGCGTGGGGCGATCCTCCTGGCCGACGATGAGGATCTGCTGCGGCGCGCGACCGACGACGCCTGGGTGCGCTGCGCCCAGGCCGACGGCGCGCTCGTCCTCCTCGACCGCGCGACCTTCCGCGCCGAGCATCCCGCGCTGCAACGGCGCCTCCTTCGGCGCGCGTGGACCGAGGTGCGCGGTGTCGAGACGGCGGCGGGGCTCGGTGCCGCGCCGATCGAGGCGGCGCGCCAGGGGATTGCTGCGGCGCGCGGTGGTGGGCATCGGTCCCTTCCCGGTGGGCTTGTCGTCGTCGTCGAGCGCGAGCGGGCGGCGGTCGGGCTGGCGGCGACGATCGAGGAGGAATTGCGGCAACGGTTGACCGTGCCGCTGGTGGGGCCGGGATGGTCCGCGCCACTCCCGAAGATCGGGATAATCGGGCTGTCGGCGGGGTGGGCCGTGCAGCTTGTGCCCGCCGACACCGCCCCCCCAGGCGGGGCATACTGCCCACTCCCCGCGCTCGACGCCGCATCCCCGCCGCTGATCCTGCGGACGTGGCAGCCCGGCGATCGATTCGTGCTGCCAGATGGTCGCGGCACACAGAAGTTGCAAGATTGGTTCGTCGATCACCATATCCCGCGTTACGCGCGGCGGCATCTGATCGTGTTGGCCGCGGGCGAGCGGATCTTCTGGATCGCCGGCCTCGCCGCGTTCTTGGGGGCGAATACCGCACCCCATCGCAGCGATGCCGCGTTGCGGCTGCTCTATAATGGCGCGTCATCGGGTGCGACAAAGGGACGTGAGTGAGGAGCGCGGGATGGATGGGATCGTCATCGGGGGGCAGCGCGAGGCGATCGAGCGCGCGCTGATCCCGGCTGAAGAGATTGGGGCGCGGGTGCGCGCGCTCGGGGCACAGATTTCGGCCGACTACGCGGGGAGCGACGCGCCCCTGATCCTGGTCGGTATCTTGCGCGGCGCGGTCGTCTTCATGGCCGACCTCATCCGCGCGATCGAGCGCCCGACGCTGACGATCGACTTCATCGCCGTGTCGAGCTACGGTGCGAGCACCAAGTCGAGCGGCGTGGTCCGCATCTTCAAGGATCTCAACGAGTCGATCGAGGGGGCCAACGTCATCCTCGTGGAGGATATCATCGATAGCGGCCTGACCCTGATCTACCTGCTCGATCTGCTGTCGCGGCGCAACCCGGCGAGCGTGCGAATCTGCTCATTCCTGCTGAAAGAGCGCCCGCGCGACTATCCCCTGCCGCCGATCGACTACGTCGGCTTCAACATTCCCGATGAATTCGTGATCGGCTACGGGCTCGATTACGCCGGACGCTATCGCAATCTCCCGTATCTGGGGGTGCTCTCACTCTCACCCGCAGAATAAGCCGGGCTGCCGTCACATGAGCGGGCCGGGCGGCGTTATAGTGATGGGACCGAGCGCACGGGACGAAGCCGCCGCGCCGGAGGCGGCACACGCGACCACCCGCGCATTGCGTCCCAACTGCGTCGGGCCGATAGTGACCGCCGACGAGGACGACGAGAAGACCGGTTTGGTGGGTAGGATTTCCCGGCGAGGCGGGACTTTTCTCCCCCTCCGCCGGGTGAATCGCGCCCGGTCGATCTGCTATACTTTCGGCAGTCACCGGCGCACGCACTCCACAGCGGAACCAGGCCCAAGGTCTGCTGTGCGAATTTGTACAGACACGACCGATCGCGATGTGTCTGTATTGAGCACCGAATCATCGCGCGCGAGCAGTCACGGAGGAACGCATGGGGAACAACAAATGGGCGAAGCACACCTTTGTTTGGGTGTTGCTGGTGTTGGCGTCGATCTTCATCTGGTTCACGTTCATCGGAAATCGCAACACGCCGGATGAGGTCGATGGCAAGACACTCGCCAGCCAGGTGGTGGCCGGGAATGTCGAGCGGATCGTGACGCAGACCGGCTCGAACAACGCCCAGGTCTATTATCGCGGCCAGCGGGAGCCGAAGACGACGGTCCTCCCCGATGACGTGACGATCTACGATCTCTTCAACACCTTTAAGGTCGATCTGACGACCGCGAATGTGCGGATCGAGACGAAGCCGGCCAGTCAGTGGGGCGGGCTCCTCAGCACCCTCACCTTCCTGCTACCGACCCTCTTCCTCGTCGGTATCTTCATCTTCATGATGCGCCAGGCGCAGGGGTCGAACAATCAGGCGATCTCCTTCGGGAAGAGCCGGGCGCGGATGTTCACCGGGAACCGCCCCACCGTCACCTTCGCCGATGTGGCCGGGGTTGAGGAGGCGAAGCAGGAGCTCCAGGAGGTCGTCGAGTTCCTGAAGTACCCCGACAAGTTCGCGGCCCTCGGCGCGCGGATCCCGCGCGGCGTGCTGCTCGTCGGCCCGCCGGGGACCGGCAAGACCCTGCTGTCGCGGGCGGTGGCCGGCGAGGCCGGGGTGCCGTTCTTCAGCATCAGCGGCTCCGAGT
>CADCWN010000024.1 GCA_902806415.1 uncultured Thermomicrobiales bacterium | reverse complement strand
GGGAACAACCACCTACCTTCCCACCCGCCCTCACCCACCTGGTCTATAATCCGCCGGTCGAGGCGCTGTGAGAGCGGGGAGGGGGCGGTGATGCAGTACGGGTGGCGCACGGTTGACCGGGTCGAGCCGATCGGCGAGCGGGGGATGGTCGCGGCGAAACATCGCTTGGCGAGCGAGGCCGGGGCGCGGATGTTCGCGCTCGGCGGCAATGCGATCGATGCCGCGATCGCCACAGCCTTCGCCAGCGGCGTCGTCGAGCCGATGATGAGCGGGCTCGGCGGCGGTGGCGTGATGATCGTCCACGACCCCGCCGACGGCCAGAGCTACTGCGTCGAGTTCGGGATGCGCTCGCCCGCCCTCGCCACGCCCGATTGCTACGACCTCGCCGAGGGCCGCTCGACCGAGGTTTTTAAGTGGCGCGCAGTCAAGGATGAGGCAAATACGGTCGGCTATCGGGCGGTGGCGGTGCCGGGCGCGGTCGCCGGGTACACGACCGCGCTGGCACGCTGGGGGCGGCTGCCGCTGGCGACGGTGATCGGTCCGGCGATCGAGCTAGCCGCGACCGCCCTGCCGGTCGAGTGGTACCACGCCGTCCTCGTCGGGCGCGAGCGGCACCGCCTGCGTCGCTTCCCGGCCTCCGCCGCGATCTTCCTGGACGACGACGCGCCGCCGCGCGCGGTCGATCTGGAAGGGGTTGGCGGGCGACTCCAGCAAACGGACCTCGCGCGCACACTCGAACGGATCGCCGCCGACGGCCCGGACGCCTTCTATCGTGGCCCGCTCGCCGCCGCCATTGATGCCGACATGCGCGCCAACGATGGCCTGCTGCGCGCCGACGACCTCGCCGCCTATCGCGCCGTCATCCGCCCCGCGCTGACCTTCCCCTACCGCGACCAGACCGTCGCCACCGTGCCTGGGCCGTTCGGTGGGGTGACGATGGCCGAGATGCTGCGCCTCCTCGACGGCTTCGATCTCAGCGCGGGCGGCCCCGACGCCGCCACATTCCACCTGATCGCTGAGGCTTCGCTGCTCGCCTTCGCCGACCGCTTCGCCCATCTCGCCGACTCGGAGGTCGTGCCGGTGCCATTCGCCGGGCTGCTGACCGACGAGTACATCGCCGCGCGGCGCGCGCTGATCGATCCCGCGCGCGCCGCCACCTCGCGCGCGGCGGGCGACCCGTGGCGCTACGAGCCGGGCGGGCGTCCGGGGGCATTGCCGCCCCCCAGCGCCCCCGGCCCGGCGCGCAGCAACACGACCCACCTCTGCGCCGCCGACCGCGACGGCCTCGCCGTTAGCCTCACCTCCACGCTGATGTCGAGCTTCGGCAGCGCGGTCACGATCCCCGGCACCGGGATCCTGCTGAACAACGGGATGTCCTGGTTCGACCCGGAGCCGGGCCGCGCGGCCTCGCTCGGCCCGAGCCGCCGCCCGCTGACCAACCAGACTCCGGCGATCGTCCTCGACGGCGGCAAGCCCCGGCTGGTCGTCGGCGCATCCGGTGGGCGGCGGATCCTCGATGCGGTGGCGCAGATCATCATCGGGCACCTGGACTTCGGCCGCAGCCCGCAGGGGGCGATCGGCGGCGCGCGGATGGATTGCAGCGAGGGCCGTCTGCTGATCGATGACCGCGTCGGCCAGGAGCAGATCGACGCCCTGATCGCGCGCGGCCACACCGTCAAGCCGATTCACAACGACTTCTTCGGCGGCGGCTTCGCCAGCCCCACCGCCATCGGCTATGACCCCGACGGTCGCCTGCGGGGCGGTGCCGACCCGTTCTACCCCGCCATCGCCATCGGCGTGTGAGAGAGACGAACAACGCCATTGACAGCACATTCCCGTAACATGAGGGCGTGTCTGGTGATTCACAACGTGCAGAACCTTCGGTGGAGGGCGGGTGCTCGTAAAGCTGCTGCGCGCCATTGTCTATGGGCAGGATGGCCGAGTCTGGTGGACGGAGGGCGGCACCGCCCCAGCTTGGGTGGACATCGAAGTGGCGAGTCGCCGGCTCGACCGCGACCGCTTTCCCTTCATCTGGCTCTTCCAGCGCGTGCCCGTCGAGGAAGATGCGCTGCCCGATTTCAACGTGATTGGCGGCGAGGGCTGTTATGCCTTTGATTGCCGCGTTGACGGGGTGGAGTACCGTTACCACGAGCCGCGCCACACCGACGGGGGGACGGTGCTCTGGCGGAGCGACCAGGGCTACGTCGCGCCAGCCGAGCAGGTCTGCTGCGACATCGCGATGGTGCTGCAAGCAGCGCGCTACTTCTGCGCACACGGTGCGCCCGACCCTGGTCTCCCATGGTGGCCACGCATCGCCGGGGAGTACGCCGGTGTTTCATCAGACACGCCCTAGTCCACTTCAGTGGGCCGCAGTCCTGTGCCGGGTCACAGGGTTTGTAGCCGCAGGCAGGGAGCGCCGATTTCAATCACCGGTCTCCCACGCCCAGCAAGTAAGAAGGAGCCCCTCATGATCGTCGAGTGGAACGCCCACATGTTCTCCAGCGACCGCGAACGCTACCCGATCCACCCGCGCGCCGCCTACACCCCGCGCGAGACGATGGTCTCCGCCGACCCGCTGGCAGACTACCTGGCGCGGCTGGACGCCCAAGGAATCGACCGCGCCGTACTCGTCCAGCCCGAGCCATATGGCGACGACCACAGCCTCGTCCTCGACTGCCTCCGGCGCGAGCCCGAGCGGCTGCGCGGCACCGCCTTCGTCTACCCGGACGACCCCGCCGCGCCGCAGAAGCTGGTTGCCCTGGTCTGGCGCGAGCCCCGAATCGTCGCCGTTCGCTTCCACGCCCATCGCGGCAAGGACCATTACCTGCGCAGCTTCACCGACGCCAATGTCGGGACGATCTGGCGGCGCGCCGCCGACCTCGGCCTGATTGTCGAGCTGCACATCGGCCCGAACTACGCCGCCGATCTCGCCGCCGCCCTGCGAATCCTCCCCCGCGTCCCGGTCCTGATCGACCACCTCGCCGAGCCGCACCTGGGGACGCCGGAGGAGTACGAGGAAGTTTTGGCGCTGGCACGGTTCGACAACGTCTCCATGAAACTCTCCGGCCTCGGCCACTTCGCCAAGGAACCGCCGCACTACCCCGATGCCCTGCCGCTCACGCGGCGCGTGGCCGACGCCTTCGGGCCGGATCGGCTGGTCTGGGGCGACGGGGAGCCGGGGATCGTCGATACCCACCTGGCGCACCTCCCGGAGACGGATCGCGCCAAGGTGAAGGGTGGCAATTTGGCCGCGCTGCTAAAATTCGCCTGAGCGCGCTCGGATTCCTGCTCAATAGCTCCGCGAGGAGGGCTATTGCAATCCAGACGCGCGGCGGCGACGTAGCCTACGGTAAGGCCGCAGGGCGCGGTCTGGTGGGAGTACAGTGGGAGGGAAGATCATGCGAAGGTTGCGACTCGGTATCCTGCTCGCGGTCACGATCCTGGCGCTCGGGTTCGGCGGGGCGCTCGCCGCGACCGAGCGGTACACCTTGCCGGGCGACAATGTCTTCCCCGAGGGGATCGCCAGCGGCCCCATGACCGGCGAGTTCTTCGTCGGCAGCACGACCACCGGCACGGTCTATCGCGGCACGGTCGGCACGCCGAATGCCGAGCCGTTCCTGCCCGGCGGGGTCGACGGGCGCACCGATGTGCGCGGGCTGAAGGTGGACCGGCGTGGGCGGCTGTACCTCGCGGGCGGCGCGACCGGACAAATCTTCGTCTACGATGGTGCCACGAAAGGGCTGCTGGCCAAGTTCGCCACCGGCCTCACGCCGAGCTTCGTCAACGACGTGACGATCGCGCCGAACGGCGACGCCTACTTCACCGACTCCAATAGCCCGGCGATCTACCGCGTCGCCGCCGATGTGACCGCCGCCAACGCCTTCTCGCGCTGGAGCGATCTGGCGGGGTCGCCGATCGTCTACGGCCAGGGCTTTAACCTCAACGGGATCGCCGCCAGCGACGACGGCAAGTACCTCGTCGTCGTGCAATCGAACACCGGCAAGCTGTTCCGCGTCGAGGTCGCCACCAGGGCGATCGCCGAGATCAATTTGGGTGGGCAGGCGGTGATGGGCGGCGATGGGCTGCTGATCGACGGCCAGACCCTCCGGGTGATGCGCAACGCCGCCGCTACCCTCGTCACCTTCCAGCTGTCGGCGGACTTCGGCAGCGCCCAATTCGTCACGGCGACGACTGACCCCGATTTCGACTTCCCGACCACGTTCGCGCGGGTCGGCGATCGGCTGCTAGTCGTCAACTCGCAGTTGAACAAGCGGCAGGCGAACACCCCGCCGACCCTGCCGTTCGTCATCCTCGGCCTGCCGATCCCCGGCGCGACCTCGCCGCCGGTCCCCTCGGCAACCCCCTCGCCAGCGCCGTCGTCGGTGCCGACCGCGACCCCGAGCCAGGCACCGCGCCCCACGGCTACCGCCACCGCCGCCCCGGCCCCCAGCATCGCCCCGACGCCGCCCGCGACCGGCAGCGGCGGGAACTTGCCCGGCCTGCCGAACACCGGTGCGGGCGGTGACACGAGCGGCGCACCATTCGCCGCCCTCGTCGCCGCCTTCGCCGCGCTGACCCTCGGCGCAGCGAGGTTCGTGGGGCGGCGCGGTCGCCGCGCCTGATCGCCAACCGAAGGCACAGCGGGGCCGCGCCTATCATGGTGATAGGCGCGGCCCTTCTGGTTTGCGGCAACCGCGCGGGGAGGGATGCGGATGGGCAAACAACTGATCGTCGCCGCCCTTTTCCTCGCCCTAGCGGCGGGCGTGGCCGTGCCGGCATCCTTGCTACTGGATAATCGGGAGGGGGCGAAGGTGGGCGGCACGCCGGAACAGGATCGCGCGCTGATCGCCGCCGCCGGTCGCGGCGATGAGGCCGAGGTGCACCGCCTCCTAGGCGCGGGCGCGAGTGTCGGCGCGACCGACGAGAGCGGCGCGACCGCGCTGATCGCCGCCGCCTACGGGGATCACCTAGCGGTCGCGCGGCTGCTGATCGCGGCGGGCGCGGATGTGAATGTGCAGGACCGCAGCCAGCAGAGCGCCTACCTGATCCCCACCGCCGACGGCTCGGTGGAGATGCTGCGCCTCACCCTCGCGGCGGGCGCGGACGTGCGGCGCACCGACAGCTACAATGGCACCGGCCTGATCCGCGCGGCCGATCGCGGCCATGTCGAGGTCATCCGCGAACTACTGAAGACCGAGATCGACGTGAACCACATCAACCGCCTCGGCTGGACCGCGCTGCTGGAGGCGATCATCCTCGGCGATGGCGGGTCGCGCCACACCGAGGTCGTGCGCCTGCTGGTCGCGAGCGGGGCCGACGTCAATATCCCCGACAAGGACGGCGTCACCCCCCTCGCGCACGCCCGGCGACGCGGCCAGGAAGGGATCGCGACGATCCTGCGCGCGGCGGGGGCGCGGGAGTAAGGGCGGGGAGGAGCGGTCACCCCCCCCGGACTTCTCGTTGAGCACCGTCCCCGCCCTCCCTTATAGGGGAGGGTCGCCGCCGGGCATTGTCCTGACTTGCAGCAGGATGAATCCGGTTCATCCGGAGCGGCGGGGAGAGGTCCGTCACCCCCATTACCAGAAAGGACCTGCCACCCGATGCCGACCAAACTCACCGCCCGCTTCGTGATCGGCTATGCCGACAGTGACCACGTCATCTACCCGGACGGCGAGGTCGTCTACGACGGCGACACGATCATCTTCGTCGGGCACGGTTACCCCGGCCCGGTGGAGCAAACGCGCGACTACGGCGACGCAGTCATCTCGCCGGGCTTCATCGACCTCGACGCCCTCGGCGACATCGACCACGCTATCCTTGACACCTGGCTCACCCCTGAGCGGGTCGCCGGGCAGCGCTGGTCGGAGGGCTACTTCCGCTCCGGCCCGCGCGAGCTATCCAGCCCCGAGGAGGAAATCTTCAAGCGACGCTACGCGATCGTCCAACTGATCCTCAACGGGATCACCACCGCCATGCCGATCGCCGCCGAGACCTATCGCGCCTGGGCCGAGACTTATGACGAGTTCGCCGGGACCGCCGCCGTCGCGGGCGAACTGGGCCTGCGGATGTACCTCGGCCCGAGCTATCGCGCCGGGGTCAACGTCACCCGCGCCGACGGCACCCCGACCGTCCTCTGGGACGAGGCGCGCGGCGAGGCGGGGCTGGACGAGGCGATCCGCTTCGTGCGCGACTTCGACGGCGCGCACGGCGGGCTCATCCGGGGCGCGCTCCTCCCCGCGCGGATCGAGACGAACACGCGCGCTATCCTCGGGCGCACCAAGGCATTCAGCGACGAATGGGGTTGCCCGCTCCGTCTCCACGCCGCGCAGGGCGCGCAGGAGATCCGCTTCCTGCGCGCCTGGCACGATCGGCGACCGCTCGAACTCTTAAGCGAGTGGGAAATCCTCGGCCCGCGCACCCTCATCCCGCACGCGACCACACTCGGCGACGCGGGCGACGACCCTTACGCCGATCTCGCCCTCTTGCGCGACAGCGGCACCAGCGTCATCCACTGCCCGCTGATCAGCGGGCGGCACGGCGGCACCCTCGACTCGTTCGACCGCTACCGTCAGGCCGGTATCAACCTCGCGCTCGGCACCGACACCTCCCCACCGGACATGATCCGCGTGATGGATTACGGCAGCAATCTGGGCAAGATCGTCACGCGCGATCAGGCCGGCAGCACCGCCGCCGATCTCTTCCGCGCGGCGACCATCGGCGGCGCGCGGGCGCTCGGGCGCGACGACCTGGGCCGACTCGCCCCCGGCGCGCGGGCTGACCTGACGATCGTGGACCTCAGCGCCTTGCACGTCGGCCCGATCGACGATCCGATCCGCACGATCCTCTACAACACGGGCGGGACCGACGTCCGCACGGTCGTCGTCAACGGGCGCACGATCATGGAAGATCGCCAGATCCCCGGCATCGATGTCGCCGCGCTGCGCTCGCGGGCGCAAGACTACTTCGCGCGCTACAAGGCGGCATACACCGCGCGCGACTACCTCCGCCGGACGCCCGATGAACTCTTCCCGCCCTCATTCAAGGTCGTTCACGCCCGGTGAGCGATCAGAGGCATGGTAGACTGCGTTGCCAGTTCGATGACACGCCCGGCTTGCCCGATCGAGGTCGTCGTCCTGGCCGGTCGCCCGGCCCGATCCGAGGTGGAGAATGCTGCGCTCTTTCCGCTCCCAGAGCCTGACTGTCCAGGTCCTGCTGATCAACGAATTGACGATCTACCTCAGTTTCGCGATGCTCTATCCGTACCTCGCGATCCACTTCACGCGCGATCTCGGCTTCGCGGCCTGGATGGTCGGGCTGATCCTTGGTATCCGCACCCTCAGCCAGCAAGGGCTGACGATCATCGGCGGCTCCCTGGCCGATCGTCTCGGCCCGAAACCGGTCATCGTCGCCGGATTATCGTTGCGGACGATCGGCTTCGGCCTCTTCGGGCTGACCGATACGTTCGCGGGGATCATGGTCGCGGCGATCCTCAGCGGCTTTGCCGGGGCGCTCTTCAGCCCCGCCCTCCGCGCCTATCTGGCCTCCGAGACAGCGAGCGGGCGGGCGGAACTCTTCGCCCTCAGCAACGTCTTCGGGCAGACGGGCAACCTGACCGGGCCGCTCCTGGGGGTGCTACTCCTGCGCCTCAGCTTCCAGGCGGTCTGCCTCTGCGCGGCGGGGATGTTCTTTCTCCTGATGCTCCTACAATTGCGTTATTTGCCCTCGCGCGAGCGCTTGGCGCGCGGCGCAGCCCCCTCGGTCTGGCGAGACTGGGAGGAGGTGCTGCGCAACCGCCCCTTCGTCCTCTTCTCGCTGGCCGTGGTCGGCTACTTGGTCCTGTACAACCAACTCTATCTCGGCATCCCGTTTGAAGTACAGCGCCTGACTGGCAGCGAGACCCTCGTCGGTTTTATCTATATCCTGCCCTCGCTCCTGACGATCGGGGCGCAAGTCTGGGTGACGACGCGCTGCCGCGCCCGCTGGCGACCGCCGGTGGCAATTGCCGGGGGGCTGGCCCTGATGGGCCTGGCCTTCACCCCGATCCTGCTCGCGACGCCGCTCCTGCCGATCGATACGGATGGTGTCGGAGCGGCGGGCGCGCTCGCGCGGCGAGCATTGAACCTGAGCCCGGTCCTCCTGGCGATCGCCTTCCTGGCGTTCGGGATGATGATCGCGCAACCGTTCTCGATGGAGATGATCCCGATCCTCGCGCGCGAGCGTTTGCTCGGCACCTACTTCGGGTTCTACTCGGTCGCCTCCGCGATCGGCGTGACGATCGGCAATACCGTGACCGGGGCGACCTTCGACGTCAGCCGGGGGAATGGGCCAACGATCCTGCCCTGGTTGGTGATGATCGCGCTCGGCGTCACCTCGGGAGGTGCCGTGGCACTCCTGGATCGACGCGGGCAACTGCAGCGCAAAGGCCAGCTCGCGCAAGTCGTGGTCGGCACCTGAACCCTTTCCAGCAGCCAGCCCGCGCTCGCCCGTTATCGCGCCGATCGACCAGGCCAGTGCGGGCTGGCGAGACAACCCCACCGGAGACGCTTACCGAGGAGACGCGATGACACTACCAGCACGGCCACCACTGCTCGCCGCCGACCTGGCCCCTCGTGTTGCGTCTGCGCGATGACCGCTGACGCCAGCACCCAAAAGCGGACCCAGTCCCCCGCCCTCAAGGAGATATTCGACGCGAATCGCCTTCGGTCCATCGCCGGGGAAACCGCCGCAATCCATCCGGGTTTCGATGCGGCGCGCTTCTTGACCCTGGCGTTGTCCGGCCTCGAGACGCTGACGCTCATGCAGCGCCTACGCCGCACGACCGAAAGCCTGCACGCCACGCTGCCGGACGAGTATCGCACGGCCCTCGAGATCCTCCGCCGCCTGGCACCGCGCCTGAACCACAGCTTCGCCAGCCTGATCTTGCCCGATTACGTCGGGCTGTATGGCCTCGACGATTTTCACACGTCAATGGATGCTCTGCGATTCTTCACCACTTTCGGGTCCTCCGAGTTCGCTGTGCGGCACTTTCTGCGGCGTGATCTGTCGCGCACGCTCGCCGTGATGACAACGTGGTCGCGCGACGAGAATGAGCATGTCCGTCGCCTCGCGAGCGAGGGCGCGCGCCCACGTTTGCCGTGGTCGTTTCGCCTCGAGCCCCTCATTATCGATCCGTCGCCGGTCGCGCCGATCATCGAGAACCTCAAGGCCGACCCGAGCCTCTATGTGCGCAAGTCCGTGGCGAACCACCTCAACGACATCACCAAGGATCATCCCGCCTGGGTCCTGGACCGGATCGCGGGCTGGATACTCGACAATCCGCACACCGCCTGGATCGCGAAGCGCGCCCTGCGCACCCTGATCAAGCAGGGCGACCGACAGGCCCTGGCGGTGCTCGGCGCTGACGCGAAGCCGGATGTCATTGTACACGGGGTCACGGTATCGCCCGAGACGATCAGACTTGGCGACCGGATCACCCTATCGTTTCGGCTGACATCGACCTCCGCGACCGCCCAGCGCCTCGTGGTCGACTACATCGTGCATTACGTCAAGAAATCCGGCGCGACCACAGCGAAGGTATTCAAGTTGCGGGAACTCACCCTCGGCCCCGGTGAGTCCGTCGTGCTCACCCGCAGCCAAGAGATGCGCGACTTCACCACACGCGTCCACTACCCAGGTCGGCATGAGGTGGAGATCGTGGTCAATGGCGAAAGACTCGCGAAGACATTCTTCGACCTATCCCGCTGAAACCGCCCCGCCCGACGAGCAACGCCCGAGCTGGTCGACGATCATCGAACGCGCCGCCTACCGAGGCAAAACGCCGCCATCTCCGCGACGCGGGGTAATTCTCCGCGCGCGGTGTTAAGATTGTGTGCGGTGCCGGATGACGAGCGGAGATGAAGGTGCGCGATGGCGGGACGACCGGGCGGCATGGTCGGCGGGGTGCGACGTGGCGAGCCAGGGTCGCTGCAACCGGGGGCGGGGGCGGCGTTGCGCCGCGCGACGGGCTTCCTGCGCAGCTATTGGCGCGATTCGGCCGGGGCGCTCGTCGCGCTGTTCCTCGTCTCGGCGACGAATTTGGTCGCGCCGCAACTGATCCGGCTGGCGATCGACGAGGGGGTGGCCGGGCGACAGGTCGAGGCGATCGCCATCGCGGTCGTCGGGATGGTCGGCGTCGCGGTCCTGCGTGGGCTCTTCACCTTCCTGCAAGGATTCCTGGCCGAGCGCGCGTCGCAAGGGGTCGCTTATGAGCTGCGCGATACCCTCTTCACCAAATTGCAGCGCCTGAGTTTCAGTTACTACGACGGCCAACAGACCGGCCAACTCCTGACCCGCCTGACGAGCGACGTCGAGCAGATCCGCACCTTCGCCGGGACCGGGCTGGTGCAGATCTGCTCCTCGGTCGTGATGCTGCTCGGCTCGGCGATCCTCCTCTTCATCCTCAACTGGCAGCTGGCGATCGTCGCGCTGGCGGTCATGCCGCTGATCGCACTCATCCTCTTCCGCTTCATCGGGCGGATCGGTCCGCTCTTCAGCCAGGTGCAGGGGCAACTGAGCAAGCTCAACACGATCTTGCAGGAGGATCTGGCGGGGGTACGGGTCATCCGCGCCTTCGCGCGCGAGGATTACGAGCGGGGGCGCTATCGCGCCGCGAACGACGACCTCCTGGAGAAGAATCTGGCGACGATACGAGTCTTCTCGGAGGTTTTCCCGTTCGTCTTCTTCTTCGCCAACCTGGGGACGCTGGGCGTCATCCTCTTCGGCGGCTTGCAGGTGATCGGCGGCTCGCTGACGATCGGCGAGTTGATCGCGTTCAACACCTATCTGGGGTTGCTCATCTTCCCGCTCCTCTCGCTGGGCTTCCTGGCGAGCATGGTGCCGCGCGCGGCGGCCTCGTCGAGCCGGATCTTCGAGATCATCGACGCGCCGCTCGATGTCACCGACAAGCCGGATGCGGTCGCGCTGCCGCCGCTCGTCGGGCGGGTCGAGTTCCGCGACGTACGCTTCCGCTACCCCGGCAGCGACCGCGAGATCCTGGGCGGTCTCAATTTCGTCGTCGAGCCGGGGCAGACGGTGGCGATCCTCGGCACGACCGGCTCGGGCAAGAGCACGATCGTCAACCTCCTGCCGCGCTTCTATGACGCGACGGCGGGGAGTGTCCTGATCGACGGCCAGGATGTGCGTGACGTGACGATCGCCTCCGTGCGCGGCCAGATCGGGATCGTGCTGCAAGAGACGCTGCTCTTCAGCGGCACGGTGCGCGACAATATCGCCTACGGTCGCCCGGACGCGACACCGGGGGCGATCGAGGCGGCGGCGCGGGCGGCGCAGGCGGCCGAGTTCATCGCCGCCCTGCCGCAGGGGTATGACACGATCGTCGGGGAGCGCGGTGTCGGGCTCTCGGGCGGGCAGCGCCAGCGGATCGCGATCGCCCGCGCGCTGCTGATCGACCCGCGCCTGCTGATCCTCGATGACAGCACCTCCGCCGTGGACGCCGGGACCGAGGGGGCGATCCAGGAGGCGCTCGAACGGCTGATGCGCGACGCCCACCGCACCGCGTTCGTGATCGCCCAGCGGATCAGTACCGTCCGCGACGCCGACCTCATCCTCGTCCTCGACGGTGGGCAGATCGTCGCGCGCGGCACCCATGAGGAATTGCTGCGCGAGAGCGAGTTGTACAACGAGATCCTCGGCTCGCAACTGGTACGGGCGGAGGCGGGGGTGGTAGCGGATTAGAGTGGGCTGTCGTCGATAACCAGGGGGATACCGAGCAGGGCATCCTCGTCTAGCGGGGGCGTGGTGATCGCCGATCTGACACCGCCCGCTCGCCGATGAAATCGAGTTCGCGCGCAATGCCGGAGATCCGCTCGGCGCGCCCGGTCCGCGCGACCCATACCGTCATCCTCCCCTGTCGAGCGGGACGCGGATGCCCGTATGTGCGGGCGGCATACGCCTTCTTAACCAATGAATTGCCGTCGCGCAGGTCTTCTCAGGTGCACATAGCCATCCCCCGGTGAAGCCGCCGCCCCCGGATTTCCAGCAACCCGCCTTGAATGATAGTCCAATTGAATAGAGTGGACACTCGTCACCCGGCCTATCTCATTGACCGTGAGGCCGGGGTACGCTCCCCTGCCCAGCGCTGCCCGCATGCCGCGCTCGTTGTCCCCCTGGAACGAATCGGAATCTTGGGGGCGTGGTGGTCGGGACATCTGGGGGGTATGCGCGGGACGATCGGTGCGGTAGGATCAGGACCAATGGGCTACTCCCTCACGGGGAAGGAGAATCGGCCCACCGTGCGATCCCGCCGTGGGTGGGATCGATCGCGCCAGCATCGAGGAGGAGGGTGTTTTGGTCACTATGTCCCGCAGCGAGGTTCACATTCAAGAGCGGACACCCGCGCGAGCCCCGCGCGAGGAGTTCGACCACCCGACACCCGCGCCCCGAGGTGATGACGTCACCCTGGGACATCTTCTCGCGGCGTTCCAGCTCCCATCCCTCGCGGCCCACTCCGCCCAGATCACGGCGGATCTGGAGGATTGGAGGGCCACCTTCCCGCTGGCCGACGCCCGTCGCTTCGGCGCACTCGCCCTGACGGCCGCGGTCCACCTGCCCCACCTGTCGCGGCGGGAGCGTGCGCTCGCCGCCCGCCTGAACGGGTGGGTCTACGCCTTCGACGACCTCGTAGATGAGGTATCCGGCGGGCGAATCACCACCCTGGGCGCGCTGGCGGGCGGGCGTCTCCCCGACGCGGCGCTCGACCCGCTCGCCGCACGGTGCGCGGCGGTGTTCACCGGAATCCCGGCGACTCCGGGGGCGGACGATCCGGGCGGGATCATCGCGGCGCTCGGCGACCTCGTCGGCGAGGTGCGTGCTCGCCCTTGCCCCCCCACCCTCGCCGCCTTTTGGCGCGACAGCTTCCACCGGATGCTCACCGGGATCATCCGCGAGCGTCGCCTCGCTACGGAACTCGCCGAGGGTGCTCCCCCGCCGTCGCCCGCCGCGCATCTCGAGACCGCCCGCTACAGCATCGGGGCACCATACTACCTGGCCTCCTGCTTCATCCTGCACGCCGGGGCGGATGATCCGGACCTGGTCCGGCGCCTACCGGCCCTGATCGCGCTCTCGCTCGCTGCGGCCGACATTGCCCGACTGGCCAATGATCTGCGCACCTGGGTGCGCGAGGAACGTGAGGGAACCTATAATAGCATCCGCGCGGCCGACGCCGCGCTCGCCCGCCTGATACCGACCCTCCCCGCCACCGCCCGGCGCGCGCAGGCTGTGCTGGCGGTCGAGCGCCTCCTCGCCACCAGGCGCGAGCGCGTCGCGGGACTCCTCGCGGCGGCACCGACCCCGTGTCCCGACGCTGAGGCCGGGATCGGGCGGCTCGTCGAGTTGATCCCGGCGCTCTATGCCGCCGCCGATTTCCACGAATTCGGCAGTGCCCCGCCCGTGGGAAGTGCCGTCGCTCGGGACTGATGGGGGAGGGTAGCGGGACGGCCAGGGGATTGCCCGCCTGCGGGTGCGATGGTACGGTGAGGCGGGGCGGCAGTATCCCCGCCCCGCCGTGTCCGCTCACCATCCGACTAGCAGGAGCTCGCATGCCGCGCCGCCAGTGCCCCCCCCATGACCAGCGAGGCATGGTATCCGCCGCGCCCGCGGCGATACCCGAGGCTGCGGGGCAGATCGATCGCCGCCTGCGGCGCATCGCCGCACTCTTCTACGTCGTCGCCGGCGGCGTCGGGCTGCTCGTCGCCAACTCGCCGCTCGGGCTGGGTTATCACCGGGTGGCGCTCAACCTGCTCGCCCCAGTCGCCCTTGCCTCGGTGGCCGCGATCTGGTTCCTCCCCTGGGAGCGCTTCCCCCGCAATCGCTTCGTCGCGGCGAACCTCAGCTCGCTCGCGCTCAACGCCTTGCTCGTCGCCTGGGGCGGTGGTTGGGCGAGCCCATTCGCGGTCTGCGCGTTCTTCGCCACGGTCTTCGCCGCGCTCTACTACCCGCGACGACTCGCCGGGCTGATCGGTCTCGCGGCGACGCTCGTGGCGGCGGCACCTCTCCTCACCGGCGCGCCGCCACCGGATGGTTGGGGTGGACTCGCCCGACTCCTCCTCGCCTACGGCACCACCCACCTGGCGATCGTGTTCGTCGCGGGAGCTCTGAAGGACGAACTCGCCAGACTCTATAGCGAGTCGCACGCCCGCAAGGAGTTCGAGGAACGCCTGGCGTACCAGGCGTTCCACGACGCGCTCACCGGCCTGCCGAACCGCGCCTGGTTCGCCGCCCACCTCGCGGAAACACTCAAGCGGGCGCGGCGCACAAGCTCGGGCCTCGCGGTCCTCTTCCTTGACCTGGATCGCTTCAAGGTGATCAACGACAGCCTGGGGCACGAGCGCGGCGATGAGCTCCTCGTAACGGTGGCCGAACGGTTGCGCGACTGCGTGGGCCACGGGGCGGCCGTGGCCCGCCTTGGGGGCGACGAGTTCACCGTGCTCCTCGCGGGGGCGAGTGCTGGGGATGCGCGACAGCTGGCCGGGCAAATCCTCGCGGCCCTCCGTACACCCCTCGCGCTCGCGGGACGCGAGATCGTCGTGTCGGCCAGCATTGGCATCGCCCTCGACGACGGGATGGGAGGGACGGCGGAACTCCTGCGTGACGCCGACACGGCGATGTATCGCGTCAAGCAGAGCGGGCGGGCGGGCGTCGCGCTGTTCGACGCAGGGATGAACGCGGTCGCGATGGCCCGGCTGGAGCGGGAGACGGATTTGCGCCGCGCCATCGCTGCGGGCGAGCTGGTGCTCGCCTATCAGCCGAAGGTCGAGCTACGCACCGGTCGGCTCGTCGGGCTGGAGGCGCTGATGCGCTGGCACCACCCGCGTGAGGGGCTGATCCAGCCGTCGGAGTTCATCGCCCTGGCCGAAGAGACCGGCCTGATCCTGCCCCTGGGGCGCTGGGCGCTTGGCGAGGCCTGCCGGCAGGCCCGCGCGTGGCTGGAGCGCTGGCCCGATCGCCCGCCACTCGTCCTGAGCGTTAACCTCTCGGCGCGGCAATTCCAGCAGCCGCAGCTCGCCGAGATGATCGTCGATGTCCTGCGCGAGACCGGCTTGCCGGCCTCGTGCCTGCAGCTGGAGATCACCGAGAGCGCCGTGATGGATGACGTCGACGCGGCCGTCGCCACGCTGCGGGGGCTGCGCGCGCGCGGGCTGCTCCTGGCCCTCGACGACTTCGGCACCGGCTACTCGAGCCTCAATTATCTGAAGCGGTTCCCGCTCGACGTGCTCAAGATCGACAAGTCCTTCGTGGCCGGGCTGGGGCGGGACGTCGAGGACACCGCTATCGTCGGGGCGGTGATCGCGCTGGCGCATATCCTGGGGATGCAGGTGACCGCCGAGGGGGTAGAGACGGCCACGCAGGCCAGTCGGCTGCGAGAATTGGGCTGTGAGCTGGGGCAGGGCTACCTCTTCGCGCGCCCGCTCGCGCCCGAGGCGCTGGAGCCCTGGCTCGCCCTGGGCCACCTGCCGATCCCGGGCACGCCGGTCGCCTTCCCGGCGTAGCGCTCCACGCCCGATCGTGGCGGGACACCATCGCGACCGGGCAGCCGCGCCGCCCGCACCAAGACAGGGCAGATAGTACGCCGAGGGCGAGTCTGGGCCTCGCTGCGTGCTCCCACCCGATAGCACGCCACCCGCACGCCGCGCTAACCTTTGGTCTCCCGGGCGCGGTATCCTTACCAGGGAGCGCTCGACGCACCGCGACGTGGCCGACATCGGCGCCACGCTGGTCGTCTGAGTCCGCTACCGATCCCGAGTGGCGGTAACACGCGAGGAGGACCGATGGGCCGATCTGTTACTCCCGATACCACCCTGCCGCTCCCGGCCCAGATCGGCCAATTGATCGCCGGGCACATCCACGGCCCCACGCTCAGCGCGGCAGACGAAGCGCTCCTGCGCGACTGCCACCTCGGCGGCGTCGTCCTCTTCGCCGACAACATCGGCAGCCCAGAGGAAACGCGGGCGCTGACGGCGCGGATACAGGCGTTGTGCGGTCTGCCGAGATCGCCGGCGATCATCGCGGTCGATCAGGAGGGCGGGCGGGTACAGCGCCTCCCCCCGCCCGCCACCTCCTTCCCCTCGGCGATGGCGATCGGCGCGACGGGCGCGGCGGAACACGCCCGCCGCTGGGGGCTCGCCACGGCGCGGGAGCTGCGGACCCTGGGGATCAACATGAACTTCGCCCCGGTCCTCGATGTCAACAATAATCCCGGCAATCCGGTGATCGGCACCCGGTCCTACGGCGAGCGCCCGGCCGAGGTGGCGCGACTCGCGCTCGCGGCGGCGGCGGGGCTGGGCGCGGGCGGCGTCGCGGCGACCGGCAAGCATTTTCCGGGGCACGGTGACACGGCGATCGACTCGCATTACGCCTTGCCGATGATCGCGGGCGGGCGCGAGCGGCTGGACGCGATCGAACTGCCGCCATTTCGGGCGGCGATCGCGGCGGGCTTCCCCGCGATCATGAGCTCGCACATCGTCTTCCCCGATCTCGATCCCGACGGCCTGCCCTGCACCCTCTCGCCGCGCCTCCTCACGGGGCTGCTGCGCGACGAACTCGGCTTCGGGGGTGTGATCGTCAGCGATGCGATGAATATGCGGGCGATCACGGAGCGCTGGGGGATCGCGGAGGGTGCGGTCCGCTTCATCGCGGCGGGCGGGGATCTGGTCGAGCCGATCGGCGAGGAGCGAGAAGTCCATGCGGCCCTCCTCGCGGCGGTCGAGAGCGGGCGTATCCCCGCCGCGCGACTGGCCGATGCCGTCGGACGGATCGCGCGACTGAAGGGCTGGCTAGCGAAGCAAGGTGGCGCCGATGCAACCTGGCTCGGCGCGGCGGAGCACCGCGCCTGGGCGGCGGCGATCGCCCGCGACGCGGTGACGCTGCTCCGCGACGAGGCGGGACTGCTGCCGTTGCGCAGCGACGCCCGCATCGCCGTCCTCGAACTTTTCCACCAATGGACCTACCTCAACACCGCCGAGCGCCCCGAGCGCGGCCCACTCACCGAGGCGCTGGCGACGCGCTTCGTCAATCTCGGCGGCGTTATCCTCGACGGCCAGGGGCCAACGGCGGGCGAGATCGCCGCCGCCCGTGTTGCCGTGGAGGGGGCCGAGATCGTCATCATCGGCACCCGCGCGACCAATCGCTTCCCGGCGCAGACCACGTTCGTCAATGCCGCGCTCGGCTGGGGGAAGCCAACTATCGCCGTCGCCCTCGCCGATCCGTATGACTCCCTCGCCTACCCCACCGTGCCAACCGCGCTCGCCACTTACGGTGCGGATCCGGCGATGCTGCACGCGCTCGGCGCGGTCCTTGCCGGGGAAGAACAAGCACGCGGACACTTGCCGGTAACGTTGTAACAAGCACGGTCTCACGCAGGAACTGGTAAGGTATGCGAGGCTACGGCCCCCCTCCTTTTCATGGGAGGGTCGTCGCCGGGGCGGCGGAGAGGGGTTGATCCACCCCGACAGGAAGGAGCGCAGCCGTGGCTAAAACGTTCAAGCAGATGACCGACGAGGCGATGGCCGAGGTGCCGGGGATCACGCCGCAGGAGGCGTACGCTCGGCAGCAGGCCGACCCGAACGCGCTACTCATCAACGTGCTCGATTTGCCGGGTCGTCGTGCGCTGGGCGAACCGCTCGGCTCGGTGCCGATCCCCGGAAATATGCTGCCATTCCGCGCCGATCATGACATACCCGAGCGTCACCGGGACGAGCGGCTGCAAGATCGCTCGCGCCCGATCATGATCGTCTGCGGCGGCGGGCCACTCTCGGCGATCGCCGCCAAGACCCTGAAAGAGATGGGCTTCAGCGATCTCTCCTATGTGGAGGGGGGGACGCGCGGCTGGCAGGAAGCGGGGCTGCCGCTGCAGCAGCCGCGCGACGAATAAGGAGAGGCAGGAAGAATGACGGTTCTTACCGGCGCGGAGCAGCTGCGCGATGAGCAATTCGCGCGGCTGCGCGGCAAGCGCGTGGGCCTCCTGACCAACCCGACCGGCGTGACCGCCGACCTCGTCTCGCTCGTCGATCAGATCGCGGCGGCGGACGGTGTGACGCTGGCCGCGCTCTTCGGGCCGGAGCATGGCCTGGCGGCAGGCGCGGCGGCGGGCGAGGAGATCGGTGCGGCGACGCACCCGCGCCTGGGCATCCCGATCCACAGCCTCTATGGCTCACAGCACGCGCCGACGCCGGAAAACCTGACCGGGCTGGATCTGCTCGTCATCGACTTGCAAGACATCGGCGCGCGATTCTTCACCTACCTCTCGACCGTCGCGCTGACGCTGGAAGTCTGCGGCCAGACCGGGATGCCAGTCCTCATCCTCGACCGACCGAACCCGATCGGCGGCGAGATCATCGAGGGGCCGATCGTGGAGCCGGGGCTGCGCTCATTCGTCGGTCAGATCCCGATCCCGATCCGCCACGGGCTGACCCTCGGCGAACTGGCGCGCTTCGCCAACGATCGCGAGGGTTATAGCGCAACCCTGGAGGTACTGCCGGTGCGCGGCTGGCGACGATCGATGCGCCACGCGATGACCGGCCTCCCGTGGGTGCCACCATCCCCGAATGTGCCGACGATCAACACCGCCATCGTCTATCCAGGCACTTGCCTGGTCGAGGGGCCGAACCTCAGCGAGGGGCGTGGCACGACCCTCCCGTTCGAGCTGATCGGCGCGCCGTGGCTCGACGCCGATCGCCTCGCCGCCGATCTCAACGCGCTCGATCTGCCTGGGCTGCGCTGGCGACCGGCCGCCTTCACCCCTTACGCGGGGCGCGACCATGTCGGCGTCCCTTGTTTCGGGGTGCAACTCCACCCGCACGACCCCGACACCCTGCGCCCCGTCACCGCCGCGCTGCACCTGATGACCCTCGCGCGAGCGCAGGACACGGTCGCGTTCGGCTGGCGCGAACCGTGGGCAGCCGGCTCGGAACTCCCGATCGACCTCCTGTCTGGCACTCCTAGCCTGCGCGCAGCGATCGACGCCGCGACGCCGGTCGCTGAGATCGTCGCCGGGTGGGAAACCGGGCTGGCCCGGTTCCGCGAGGATTGCCGCCCTTACTTCCTCTATGACTAGTTCGTAGTCGGTAGTCGGTAGTCCGTAGAATCTGCTTGCTGAAGCACTGCTCCGGCGACGAAGCGCAGGAGTAGCAGTGAGGCTCTACGGACTACGGACTACCGACTACCGACTGACCCGCTATACTCCCCCCATGAGCGTCACGATCGTCATCGTCAACTGGAATGGCGCGGGCCTGCTGCCAGGATGCCTGGACTCGTTGCGCGCGCAGACTCGCCCGGCGGATGATATCGTCGTCGTGGACAACGGTTCGACCGATCACTCGCTGATGCTGCTGGCGGACAGCTATCCCGAGGTGCACACCATCGCGCTGCCGCGCAACTTCGGCATGGGCGCTGGCACCAACGTGGGGATACGCGCGAGCGACAGTACAATTATCGTGGCGCTCAATAACGACACGATCGCCGAGCCCGGTTGGCTGGAGGCGCTGATCGCGCCGCTCGAAGCAGACTCGCGACTCGGCTCGACGATGTCCACCATGCTCTTCGCGCACGCGCCGGAGTGGATCGCCGCCGCCGGGATCACAGTCCATCGCAACGGCCTCGCGCTCGAAGACCTCAGCGCCACCCGACACGCCGATTTGCCGACTGCGCCCCGACCGATCTTCGGGCCATCGGGTGGGGCCGCCGCGTATCGTCGCGCGATGCTCGACGACATCGGCCTCTTCGATGGCGACTTCTTCATGTATCTGGAAGATGTCGATCTCGCGTGGCGGGCGCGACTGCGCGGTTGGTCGTCTCTCCATGTACCGAAAGCTATAGTGCGCCACGTCTACTCGGCATCGAGCGGTCAGGGCTCACCGCTGAAGAGTTTTCACCTCGCGCGCAATCGGCTCTGGACCCTGCGCAAATGCTTGCCGCTGTCCCTCGCACAACGCCACGCCTGGGCGATCGTCGGCTACGACCTCGCAGCGTGCGGGTATGCATTACTCATGCGCGATTGGGCGGGCCTGCGTGGCCGGTTGGCAGGGTTAGGGGGTGGGGCCATTGAGCGTAAGCGTCGTACTATTCAGGCCAGGAGAAGTGTCGCCAGTGATGAAATAGCTCGGTGGCTCTTGCCCTCGCCGTCGCCGCGAGCACTCCTCCGCACGCGGCGACGGATCGACGAACTCTCTCAACCATCGAGTGTGGCCAGGTAGCCACAGGGCGTATGGGAAAACCGGGCAGCTGAGAAGTCAATCGCCCGGTCAACGAAAGGACTTAAACGCCGCAGGCCGTCTCATTACGAGACGGCCTGCATACCTGTGGTAGCGGGGGACGGATTCGAACCGCCGACCTTCGGGTTATGAGCCCGACGAGCTGCCGCTGCTCCACCCCGCGACACCTAGGACCGGAAACGAAACGAAAGATGATTCGAGAGTCGGGTGTGGTCTGCCCGCAGC
>CADCWN010000023.1 GCA_902806415.1 uncultured Thermomicrobiales bacterium | reverse complement strand
GCCGGTGCCGATCCCGAAGATGTAGCGCCCGCCGGAGAGGTGCTGGAGGGTGGCGATCTCCTTCGCCAGCACGGCGGGCTGCCGCACCGGCAGGATGATGATCGAGGTGCCGAGCCGCACCCGCTCCGTCACCGCCGCCACATGCGAGAGGGTCATCAGCGAGTCGAGCCAACTGACGGCGTAGAACCGGGTGGCGGTGACGATGTGATCGGTTATCCACAGCGAGTCGAAGCCCAATTCCTCCGCGTGGCGGGCGAAGGCGCGCACCTGCGCGGCGTGCTCGGGTCCGGTGCCGGGGAAAAGGAACGATGGCAGGAAAACGCCGAACTTCATCCTGGTCTCTCCTTGCATAGCCGTCGTGTCGCGCCCGCTCCGTGATCCGTGGCCGTCGTCGCGCTGACCGCCGCGCGAGTATCCCGGCGAATGGTCCGATCTGTCAACGGCATAGCCGTGGCGCACCCTCGACCGATCGGTGCTATGATCCGCCGACTGTGGCGGGCGGTGGCAGCGCTAGCCCCGCCGATCGCCCGGCCTTGTTCAGCGGCGCGAGGTCTGCGGAGCGGATCGAGGAATGGGGCAAACGTCGACTTCGGGTTCTGCCGCCCGGTAATCACGGTGGCGAGGCCCAGGGCGACACGCGAGCGGGAGTGATACCATGACCGCGATCGGACACCGACAGTTGCTGCTGCCCCGCGCCGATGGTGGCCTGGTCCCCTATACGCCCGGTGCGCCGGGCGCGTTCCCGGCGCGCGCCGACCCGCCACGGTCCCGCGTCGCCTTCGCGGCGGCGCACGTCGTCGCCGATCCCCGCGCCGATAACGACCCCTGGCTCGACGCCGCGATCGACTGGGAAACGACGCTTGCCTACCGGCACCACCTCTGGTCGCTCGGCTTCTCGATCGCCGAGGCGATGGACACGGCGCAACGCGGCATGGGGCTCGACTGGGCGACGACACAGGAACTGATCAGGCGGTCGCTGGCCGAAGCGCGTGCGGTCGGCGCGACCGCGCGGATCGCCTGCGGTGCCGGGACCGATCACCTCGCTCCACGCCCCGACCTGACCCTTGACGAGGTCGCCGCCGCCTACGAGGAGCAGTGCGCCTTCGTCGAGGGCGCGGGCGGGCGGGTCATCCTGATGGCGAGCCGAGCACTGGCGGCGTGCGCCGGGGGGCCGGACGATTACGCCCAGGTCTACGGGCGCATCCTCGCGCAGGTCAAGCAGCCGGTGATCATCCACTGGTTAGGGGAAATGTTCGACCCCGCGCTCGCCGGCTACTGGGGCTCGCGCGATCTCGACGCGGCGACCGAATCGTGCCTGCGGATCATCGGCGAGCACGCGGCGAAGATCGACGGGATCAAGATCTCGCTCCTCGACCACGAGCGGGAGATCGCCATGCGGCGACGGCTGCCAGTCGGCGTCCGCATGTACAGCGGCGACGACTTCAATTACCCGGACCTGATCGAGGGCGATGGAGAAGGGTATAGCGACGCCCTGCTCGGCATCTTCGACGCGATCGCCCCGGCGGCAGCGGCGGCCCTGGCGGCGCTCGACGCGGGCGACCGCGCCGCCTACAGCGCGATCTTCGCGCCGACGGTCCCCCTCTCGCGGCAGATCTTTCGCGCGCCGACCCGCTTCTACAAGACTGGCGTCGTCTTCATGGCCTATCTGAACGGGCATCAGGCGCACTTCCGCATGGTCGGCGGCCAGGAGAGCGCCCGCTCGATCGTCCACCTCGCCGAACTCTTCGTCCTGGCCGACCGGGCGGGCCTGCTGGCCGATCCCGCCCGGTCGGTCGAGCGGATGCGGCGCACCCTCGCGCTGGCGGGGATCGAGTAAGCGTTGTGGTTGGAGTGGAGATGGCGACACCCCTGATCTACCTCGCCCTCGCGCCGGAACTGGTGCAAGAGTTGGCCCTGGACGACGAACTGCCGCGCCTGGCGGGGATCGCGCGGGTCGAGCGCTGGCCTGGCCCCAAGCGACCGCAGCCCGATGCCGTCGCCGATGCGCTGGGACGGGCGACGATCGTCGTCACCGGCTGGGGGACGCCGCCACTCGCGGGGTTGGCCGAATGGACGCCGGATCGATTCGCCGTCCGCCTGGTCGCGCACACCGCCGGGACGGTGAAAGGCCTCCTACCGGTCGAGGCGCTCGATCGCGGCGTGCTGGTGACGCACGCGAACGAGTCGCTGGCCGAGGCGGTGGCGGAGTTCACGATCGGCGTCATCATCATGGGGTGTCGCCAGATCGTCCCCTCGATCGCGCGGCTGCGCGCCGGGCTGCCGCGCGTGCCGCTCGCCCGACAACGAGAACTGAGCGGCGCGACGGTCGGCGTGATCGGGGCCAGCGCGATCGGGCGGCGAACCTTGCGCCTGCTGGCCCCCTTCGGCCCGACCCTCCTGCTCGCCGATCCCTACTGCCCGCTGGCGGAGGCCGCCGCACTCGGCGCGACGCTGGTCCCCCTGCCCGAGTTGCTGGCGCGGGCCGATATCGTGACCCTCCACGCGCCGGTCACGCCGGAGACCCTGGGGATGCTCGGCGCGGCGGAGTTCGCCCTGATGCGCGACGGCGCGCTCTTCGTCAACACCGCGCGCGGCCGACTGATCGACCACGACGCCCTGCTGGCCGAACTACAATCGGGACGGCTCGACGCGATCCTCGACGTGACCGACCCGACCGAGCCGCTGCCCCCCGAATCGCCGTTCTTCGCCCTGGAGAATTGCGTCGTCCTCCCCCATATGGCGGCGATCACGATCGACGCACGCCGCCGCCAGGCCCGCTACACGATCGACGAGATCCTACGCTTCCTGCGCGGCGAACCGTTGGTGCATGCGGTCCTGCGTGAACGTTGGGAGACGATGGCGTGAAGGTGTGCCTCCACAATTCCCCGGCCCCACGCCGGGTGGCGCTAACGCGGAAAGAGATACGGCAGGGTAACGATGCCGACCCCGGCGGGCGGTTGAAACCGCGCCTGAGGGCCTGCGGGCCACGAAACCGCCCTACGGCGGTTCGGGTCCGTTCATACAGCAACGCCTTCACCACGAGGCATCACCCCTCATATCGTCCTAACCCGCGAAGGCGGGTTTCGTGGTGGCCGCAGTCACCCTCAGGCGCGGTTTCAACCACCCGCCACCCTCAAAACTTGAGCGGATAGGACGATACTATTGACTGCTGAGGTACCGCGAGTCTTCCTGCTCGATCCACGCCCGTTGCGCGCGGCCAAGCGCCGACTCGACGCGGGCGATCCCGAGCTGGCCCCCGCGCTCGCCGCCCTGCGCGCGGAGGCGGACGCGGCGCTGGCAGTCGGCCCGTTCTCAGTGATCGATAAGGAGGCCACGCCGCCGAGTGGCGACAAGCACGACTACTTGAGCCTCGGCACCTACTGGTGGCCCGACCCAGCGCAACCCGACGGTCGGCCCTACATCCGTCGCGACGGCGAGGTCAACCCGGAGGGGCATACGCTCGACAACGCCGCGCTGCGCGAACTCTGCGCCGCCATCGAAACGCTCGCCCTCGCCTACCACTTCTCCGGGCACGAGCCGTACGCCGCGCACGCCGCCCGGCTGCTGCGCGCCTGGTTCCTCGACGAGGCCACGCGGATGAACCCGCACCTGGAGTACGCGCAGGCGATCCCCGGCGTCTGCGCGGGGCGCGGCATCGGGATCATCGACACCGCGAAGCTCGTCCCCCTCATCGACGCGGTCGGGCTGCTCGGCGGCGCGGCGGCGTGGACAGCAGCGGATCACGCAGGGCTGACCGCCTGGTTTCGCCGCTATCTCCGCTGGCTGATCGAGAGCGCGCATGGCCGGGCGGAGGCGGCGGAGCACAACAACCACGGCACCTGGTTCGACGTGCAGACGGCCCTCTTCGCCCTCTTCGTCGGCGAGGAGGCGACGGCGCGCGCGATCCTCCGCGACAACGCCCCCTCGCGGATCGCCAGCCAGATCGAGCCCGACGGTCGCCAGCCACATGAACTGGTCCGGACCCGCTCGCTGTCCTACAGCACGATGAATCTGCGCGGCTTCTGCGATCTGGCGACGCTCGGCGAGCGGGTCGGGGTTGATCTGTGGGCGTTCCTCACGGCGGACGGGCGTGGCCTCCGGCAGGCCCTCGCCTGGCTCCACAAAGCTGCCGTCCCCCCGGCGACCTGGGACTACCCGCAGATCACGCCGCCGGACTGGGCGGCGCTCGCGCTCCTGCTCCGTCGCGCCGCGCTACGGTACGACGATCCGACCCTGTCGACCGGGGCGGAGCGGCTGCCGGGTGTCGAGGCCACGACCGAGCGGAGCGCGTTGCTCTACGCGACGCACGGGGGCAACTGACCGATGGATGAGCCTTTCACACGGGGTGAGGCGCTGGCGCTCTGGTCGCGGCTGGTGGCGGGTTGGGCGGAGCGCCTGGACGACAGCGGGGCGCGTACGCTGATCGACGGCGTGCCGAATGCAGCCGACGCGAGCGGCTCCTACGAGGGCGTGACCCGGATGCTCTGGGGGCTGGGCGGCTGGCTCTCGCAGCCGGGGCGACCGGCGATCCTCCGCTGGCGCGGCGCGGCCTACGACACCGAGGCGCTGCTGCGCCGCGCCGTGACGGCGGGCTGCGACCCGTGCTCACCGGGGTACTGGGGCCGTGGCGCGGCGCGCGGCGAGTACGACCAGCGGACGGTCGAGTCGGGCCAGGTGGCCTTCGCCCTCTGGCAGACCCGCGAGCGCGTCTGGGCGGGGCTGAGCGCAGCGGAGCGGGAGCAAATCATCGCCTGGCTCGATCGTTTCGGACAACGCCCGACACAGTGGCGGAACAACTGGGCGCTCTTCTGGGCGATTAACCACGCGGGTCGCCGGGCACTCGGCGCGCCCCACGACGCGGAGACGATCGACTCCGCGCTCGCCTACCTCGACGGCGTCTACTGCGGCGATGGCTGGTACGACGATGGGCCGACGCGGGGTGTGCGGCACTTCGACGACTACAACTGGTGGGTCTTCGCCACGCACGCCCTCGCCTGGGTGCGGTGCGACGGCGACAGCCAGCCCGCGCGGCGCGACAATCTCCTGGCGCGCGTCCGCGCGGGGATGGTCCACTTTCCCCATTTCTTCGCCGCCGACGGTGCCTACCCCGAGTACGGGCGCAGCCTGGTCTACAAGTTCGGGCGGCTCGGCGCGCCCCTGCTAGCCTACCGGGCCGGGGCCTGGCCCCACCCTGTCGGGTTGCTACGCCGACTCGTTGGGCGGCACTTGCGCTGGTACGTCGATCGCGGCGCGCTCCGCGCCGATGGCACTCTGCGGCAGGCGCTCACCGCCGAGGGGAGCCCCGAGATCCGCGAGTTGTATGTCGCCACCGGCTCGCCCTACTGGGCGACCCTGGCCTTCGCCGGGCTCTGGAGCCTGCCCGACGACGACCCCTTCTGGACAGCCGAGGAAGAGCCGTTGCCGGTCGAGCGCGGCGATTTCGTGCGCGTCCTCCCGCAACCCGGCTGGGTCGTGGTCGGCGACCGGGCGAGCGGGGAGGTGCAGCGCTTTAATGCCGGGAGCCAGCACGGCCCGAGTTACGCGGCCAAATACGGCAAGTTCGCCTACGCCACCGCAGCGCCGTTCAACGTCGGCCTCGCCGACGGCACACCCGCGCCCGACGGGATGCTCTGCCTGACCGATGGCCGGGTGTGGGGCCATCGCGGCGACACGCTCGCCCATGCGGTCGGCGAACCGGGCTGGTTGCGGATCTGCCACGAGCAGACGGTCGGCGCGGGGCGGCACTTGATCGACACCACGATCGTCGTGCGGGGAGATACCCACCTGCGGGCGCACCGGGTTTTGCTCGACCCCGCCGTCCCAGGGCCGATCGGCGCGGTCGAGGGGCCGGCACCGCTCGGCTTCTCCCCCGGCCTCGTGCCGGAGATCGAGAGCGACCCCACGGCGGGATGGGAACGGGCGGCGGCGGGTGGTCGCGCCGTGGCGATCCGACGCCTGCGCGGCTACGACGGCCAGCGACCGGCGGCGACCTGGCAGGGCCGCGCCGATCTGAATAGCGTCCACGGCCGCTCCCTCCTGCCGCTGCTGACCGTCGAGCGTCTCGCGCCGGCGCACGACCTGCTCTGCCTCGTCCGGATTGGGATCGCGGAGGCCGGGGAACTGCCCGAGGTGGCCGAGGCCGACTGGACAACAGAAGGCACCTTCCGGCTGACCTGGGCGGGCGGCGAGACGATTGAGGTGCCGCCGCTGCCGGATGGGGGATGAGAGTATCAGCGAGGGGAGGATCTGATGCAGTTGCTCAACGAGGGCGAGATCGCGCGCCTGCGACAGCGACAGACTGACCCGGCGTTCGCCGCCGCCTGGGGCAGTGTCGCCGAGCGGGCGGATCGCGCGCTGCAGCAGAGGATCGACATCCCGATGGCGGGCGGCGGCTGGACCCACGATTTTTTCTGCCCCGATCACGCTGTGCGCCTCGAATACGACCCGGCGCGACCGGAGGTGGGGCGCTGCCCGATCGACGGTCAGGTCTTCGCGGGGGAGCCGTATGCCGGGGCGTGGCGCACGATGACGCAGAGCCGGGTCGTCGCGGGGTTGCACGCGGCGGCGCTCGCCTGGCTGGTCGGGGGCGACGAGCGCCTCGCCGCCCACGCCCGCGCCGTGCTGAGCGGCTATGCCGAGCGTTACGGCGACTACCCGGTGCATGGCGAGCACGCCGGCCAGGGGCGCTGCATGGGGCAGTCGCTCGATGAGGCGGTCTGGAGTATCCCACTCGCCTGGGCCTACGACGCGGTGCGGGAGACGTTCGATGCACCGACGCGGGCGCGGATCGAGCGCGACCTGCTGCGCCCCGCCGCCGAGCACCTGCTGACGCAACTCTGGCACCGCGTCCACAACATCGAATGCTGGCACCTGGCCGGGCTCGCCACCCTCGGCACCGTCCTCGACGACGAGCGCTTCGTCGCCCCCGCGCTCGACGCCGACTGGGGTTTGGCCGCGCAGCTGCACGAGGGCGTCGCCGCCGACGGTTGGTGGTGGGAGGGCTCGCCCACCTACCATTTCTACACGCTGGAGGCGGTCCTGTCGCTCGCCACGGCGATTCGCCGCCGCCATCCGGGGGAGCTTGCGGGGGGGCGACTGCGCGCGATGCTCGCCGCGCCGCTGGAGATCGTGCGTGCCGATCTCAGTCTGCCAGCGACGAACGACGGCTGGTTCGTGGCGACCGAGCGGGGCTTCGTCGCCCGCCACGCCCCGCGCTACGAACTCGCACGCGGCCTCTGGGGCGACGCGGCCTACGATGCCCCGCTCGCGCGCCTCTACGCCGGGGGCGAGTCGCGCGATTCGGTCGAGGCATTGCTCTTCGGCCCCGATACCCTGCCCCCGCCCGATCGGGCGATGCCCGTCAGCACCGTGCAAGGGCCGAGCGGCCACGCCGTCCTGCGCGGCGGGGCGGGCGGGGAGGAGCGCTGGCTGCTGCTGAAGTACGGGCCGCACGGCGGCGGTCACGGCCATCCCGACAAGCTCGCGCTCGATCTGCACGCCTTCGGTCGCCCGCTGGCCCCCGACCTCGGGACGCCGGGGTACGGTATCCCCCTCAACCGCAGTTGGTATCGGCACACGCTGGCGCACAACACCGTCCTGCTCGATGGCGCGCCCCAGCCACCGGCGACCGGTGAACTGGTCCGATTTGTGCCGCCGGGCGAGGGGGCATTCGCTGTCGCCGATGCCCGCGTCTCCTGGCCGACCGACGCGCCCGCGCCCTACGCCGGGGTGGCGGCGCGCCGCTGCATCCTCTGGCGGGCGTCGGCGCGGCCCTACTTCCTCGATCTCGTCCTGGTCCGCCAGCCGGGCGACGCGCCGTGCCAGATCGACCTCGCCTGGCACCATCGCGGCGCGCTCGATCTGCCCGGCCTGGAGCCGAGCGCGCTGCCCGCCGCCGGGGAGACCTACGCCCTCTTGCGCGACATCGAGCAATTGCACGTCCGTGAATGGCACGCCACCTGGCGGCTCGGCGAGGTCGGGACGGCCCTCTGGGGGCGCGACCCGCGCGGGGCGACGCTTTTCGCCGCCGGGGCGCCGGACAACCCGGCGGCGGAGACGCTGTCGCTCCTCCTCCGGCGCGTGACGGCGACCGAGGTGACATTCGCCGCCGTCTGCGAGCCGTTCGCGGGCGCGCCGTCGATCCGAAGCGTCACCTGGCAAGGGGACGCGCCGGACGCCGGGGTGGGGCTGACGATCAATGTCGAGGGCGACGACTTCCGCGACATCTGGCGGATCACCGGGCGTGAACGGTCGGGGGGACCTACGGATTTCCCCCCCGACGCGATCGTCTACGAGTACACGCTGGACCCGCCCGCGATCGAGCGCAGGTGATTCTCGCGCCTTGGGGGCGAGGCCGGTTCGCGGACGAGAAGGCACATGAGGGGTCGGTAGAGAAGGGGGGAGCGTGGGCATGGACGACGAGGCGATGCGGTCGCGACGGCTCTACGAGGCGGGCAAGGGGGTGCTGGCGGCGCGGTTCGATCCCGAGCGCGAATTGATCCGCGCGGAGACCGACGAGGGCCTGTTCTACCCGACCCGCGAGTCGCTGAAGTACGCGCGCTATCTGCTGCACGATGCTGCGCCGGATGACGACGATTGCGCGCTCGCGGCGCGGATCGTCGGGCAGATCCTCGCCTTGCAGGAGCGCCAACCGGGCAACATCCACGGGGGCGGTTTCCCCTGGATGGCCGATGACGGCCACGTCAGCGATCTCAACGCCGTGCAGTTCCTCGTCGAGGAGCTGTGCCATATACTGATCGAGTCTGCGAACAAGCTGCCCCCGCCCGTCCGCGCGGCGAGCAAGGCCGCGCTGCGCCTGGGACTGGCCGAGATCGCGCGGCTCGACGTCGATCCGGCCTACACCAACATCTGCCTGCTCGACTGCCACAACAGTATCCTCGGCGGTCAATTGCTGAGCGCGCCGGGGTGGGTCGAGCGCGGCGCGCGCAAGCTCGCGCGCTGGGCGGCGGAGGTCGCCGCCTCCGGCGCGCCGCGCGAGTACAACAGCCCCACCTACGCGGGGGTCGACCTGGGGGCGCTGGCCGCGATCGTCGAGGGGGCGACCGACCCGGCCACGCGGCTCCTGGCGCGGCTAATGGAAGAGCGACTATGGCTCCACGCGGCCCTGCACTACCACGCGCCGACCGCCCAGATCGCCGGCCCGCATAGCCGCGCCTACCAGAACGATGTCACCGGCGGGCGCGGCTCCCTGAAGACGACCCTCTACAAGATCCTCGGCGATGAGCGGCTGGACCGCAAGACCCCCTTCTACCCG
>CADCWN010000022.1 GCA_902806415.1 uncultured Thermomicrobiales bacterium | reverse complement strand
TTCGGACCATTCGCTACGAAAGCGGATCTGCCACGCTGGCTAGCCCTCTTGGGAATCACCGCTCTTTTCTGGTGGTTACGCCGAAGAGTGGTCCAGCATGGAGCCGCTATCCTCCTATTATGGTTAGCAACAAGTTTGTTGTATAGCTTCTGGCCCAGATCGTTGCACATACATTACGCGCTCATACTTCTCCCTCTTCCGTTCCTGTTAATCGGGCTGGGTGCGGATATTCTTCGGCGCATTCACCCCCTGGTAGCAGTCCTGGTGGCTCTGACGGTAGGATTGCTGATCAATCAACAATTCGGCAGCGAATTGAGTGGTTTACGCACGGCGACTTCGAGCGACGGCTCGCTCGGCGCGGTGGAGCGAGTGACCGATCGGATTCTTGCCACAACGAATGGGCGACCATATAATTTTCGACTTCTGACAGCCTCGGGCAGCATCGAGCACGATAGCAGCCCATACCGCTACTTGCTCGGCCTGCAGGGTCAACCGCCGGTCAACCGCGCCGATCTCGACACCTACCTCGTCTATCGACCGCCGGAGTATGCCGATGGTGCGAGCCGCCAAGGGATCGTAATCGACGGGCTCAAGCTCGTACGCCAGGCCCCGCCGAAGGTAGGGCCGAATCTGCTCGTCAACGGGAACTTCGCCGCCACAACCGAGAAGGAACGAGCGGCCTGGAAACAAACATCCGGGTCCAGTCCGAGCATCAGGGTCGAGCAGGGGGAGGAAGGCGTGGCACTGGTGATCCTCGGTCCGCGCGGCGCGGATCCGAACTACTCGATGACGGTTATCCAAGAATTGCCGCTCTCGGGCGGGAAACAGTACCTGGTCCGCTTCCGCTATCGGAACGAGGCGTCGCCTGGGGTACAGCGTGTGTACTTGCAGACGCGCGGCGCGACCGAAGACTACTTCCCATCGGGCGCGGGTTACGTTGTCCCAACAACCGGTGAGTGGGCAACCGGGTCATTCCTGGTTACGGCGGCGCCCGGCACCACTGCGGCGACGATCTGGTTACGCGTGAATGGCCCCGGCAAAGCCTGGTTCACCGATGTTGAGGTGAGCGAGGTCCTGTCGGGTACGGCGATACCATGAGGAAGACGGTGAACATACCGCAAGCAATGGAAATCTGATGCCGCACTATCCTTCACCTCCCACTCAGCAAGCTGGCGAGGATGATCAGCTCGTGCCACCACACCGCATCGCCATCGACGCGCACATGGTCGGCACCCACGAGACCGGCAACGAGACCTATGTGCGCGGTCTCGTCGGCGGCCTGCGGCAGATCGATGGGCGCAACGAGTATGCGCTCTACACGACCGATCCGGCGCTCCTGCCCCCGGCGATGGTCGGGGGTCGCTTCCGCCCGCGCCGGATCGCGCCGGGGGCGAATATCCCGCGCCTGCTGTGGGGGATGCCGCGCGCCGCGCGCCGCGATCGGCTCGATCTCCTCCATGTCACCTACACCCTGCCGCCCGCCCTCCCCTGCCGCACGGTCGTCACGGTCCACGACATCTCCTACTTGATCTTGCCGGAAACGTTCTCGCCGCGCGATCGGCTCCTCCTCTCGCTCGCCGTGCCGCTCTCGATGCGGCGGGCCGATCGGGTCCTCACCGTCTCGGAACACGCGCGCGGCGACATCCTGAAGCGTTACCGGCTGGATCCGGCGAAAGTTGTGGCGATCCCCAACGGGCTGGAGGCGCGCTTCCGCCCGGAGCGGGATGCCGCCCGCATCGCGGCCATACGCCAGCACTATCGGCTGCCAGACGCCTACCTGCTCGCCGTGGGCAATCTCCAACCCCGCAAGAATCTACGGCGGCTAATCGAGGCATTCGCCGCGCTGCGCCGCGACGGGCGGATCACGGCCAAGCTGGTGCTCGTCGGCAAGACGCTCTGGCGCGAGTCGGAGATATTCGCCGCCATTCAGGGCTATGGTTTGGAGACGGAGGTGATCGCGACCGGCTATGTGCCGGAGGACGACCTACCGGCCATCTACAGCGCCGCCGCCGCTTTCGTCTATCCTTCGCTCTACGAAGGCTTCGGTCTGCCACCGTTGGAGGCGATGGCCTGCGGGACGCCGGTGGTGACGAGTAACACTTCGTCGCTGCCGGAGGTGGTGGGCGATGCGGCGCTGACCGTGGAGCCGACCGCGACCGGCGACCTCGCGCGGGCGATTGGGCGCGTGCTCTCGAACGACACGTTGCGACAAGACCTCATCACGCGCGGGATAGCGCGGGCGAGACTTTTCTCGTGGGAGCGGGCTGCCACGCACACGCGCGAGGTCTACGAGACGATCCTCGCTCGCCCACGCCCGCTGTCAGGCAAGTCCGGGCGATAGTCGCCCACAGCGGCCGCGCGCAACGGGGATACCCCGACCGATAGGCGTGATCGCGCGGGCGCGCTTGCCAAAGGATGGGCGATTACCTATAGTTGCCGACCAGCTATGGGCGTGGCAACGGGAGTAAAGGGGCGGGGATGGCGTTGCAAGTCAGCGTGGTGATGCCGACGCATAACCGCTGGGCGCAGCTCAGCCGGGTGCTGGAAGGCTACCGCGAGCAGACGATCGGCCTCGACCAATTCGAGGTGATCGTCTGCGACGACGCCTCGGACGATGGGACGCCCGACCGGGTTCGCGCCTTCGCCGAGACCGCGCCCTACGCGCTGCGCTACCTGCGCCAGGAGAAGAAAGGCCCCGCCGCCGCGCGCAATATGGGGATCGGTGCCGCCCGAGCGCCGCTCGTCGCGCTGACCGACGACGACTGCGTCCCCGACCCGCATCTGCTGGCGCGGCACCGCGCCTCGTCGAGGCAAGGCGTGGCGACGATCGGTTACATCGCGTGGCACCCGGAGGTCGCGGTGACGCCGTTCATGGCGTTCCTCGCGCCCGGCTACCGCTTCAACTTCGCGCAGATCACCGACCCGGCGGACGCGACATTCCGCTGCTTCTACACCGCCAATGTCTCCGCCTGGCGGGCCGATCTGCTCGCGGTCGGGGGCTTCGACGAGGGTTTCCCCGCCGCCGCCTACGAGGATATCGAGTTGGGCTACCGCCTCCACAAGGCCGGGGTGCGGCTGGCCTACGACCGCGAGGCGATCATCTATCACCTCCACGAGATGCGCCTGGAGGGGATGCTCCGCAGCCAGGTCGTCAACGGTCGCTCGGCCGCCTACGCGGTGACGAAACATCCCGCGCTGGCGGTCGAGGCGGGGGTGGCCGGGCTGCGGAATCCGGGTGTCCCGCGCCGGTTCTACGGCGCGGCACTCGACTACTACTTCGTCGCGGGACTGGAGCAGGGGCTGCACGGCCACTTCGGCGACGAGTGGGCCGAACACCTGGACGAGTTACTCTCGGCCACGCCCGCCTACCGCGAGAGTATCGAGCGCCAATTCTACGACGCCGAGACCTACGCCCTGCGCCTGGAAGAGCGCGTCGCGCAACTCGAAGCGGCCCACAGCGGCCTCGCCGCCCACGCGGGAGAACTCGACCGGGCGCTGCGGCGGGCGAACCCGCTGAAGAATCAGCTGCGCGCCCGCGCGCCGAAGTTGGCGCGGGCGCTGCTAGCGACCCTGCGCCGTCGCGCCCAGCGCGCGGGATGAGCGCCCGCGCGCCGCGCGTCCTGGTCATGGCGACCGAGGTCGTGCCGCTGCCCGGCTTGTCGACGGTCGGCGGCGGGGTGCGCGGCTGGACAATCGCGCGCGGCCTGGAAGCCGCCGGGTTGGCGGTCACCCTCGTCTTCCCAGTCGAGCCGTTGGAAGCGCTCGCGCCGGGGCTCGACCCGGACGCCATCGCCGCCGCCCGACCGCACACCTTCTCCTGGGCCGATCCCGGTGCGGCGATCCGCCGGCACCAGCCGGATGTGGTCGTCTGCTGCAGCTGGTTCCTCGCGGCCCAGCTCGGCCCCTGCCCGGTGCCGCTGGCGGTCGATCTGGCGGGGCCGATCCTGCTCGAATTCCTCTATCAGGACCGGGCGAAGGCGCGGGCATTCGCACCGCTGAAGCCGCGCGGCCTCGCGGCGGCGGACTTCATCACCTGCGCCGGGGAGCGGCAACGGGCCTATTTCTACCCCTGGCTGATCCTGGCCGGGTTCGATCAGGGCGACCTGGCCGCGCGCGTCGCCACGGTGCCGATCTCGACCGCGCCCGATTCGGTGGCGGAGACGACCGCGCCGCAGCATGGGGAGCCGTCGATCCTCTTCGCCGGGGTCGCACTGCCGTGGCAAGACCCGCTGCCGCCCCTCCAGGCCACGCTGGAAACGATCGAGCGGCGCGGTTCCGGCACCCTCGATCTCTACCTCTACGCCCATCCCGAGCATTCGCGCGGGGTCCGCTGGTTGGCCTGGATCCGCGAGCAAGCGCAAACCCGCCCGCGCCTCCGACTCCACGAAGGGCAGCTGCGCCCCTACGCCGAACTACTCGCGATCTATCGCGGGGCCGACCTCGCCTTCGATCTCTTCGCCCGCAATCCCGAGCGCGAGTTGGCGTTTAACACGCGCACGGTCGACTATCTCGCCTGCGGGCTGCCGCCGCTCTACAGCGACTACGCGGAATTGGCGGGGCCGATCGCGCGCTACGAAGCCGGCATCGTCGTCGATCCCGGCGATCCGGTGGAGGTCGCCGCCGCCGTCGGCGAGGCGCTCGACGAGCCGGCGGCGCTGGCGCGACGTCGCCGCGCCGCGCGCCGACTGGTGGACGATCTCCTCACCTGGGATCGCACCGTCGCCCCGCTGGCGCGCTGGTGTGCGACGCCGACGCGACGCACGCGAGATACACAGGCGCTCGATCTCGCCGCGCTGCTCCCGCCGACACCCACCACCCCAACGACGGAACTCGCCGCAGCCCAGGCAGAGGCTGCACACTGGCGAACGCTCGCGGAAGAGCGCGAAGCCTATGCCCGCCACGTCGAGACGGCCTGGCAAGAACGCGGCGCGGCGCTGGCGGCGGGCGAGGCCGCCGCCGGGTGGCGACGCTCGCCCTGGCGGTCGGCCTTCCGGCAGACTCTTGGGGATCGTGCGGGGCGCGCGCGGGATGGTCAGCGCCCCGCATGAGCGCGACCCACATTGGCCGAATCGCGCGCGGCCTGCCGCACCGTCGGGGCGTTCGATGAGCAAGGTACTCGTCCTCGCCAACTCGATCATCCCCCTCCCCGGCCTGCCGACGAACGGTGGGGGGCTGCGCGCCTGGACGCTCGCGCGCGGCCTGGAAACCGCCGGTCACACCGTCACCCTCCTCTTCCCGCGCCACAGTCTGGACGAGCAACTGATCCCGATCGCGGCGGGAGCGCGCGCGGCGGCCCTGCCGCTGACCTACGAGTGGGCCGACGTGGACGCGGCGATCGCGCGGGTCGCGCCGGACGTCGTCGTCGCGTCGAGTTGGATCCTCGCCGGGCAGATCCGTCTCTGCCCGGTGCCGCTGGTCGTCGATCTCGCCGGGCCGCTGCTGCTGGAATTCCTGGCGCAGGGCTGGGACAAAGGGGCCGCGCTCGCCCACCTCAAGACCGACGCCCTGGCCCGCGCGGATTATGTCATTTGCGCGGGCGAGCGCCAGCGCCCCTACTTCCAGCCCTGGCTGCTCCTCGGCGGCTTCAGCCCCGATGATTGCCTGACGCGGCTCGCCGTCGTGCCGATCAGCTGCGACCCGCAGGGGCGACCAGACGCGCCGCCGCACGCGGAGCCGCAAATCCTCTACGCGGGGATGGTCTACGCCTGGCAGGACCCCTCGCGCGCGCTCCTGGCGGCGCTCGACGCGATCGAGCGGCGCGGACGCGGGCGTCTGCTCATCCACGCCGAGGCCCACCCCGTCCATTCGCAGGGCGCGGCCTGGTTCGCCCGGCTCCAAGGGCGGATTCGCGACCACCCACGCGTCACCTTCGGCGGCGTCCTGCCCTACGACGTGCTGCGCGAGGCGTATCGCACCGCCGATCTGGCGCTCGATCTCTTCGAGCGGACGGTCGAGCGCGAATTGGCCTTCAACACGCGCACGGTCGATTTCCTCCACGCCGGGCTGCCCCCGCTCTACGGCGACTACGCCGAGTTGTCGCCGCTGATCCGCGAGTATGGGGCCGGATTCGTCGTCGCACCGGGTGACAGCGCAGCGCTCGCGGCGGCGCTCGCAACGGCCCTCGATGAGCCGGAAGAACTCGCCGCGCGCGGGCGGGCGGCGCGGCGCCTCGCCCGCGAACGGTTGACCTGGGATCGCACGATCGCGCCGCTGACCGCTTTCTGCGCCGCGCCGACGCGCCGACAGCCCGGCCCCCTCAGCCCGCGCGCGCTCGTCCCGGAACTGGTCCAACGCCTGGCGGAGACGACGATCGAGCTCGCCAGCAATGTCGCCGCCGCCGAGGATCGCCGCGCCTATGCCGAGCGGGTCGAGGCGGCCTGGCGAGACCAAGGGTCGCAGCTCGCCGCGCTCGACGCCACACTCGGCGATTGGCGGCGACACCCCTGGCGCACCGCCGCGCGGCAGACGCTCAGGGGCGTGCAAGCCCGCCTGTCGCCGGGCCGGCGCGGGCCGACACGCTAGCGACGACGCGCGACGGTTCGTTACACTCCGTCGCGGAGAACGGAGAACAATGAGCGGTGCCGATGCCGATGTCGGCGTATTCGCGCCGCCGTTGGCTCGCCGTGGTCGGGGGCCGGAGGGTGACGGTAAGCCAGCGACAGCCAGAGCCGGAGCCGCGCGCGACGCCCGCCGTTCCCTCCCCTGGCACGGGTCCGGCACACGCGGCGACCCCACGTCCGGCGGTGGCCGCGCCCTGGCTACAGGGGTGGCGGACCGACAGCCTCGCCGCGCTGCTCCTCCTCTGCGCGACCCTGGCCTTCTTCGCGCCGGTCCTGCGCGGCCAGACTTTCTCCGCCGTCTCGCGCACCCAGGCGATCCTCGAACCGTGGCATCAGCCGGGGGAGCCGCTGCCGCGTCAGTACCCGCAGAGCGATCAGGCCGATACGTTCTACCCCTGGATCGTCTTCACCGGGCGGGCGCTGCGCGGGGGTGAGTTGCCCCTCTGGGACCCTTACAGCTTCGGCGGCCACCCCTTCTTCGCCAACGGCGAGACGAACCTCCTCTACCCGCCGCGCCTGATCCTCACGCGCGCCTTCTCGGCGTCGTGGGCGCAGGACCTGTTCCTGCTCCTGCACGTCTGGATCAGCGGCGTGACGATGCGCCTCTTCCTGCGGCGGCTGGGGGTGGGCCAGATCGCCGCGACCTTCGGCGCGACCGTCTGGATGTTCAATAGCTTCACGCTGGGCTGGTTGCTGCTCGGCCACATCGCGGCGATCACCGCCCTGCTGCCGCTGGCACTGCTGCTGGCGCGCGACGCGGCGGGTCGCCGCTCGGCGATCCGTGCGGCTTGGCTCGGCGCGATCCTTGGCCTGATGATCCTCGGCAGCAATATCTTGATGACCCTGGTAGCCTGGCTGACGGTCGGGGCGTACTTCGGCAGCCTCCTGCTATGGGAGGGGTGGCGGACCACGCGCGGCGCACGGCACGGACGATCCCGCGCGATCCTCGCGCTGCTCGGCCTGCCATTGCTGACCGCGCTCGTCGGACTGGGGATCAGCGCGGTGCAACTCCTGCCGACGCTGGAACTGGCCGGGCAGGGGGCGCGCGTCCCGCCCGACTACGCGCGCTACCTGCGCCTCTGGCGTGTCGGACCCGGCGATCTGCGCGCGATCGTCCTCCCCGACCTGATCGCGACCGACCGCACCCTCAACAACGGTCTCTGGTTCGTCGGCTGGCTGCCGCTCGCCCTCGCGCCGTTCGCCCTCGCGCGCCGCGAGGGGCGCTGGTGGCTCCTCGCGGCGCTCACCCTGGCCCTCTACGTCGTCGGCACGCCCCTGACCTGGCTCGGCACCCAGTTTGTCCCCGGCCTCGCCTATTTCCGCCCCCTGGGACGGATGCTCTTCGTCTGGGCGCTGGCCCTGGCGATCGGCGGCGCGCTCGGCTACGACATGCTGGCGCGGCTGCTGATCGGGCGCTGGCCGACCCTGCGGCGCCCGATCGCGGGGCTTGGCATCCTGATCACGCTCCTCACGGCGACGCAGTTGATCGGCTACGGGCGCGCGATCAACCCGCCGTTCCAGCCGCGCACGACGGCGGCACTCTACCCGCACACCCCGCTTATCGAACGCCTGTTGGCCGAGGGGCCGGACGCGCGGATCGCGATGCTCCGCACGATCAACGGCCCGGAGAGCTGGGCGCCGCCGATGTTCGCGGGCTCGGTCCCCCAGAGCCTCGGGCTGCGGACGGTCGGCGGCTACGAGAGCCTGCTCCCGGCGCACGAGGCCGACTTCTGGCGGGTCGTGCGCGGCGAAGAGATCGATTACGTGCTCAATCACCCGGTCGAGGATGCGATCGTACTGAACTATTACCCGCGCCGTGTCCGCTCTGATCTGCTGCCGACGCTCGGCGTCAACCTGATCGCGGCGGTGCCGGATGTCACGCCGGAGTGGCTCGCCGCCAACTGGCCGACCCTGCGCGTCGAGCCGATCTACCGCGACGACGGCGGCTGGACCTACCGGCTACCCGACGCCCGCCCAGTCGCCTATCTCGGTTATGCGGTCGAATCGATCCCCGACGAGCGCGCGGCGCTGGCGCGCGTCACCGATCGGCAACCCGACGACGTCGAAGTGGTGCAAGGGCCAAACGGCGCAGCGCTGGGCCTGCCCGCAGGGGGGCGCTGCGAGGGCGCGAACCGCACCGCCCAACCGATCGCGGTGCAGTCGGCCAACACCGTCACGATTCGCACCACGAGCGCCTGCGCGGGGCTCTTAATCCTGAACCACTCCTGGGCTCCCGGCTGGACCGCGACGGTCGACGGGCGCGCGACGCCGGTCCTCCGCGCCAACGCCCTCGCGCGGGGGGTGGTGGTCCCGGCGGGGTCGCACAAGGTGCGCCTGACCTACGCGCCGCGCTCATTCTTCATCGGACTCATCCTGACCGGCCTGACGATCATCGGGTTGCTGGCAATAACGCTCGGTCGGCGCGGGAAACGTCCCTTTCGGCGGACGGGACCGGGGCGGCAGACGGGAGTATAAGGTTGCAGCAGGGTCTCATCGCGAAAGAATCGCTCTCCGACACGGAGCTCCCCGCAGTCAGAGAGTTGGCGGCGGTTTGCGAGGCGCACGATGGGCACGGCGTCAAGCTGAACTGGCGAATGATGGCCGGACGCCAATCGGGGCAGGTGAGTGACTTCTGCTGGTACGAGAGTGGACAACTCGCGGGCTACGCGCCGCTCGATCGCTTCGGTCCCTCGGGCGAGGTGACAGCGCTCGTCCACCCGGACTTCCGGCGGCGGGGTATCGGGCGCGCGGTCACCGCCGCCGCCCATCGCGCGGCGCAACCATCGGGCTGCACCGAATTGCTACTGGTGAATGTGCGCACCTCGGCGACCGGTCGAGCATTCGCGGCGGCGCTCGGCCACCCGCTCGACTTCTCGGAGTATCATCTGGAATGGGCCGCTATCGTGCCGCCGTCGGTCCCCGACAGCTTGCTCCAGTTTCGCCAGGCCACACTATCCGATCTGCCGTTCCTGATCCGAATCGCGGCTCTCTCGTTCGATATTCTTGAGGATGAGGCCCGGCGACTCGGCGAGGGCGAACTGCGGGGCGGCGGCGCGCGCGCCTATCTGGCCGAGCGCGACGGCAGGCCGATCGGGCGGCTCAGCGCCCTCATCGAGGACGAGGGGGTCTACCTCCGCTCGTTCGGGGTCTTGCCGGAGGAGCGCGGGCGCGGCGTCGGGCGCGCCCTCCTGGCCGCGACGATCGCCCGGCTGTGGAACGAAGGCTGGCGCGAGTTCGCGCTCGATGTCGTCACGAACAACAGCAACGCCCTCTCGCTCTACCGCTCGGTCGGCTTCCGCGAGGTGCTGGCCTACAACTATTACCGCTGGCCCCTGTGGTGAGCGGACCGTGTGCAAGGCGGCAGCGCAGCGCCTACGGCCCGGTATTGGTGCCGAATGTGGCATCAAGCGCTTGCCAGAGCAGCAGGGCGAACCAGCCGCGGCTGGCGGGGGTGTTCCAATCGTCCCAATTCGCACGATTGGCGGTCGGGCGATCGGGGACCGCACCGGCGTTCTGGACGAAGGTGACAAGATCGGGGCGATGGCCGGACGAGGCTGGCACGTTCGGGTAGATGATACCGTCATCGACGGTCGCCTCGGCCCAATACCCGCGCGCGACCATCGCGCGGGTGATCACGCTGATCGCCTGGATATGGAGCAGCTCACCGATCGGATGATAGGTGCCGTCACCATAGCCTTTCGCGACCTGATAGTGGGCCAGCGTGCCGACCGCCGCCCAGAGCCCATCGTCTACCGTGCCCTGATCACTGAATGTCGCGGGGTGTGCCTCGCCCTCCCAGTCCATCGCGCGCACCAACAGCCCGGCCACCTGGGCGCGGAGGACGATGTCACTCGGGCCATAGGTGCCGTCCTCATAGCCGCGCACGATCTCACGCGAGGCGAGTTGGACGACCGCCTCACCACTCGGGCTGTTGGCGAGATCGGCGAACGAGACGCGGGGGGCGAAGGTCGCGCTGACGACGTGGCTGGTGTCCATCCGCAGGGTCAGCGACGAGGCCCAACCGCTGAACACCCCGTCAACCGACCAGCCGGTGAAGAGGGCATCCGGATTCGCTATTGCCGTGAGCGTCACGGTCGTCCCCGGCCCGACTGAACTCGCCGCCGGGTCGGTCGCGATCGCACCAGGCCCGCTGCTCGTCAGCGTGAGGGAGCGCCCGGCGAGCGCGGCGGCGACATCGATCCGCCCGGCACCGAAGGTCGTGTCGGTCCCGACGGGGCCGAGATCAGTCGCGGTCGCGCGCAACGTCGCCGCGACGCCATCGGGCGTCAGTGTCGGCGTGCGCGCCAGCAGCAGCGCGGCGAGGGCGGCGACGTGGGGCGAGGCCATCGACGTGCCGCTCTTCAGGCCATACGTGTGATTACAACTCTTCGCGGAGAAGCTGTACGCGCAGAGGGTGGAGAGGATTCCGGCCCCCGGCGCGGCGACGGCGACTGCCGAACCGTAGTTCGCCCACCCCGGCTTCGAGCCGTCCTGCGCCACGGCGGTCACCGCGACCACGTCGGCCAGCGAGGCCGGGTAGACCGGCGTCAGGTCGAGGTTCGCGCCCGCATTACCGGACGCGACGACGACGACGATCCCCTTGGCCCGCGCGCCGTCGATCATCGTCTGTAAGAGGGCGCGGTCGCTGGCGTCGGGAGGGAAGCCGGGATCGCTACCGAGGCTCATATTGATCACACGAACGCCCGGCTGATTGCTGGCATAGCCGATCGCATCGGCGATCGCGAACCAATTACCGGTGCCACCCGAGTCGAGCGCCTTCAAGGGGAGGATCGACGCCCCCCGGGCGAGCCCGGCCACGCCGATCCCATTGTCAGCGAGCGCGGCGATCGTCCCGGCGACATGGGTGCCATGCCCGTTATCGTCCGCCGCCGCCGTCGGCCCGCACGACGACGGCGTGACCACGAAGGTGCAACCCGGCAGGAGGACGCCCGTCAGATCGGGATGGCCGTAGTCGGCACCGGAATCGATCACGGCGACCGTGACGCCATCCGCGCGTGCGCCGTCACCCCAGGCTTCCGGCGCGCGGATCATCGTCAAGCCCCACTGCTGGGAGAAATGCGGGTCGTTCGGCGTCAGCGGCGCGGCCTCGGCGCGCACCTCGTGATTACGGGCGACCGCCGCGATGTTCGGGTCGGCGGCCAACTGCGCCTTGTACTCATCCTCGCGACCGGGCGGCACCCGGACCAGCAGCACGCGACCGGAAAGTCCGACCGCCCCGGTCTGCACCTCGTCGCCATGCCTGGTCGACAACCCCCGCGCGACCGATGTAGCCTGCGCCGCCGAGCGGGGCAAGACAACAAGTTCGGCGGATCGCGCCTTGCCCGCCGCCGCCACGCGCGCGGGCGGCAAGGCGGGCAGGCCGACGACCAGACTCCAGGCGGCCAGCAGCAGCGCGAGGAGCCAGCGCCGGCGACGTGCCGCGCGGGCGATGCCGTGTAACGCCACAGGCCGCCGGAAAGGGGTATTGCGTACGCGCATCCGTCCGATCACCTATCCTTCTCCCTGCGGACTCGACTTTGCGGGCGGCATGGTCATACGCCGAGGCGCGACATTTGCTCCCGTATAGGGGGGTATGCCAAATTGTACGCGATACGGGCGATATTAGGATGGCGACCGGGGGTATAGAGTGGTGAAATGGGGCTGGAGAGGGCAACGAGCGCGCGATGAAGGTGTCAGCGGGGCGGAATTCACCGGCAGCCAGGCCGGGCCACTCGCCTTGCTCGGCGGGATCATCGGTGGTATCTCCGGCTGGTTGATGAGCAGCGGGGCGCTCCCGCATCCGGCTTCCCTCCCCATCCCGCCTGTCGAGCCGCTACGGACGGCGCTCGTGCTCGGCGCGCTCGGCGCGCTTGTTGCCGGGCTCCTCGGCGTGCTCACCGACTGGGCGGCGAAGGGCGAACAACAGGAGGCCGAGACGATCGCGCCATCACCGACCGATCAACGCTGATCCGGGGCGGCGGTTACGGTCCGGCGACGATGCGCGGGCGGGATCAGCCCGCGCGCTCCTGTAGCGGTGCCGCCACCGCCGCCTCGCGCGGCAGCGGGATGACCAGGGGGCAGTCGCGCGCCGGGTGCGGCACGGTGATGATCGGGTGCTCGAAGATCGCCGAGAGGGTCTCGGCGGTCAGCACCTCCCACGGTCGCCCGATCGCCGCCAGGCGACTCGTCGAGAGGAGCGCGACCCTGTCGGCATAGGCGGCGGCGAGATTGAGATCGTGGAGGACCACCAGCACCGCCGCACCGCCGCTCGCCAACTCGCGCGCGGTCGCCAGCACCGTCTGCTGATGGCGGAGGTCGAGCGCAGCGGTCGGCTCGTCGAGGAGGAGGATCGGGGCCTCCTGCGCCAGCACGCGCGCCAGCGAGACGCGGCTCTGCTCGCCACCCGAGAGCGAGGGATAGGCGCGATCGGCCAAGTCGGCGGTCTCGGTTCTGAGCATCGCGGCGGCGATGATCGCCTCGTCGTGATCGAGTTCACCCCGGCGCCCGGTGTGTGGGTGTCGCCCCATCGCCACCACCTCCCGCGCGGCGAAGGCGAACTGCATGATCGTCTGCTGCGGCAGGACCGCCCGACGCAGCGCCAGGTCGCGCGCCCGGAAGCGCGACAGTGCTCGCCCGTCCAGCAGCACCTCGCCGCTGGACGGCACCAGATCACCGGCCAGCACGCGCAGCAAGGTCGATTTCCCCGCCCCGTTCGGCCCGGCCAGCGCCACCACCTCGCCGGGCGCGATCGCGAGGCTGACCCCATCCAGCAACGCCCGCTCGCCCACCCTGACGCCAACCCCGCGCGCGACCAAACCCACTTACAAGCCTCCAAAGACGAGTGACGAGTGACGAATAGGTTTGGCGGAAGACCTTTTAAGATCACTTGTCTTCAGCGCCCTCTACTCGCCACTCGTCACTCGTCACTATCCCCATCCGCCGTGTGCGCGCCGCGTGCGGCAGAGGAGCCAGAGGAAGAACGGACCACCGGCCAACGCCGTGATCACCCCGAGCGGGATTTCTACCGGCGCGGCGACCGTGCGCGCGAAGAGGTCCGCCAGCGTCAGCAGCGCCGCGCCGCCGATCGCGCTCGCGGGCAGCAGCGTGCGGTGATCCGGCCCGGCGATCAGCCGCAACAGGTGCGGGACGACCAGCCCGACGAAACCGATCGTGCCGCAGACCGCGACCGCCGCGCCGGTGATCAGCGCGGTCAGGACGATCAGGGCGAGGCGCACGCGCTCGGTCTCCACGCCGAGATGTCGCGCCTCGCGCTCACCGAGTGATAGCAGGTTCAACGCCCGCCCCCAGCGCGGCAGGAGCATGGTGCCGACGATGATCAGCGGCGCGACGGCGAGCGTCGCGCTCCAGGTCGCGCCGCCGAGACTGCCGAACGACCAGAAGACGATCGAGCGCAACTGGGCGTCGGAGGCCAGGAAGATCAGGAAACCGACCGCGGCCCCGCAGATCGCATTGACCGCGATCCCGGTCAGCAGCAGCGTCACCACCTCCGCCCGCCCGCCGTGGCGCGCGAGACCGTAGACGAGCAGCGTCGCGAGCAGGCCGCCGATGAACGCCGCGAGTGGCATCACGAACGCGCCGAACGCGGTGATACCGAGGATGATCGCGCCGACCGCGCCGAGCGCCGCGCCGCTGGAGACGCCGATCAGTCCGGGGTCCGTCAGCGGATTGCGGAAAATCCCCTGGAGCGCCGCGCCGGAGATCGCCAGCCCTCCGCCGACTAGCATCCCGAGCAGGACGCGCGGCAGGCGGATATTCCAGAGGACCGCCGCCTGCTGGGCCGTGTAGGCCGTGTCGGTCGCGATCCCCACCTTGCCGAGCAGGATGGCGAGCACTTGCGCCGGGCTGATCGCCACCGCCCCGCGCCCCACGCTGAACAGCGCCGCCGCCACGAGCAGGAGGGTCAGCGTCGGCAACAGCAGCGCCGCCCGGCTCCCCACGCCACCCCAGACACGACTCCAGCGGGCGCGCGTCGGCTCGAATGCGCGCCCGCCAACGTTGACCGCCGCCATGCAATACCTCCACCAGTCCGACAGCCCGAGTCGGCGCGAGGCGGCGACCAAGGCGGTCGTCGCCGGATGGGCGTTAGCGCAACTCCGGGTGCAGCGCCAAGACCAGTTCATTCAGCATCTGCCCGGTGCGCGGCCCGAGGCCCAGGAGATACTGGTCCTCGTAGTTCAGCACGCGCCGCCCCTGCCCGGCGGGGGTCTGATCGACGCCGGGAATCTTCAGCAGGCCATCGACCCCGCCAACCGAGTTCAGGCCGAGGGTGAAGAGGAGATAGAAGTCCGGCTGGCCGGTGACCAGTGCCTCGGGGGTGATCGACTTATAGCCGGTCACCCCTGCCTCGGTGCCGGCGTCGATCCCGCCCGCCGCCTCGATGATCGACTGCGCCGGCGCGCCCTTGCCGCTGATCTGCTGCACCTGATTGCCGCGCACGTTGAGGAACATCACGCGCGGCTTCGTCGTCGCCTTCGCCGCCCGGGCGCGCGCGGCGTCGATCTCGGCCTGCGTCTTGCCCGCCAGACGCTCGCCCTCGGCGGGGACGCCCATCGCGGCGGCGACCGCGCGGATCTTCTGCGCGGGGGCGTCGAGGGTCGTGGGGCTGGCGACGATCACGACCGGGATCCCCGCACCGCGCAACTGCTCAAGGACCGCCGGTGGCCCGGCGCTCTCGCCACCGATCAGCAGCGTCGGCTTCTGCGCCAGGATCCCTTCGGCCGCCAAGGTGCGCATATAGCCGATCTTCGGGGCGGCCTGCGCCTCGGGGGGATAGGTCACGCTCGTATCGGTGGCGATGACGCTGCCACTCATCCCGAGCGCCCAGATGATCTCCGCCATATCGCCGGTCAGCGCGATGGTGCGGCTCACGTCGGTGATCGTGACCGAGCGCCCGTCTTTGTCCTTCACCGTCACGGGCAGTTGCGACTTCGGCGCGACGGTCGAGCCAGAAGCCGCCGTGGCCGCGCCACTGCGGGTCGCGGTCGCCACGCCGCCGCGGGTGGCAGTGCCACTGACGATGGCGGTGGCGGGACGCGCGGTCGCCGCCCCGACCGTCGGCGCGCTTGTCCCGGTAGTCGAGGCGACGGGTGTGGGGCCAACGGTCGGCGCGGCACCACCACAGGCGGCGAGCAGGAGCGTGCAGAGGAGGAAGAGCGCGATGACGGTCGGGCGCGGGCGCGACACAGACAAAATCCTTTCATCGAGGCGCGACCGGGCGGTCGCCCTCGCCAGCGAGAATGATCGGCTATCGGGCGACGAGCATTACCAGCGGCCTGCGGGAACCGCCGTCGTAGCGGGTGCGCCGCCGAGCGCGTCGAGGATCTCGCGAATATCGGTCGCGATGCAGGTGAAGATCGGCACATCGCGCGCCGTGAAGGAGCTGGAGATGGAGCCGCGCAACTCCTCGACGCAGTCCATGAAATCTTCGGCGTAATCGGACTCGAAGGCGACGACAAACTCCTGGTCGTCCAGGCCGAACGAGTAGGTGGTGTTGATCTTCACCGTCGGGTAGCGATGGCCGATCTTGATATGCTCGCGCATCACCGTATTGCGCGTCTCGAACGGCTCCGAGTACCACTCGCGCTTCTTATCGAGCGGGTAGACGAACAGGTATTTCTTGCCCTCCGGCAAGATCGTCAAGCGCGTCCCTTCCTGGCCCTCGTGGACATGGTCGCGCACGTACTGCGAGTGCTTGGTCATCGCCAGGAAGGAGTAGGAGATCCGCAGCCACGCGCCGAACGCGGTGTTGTAGATCCGCGACAGCAGCGCGCTCTGCCGCTCCAGCGTGTCGCTGACCGACCAGAGCATGAAGTCGGTGTCGTGGTGCATCCCGATCAGGTTGTAGGTGCGGAGGACGATGAACTCCGGCACACTCTCTGAGACGACCCGCGCGAATTCGGCCTTCGCCGCCTCGCGCTCCTCCATCGGCAGGCGTCGCCACGCCGGGTCGAGGGTGAAGAAGGTGTACTTCACCACCTGGCGCGGCTCGCGCGGGGCGCGACCCAGGCGGACTTGCAACCCCTCATCGACAACCTTCCCGGACTTATCCGCGTCGTGGTCGTGGTCGTGGTCCTCGTCGTGCTGCCGATCGCTCATCTGTATTCCTCGCTCATCTTCGCTCGGTCTAACTCGCTCAGCGCCCGGCCAGCGCGGGCTGCAATTGGGTCACGAAAGGGCGATCGGTCGGGACTGCCTCGCGCGGATCGTTCGCCGCCACGATCGCCGCCAGCGTGCGGATGAAGCCGGGAGTCGCGTTCGGCATCGCCGTCCGCTCGAGGTGCATCCCCAGTTCGCCCGCCTTCTGCTTCGCCTCGTAGTCGATGTCGAAGAGGATTTCGAGGTGCTCGGCGACGAAGCCGATCGGCACCTGGAGGACCGTCGTGATCCCCTCCGCGTGCAGCGTTTCGAGGTAGTCGAGGATATCCGGGCCGATCCACGGCTCTCCGGTATTGCCTTCGCTCTGCCAGGCGAAGCGCCAGTCGCCCAGGCCCAGGCGCTCGGCGACCGCCGCGCTGCTCGCCAGCAACTGCGACTCGTATGGGTCATCCCAGGTGCGTATCCGCTCGGGGAGGCTGTGCGCGCTGAAGACGGTCAGGATCGCCGCGCGCTCCTCGGGGGCGAACTTCTCGCGGGCGACGCGGATATGCTCGGCCATCAGGTCCAGGTACTCGGGCTGGAGGTGCCAGCTCTCGACCATCGTGATCGACTCGAACGGGTTGCCGAGCGCCGCCGCGCCCTCTTCCACCGCCCGGCGATAGCCGCCGATGCTGATCCGCGAATAGTGCGGGGCCAACGCCACGGCCAGAAAGTGCTTGATCCCATCCGCCGCCATCCGCGCCAGCACATCCGCGATATAGGGGTGCCAGTGCTTCATCCCGGCGTAGACGCGGTATTGGGTGTCGGGGCCTTCGTTCAGCTCCCGCTCCAAGGCCGCGCGGGTCGCCTCGGTGATCGCCAGCAGCGGCGTCTGCCCGCCGACCAACTCGTAGCGGTGCTGCAAGTGCGCCACCGATTCCGGCGACGGCACCCGCCCGCCGCGAATGTGGGTGAAATACGCCTCGACCTGATCGGGCGTCTCCGGCGTGCCGTAGGCCATCAGTAGCACGCCGATCGGTGCGTCGCTCTTCACGTACAGTCCCCCAGTCATCGACACGTTTCCTATCCCTCCCCCCCACTCTACTCGTAGGCGGAGATCGTGCTGAGCAATACCTCGTTCATGAAGCGGTCGATCCGCTCCGCGATCCGCATCACCTCGGCGACATCGCTCGCCTCGGTCACGGCGGGCATCTGCAGCGCGGTACGCCAGAACGTCTGACGGAAGTACAAGAACGCTTCCACCGTCTCGCGCATCGTGATCCCGGCATCGCGCGCGACCGCACCGTAGCTCACCCCGACCTGCCGCCCGTCATCGAGGAAGCGGTTGTTATCCCCTTGCCAGACGAGATACTGGATCAGCAGACCGAGCAGCCGCTGGCCGAGTTCGCGCATCTGATCGGCGACCGCCGCACTCGCGAAGTGGGCGTGCCACGCCTGCTGCGCCGGGCGCTGCTGCGGCAGCGCCAGCACCGAGCCACCCTCGCGCGGTGCCGGTGTGGCCGGGCGCAGGGCGCGCACGGCGACCGCCTCGAAGCGCCGATGCCCCCCCTCGGTGCGCCGGATCGGGATCCGGCCCGCATCGGCCCAGCGCCTCACCGTCGAGGGCGCAACGCCAAGGAGTTCGCTCGCCTCGTGGAGCGTTAACCAGTCCGAAGGCGAATTGCTTGTGCCAGTCGTTTGGGCGACCACGGAGGTGCCACGGAACTCGCTCATAACTTAAAGCTACCACGACTCTCCCGAATCCACCAGGAAAGGGGAGAAATCGAACAAAACCCCTCAACTCAGCACTATTGGGCGCGTTCCGCGACCAGGATTGAACCACAGAGTGCACAGAGCGCACGGAGAAGAAACGGGAGGAGGACGCGGATACGGCGTGGCGCTAGGTCTCGCGTTCGCCTGTAAGTGCAGGCGCAATGTCTTACTCCCCCGCTTGAGGGTCCTTCGCCGTCGGGGTGGCGGGGCGAGGTTCTACCGATACGCCAGGAACAACACATCCGTATACGGTCGCCAGGAGCGCAGGGGCAACGCCACGGCGCGCAACCCGGCGGCGCGCAGGGCAACGAGCGATTCATCGGTGTCAAGGAAGTAGAGGCCATGCCCTTGCGTCGGGCCGAGGGTCGTCATCAGCCATTCCTGCCCGCGCGTGATGGCGTACTTCCAGCGCGGATGGCGGACCTGACTCTTCCAGATCAGCACCCCGTCGGGGGCGAGCATCCGGGCGCAGGAGGCGAGCAGGGCGCGCTGGCCCTCCGGCGGGATCAGGTAGAAGACATCGGCGACGGTGATCGCCGCGTAGGGTCCGCCGCCGAAAGTGGTCGCGTCGGCGGTCAGGAAACGGACGTTGGGGCGCGCGCCGACCGTGCGCCGGGCCGCCGCAACCTTCTCCTCGGCGATGTCAATCCCGGTCACGTCGCGCGCGGCGCCGCCGAGGGACAGCAGATTCGAGACCAGGCCATGCCCGCAGCCGAGATCGAGGATCGCCCCGGCGCGCGGCGCGTGGCGCTCGAGCAGCGCGAGATCGCTGAGGAGGGCGCGCGCGCGCACGAAGAGGCGCTCGGCCTGCGGCGAGCCATCGTAGAGGGCCAGGGTGCGCCGCAGGAGTTCCGCCGAGCGCGCGGATGCCGTCATCTGGTCACCTCCAAGGTGAATCGCCTCGCGTCGAAGCGGAAACTCGCGCCCCCTGCGGGCACCGTCGCCAAGTCATATCGCCCGGCGCAGGCGAGCGGCACGGTCGTCCAGCGGTCGCGCTGCGCGGAGCGCTGGACCAATTCCAGATCGAAGACGACGACGCGCTCCATGCCGGGGGCGGGGGTCCAGCCGAGGTCGCGATCGGGATCGAGGAAGCGCACCTGGCGATACTGCGGCAGATAGATCGCCAGGTGTTGTAAATAGGTCGAGGTGACGATCTCCGTCGTCGCCGGGGGATAGTCGGCGACAATCGTCGCCACCGCCCGCGCGATCGCCTCGTCTTTGCAGGCTAGTCGCTCGGCGGAGACCAATCGCGCGCTGCCGACGAAGAGCCAGGCGTGATACGGCAGGATGAGCGCGGCCAGCGCGGTCGCCAGCCCGACGCGCAAGAGCGGCCAGCGCGTCGCCCGCCAGGCGCGCGGCAGGTTCTCGACGATCGCCTCCGCCGCCCGTACGATCCCGCCCCCCGCCGCGACGAGCGTGGCCGGGAGGAAGCTGAAAACATAGCCCGCCTCGCCGATGTGGACGAGGAGGTAGAAGAGGGCGGCGGGGCTCAGCCAGAGGAGGAGGAATGGCGGTCGCCAGCCCTCGCGCCGTGCGTGCAGCGGCCATTGGAGGAAATAGGCGAGGATCGGGAACGCCGCGAGGTGCAGTGCGTCCTTGGTGAACCAGATGAGCAGCGTCCCGTTCCCTCGCAACCCGGTTTCGCCGACCGCGAAGGCCGAGGTCCCGCGCTCGACATTCGTCGACTGGATAGTCAGCGCACGCCAGAGCGAGCCGGGACCTTCCGAGGCGAGGTCAGTCGCGATCCACCACGTCGCGATCCCCGCCGCGCCGCCGAGCAGGCCGAGCGCGAGTTGCGCCCAACTCCGGCGCGCGGGGAAGCCGATCGCCAGGAGGTAGCAGACCGCGAAGAGCGGGCCGAGGAACAACAGGAGATCCTGACGAAAACCGGCGATCAGCCCGAAGGCGAGGGCGGCGAGCGGCGGCCACGGGAAGTGCCGGAGCGCGAGGGTCCAGCAGATCAGGGCCAGGATGGTCGAGCCGAGCGCCAGGACGGTGTAGGGGTAGGCGATCTCGGAGAAAAACCAGAACGAGACCGATGTCAAGCCGAGCCCCGCCGCCAGGATCGCAGCGAGGCGACCGAAGATCAGGGTCGTCAGGAGATACACCACCCCGACGGTCAGGCTCGCCGCGCCGAGGCTCACCAGGACGAGGGCGCCGTTCGCGTCGAGGCCGGTCAGCGCGCCGACCAGCTTGCCCGCCCCGACATAGAAGATGTAGCCGGGTGGCTGCGGGTGGTGCGGCACGACGTTGTAATCGCGCAACGCCTGGGCGAAGAGGCCACCATCCCAGGCATAAATCATCCGCGAGCGGAACGGCCAGCGACTGAGGGCGGTGAGGAGGACAAACCCGAGAGCGACCAACCAATCGAACGGCTGCCAGAGTGGGGCGGGTCGGGCGGCGGGCAGGGTGCGGGCAGGTGAGGGCGAGGCGGCGGGTGCCGATTCGTGTCGTTCACCGATCACTCGCGCCCCTCGCCCCACGCGCAATCTATTGGGTGACAACCGCATCGCGCTCTGTGATCGCGGGAGCCCGCCCCGGCACGGCGATCCCGAGCAACTCCCGGAAGCTCGTCAGTGTGACCCCTTCTTCCGCCAGGATCGCGGCGACGCGCGGATCGCAGAGCAGGCGCAACTCCCGCTCGCGCTCCGCGACATACGGGTCGAGCGCGCGGACCGCCTCGTCGCGCAGGCCGGGGTGGCACATCATCTCGGTCACGCCGCGCGGCAGCGAGCGTGCCAGGACCCACCAGGCACCCGGCGTCCCCGGGAAGGCGAAGCCGCGGAAGGCGTCGGTGCGCGATAGGCCGCGCAGGGCACCCTCCGCGAGCCGATCCGCCCCTTCCAGCCAGCCGCGCTTGATCGCCTCCCCCGCCGAGCGCGGCATGGGCGGGGCGGGCGGGGCGGCGTCCCCCGTCCCGCAGGGGGCGTCCTTGACGCGCCGCACGATCGGCAGCTTGTGCGTGCGCGCGATGTCGGCGACGATCGCGGCGACCGGCCCGAAGAGGTGGACATGGTGATGCCCGTCGAGGTGGGTGAAGCGCAGGCCGGTGCGGCGCGCGCGCGCCACCTGGGCGAACAGTTCGGCGCGCAACTCCGCCGGGTGCAACTGCCGCAGGGCCGCCCGGCGCTGCCAAGTTCCGAGCGCGGGGAAGCGCCCCCCCCGCCCGACCAGACTGGGGATCCGGGCGGGGGGGAGGGCGGGGCGCAGATTTGTCAGGGCGAGGTGGAGGCCGAGATCGAGCTCTGGGTGCTCCCGGGCCAGCGCGACCGCATCCTCGAAACCGGGCGTCGTCACCAGCAGCGACGCGCTCCGCACGATGCCGCGCGCGAACGCGCCGATGATCCCGGCATTGACGCCGGGGGTCAACCCGAAGTCATCGGCGTTGACGACCAGCATCCGCGCCCGCTCGCTCATCCCGCCCGCCGCGCCGGATCGACGGCGTCGAGTCGCCCGTAGAGGCCGCGCGCCGCATTGATCCGAATCCGGGCGAGATCGCGCAGCATCAGCAGCGAGTCGCGAATCGGGCGGACGCTGCTGCCGGGGGTGTAGCGGAGCGCGAACGGGACTTCCTTGATCCGGTAGCCAGCGCGCGCCGCCAGGAAGATCACCTCGGCATCGAAGCTGAAGCGATCGATCCGGCTCTGCCCGAAGAGCCGCCGCGCGACATCGGCGCGATACCCCTTGCAGCCGCATTGGGTATCGCGCACGTCGCTGATGACGAGTCGGCGCACGCACCAGCGGAAGATCGCGCCCATGATCCGGCGCGGCAAGGGGGGCGGCACGATATTCGAGGAGTCCGGATGCCAGCGCGAGGCGATCGCGATGTCGTAGCCGCCCCGCAGCGCGGCGAGGAAGTCGGCGGTGATCGTGATCGGGATGGAGAGGTCGGCGTCGGTGAACATCAGGTAGTCGCCGCGCGCCGCCAGCATCCCCGCGCGCACGGCGTGGCCCTTGCCGCGATTCGGGCGGTGGACGATGGCCCGCACTGCCGGGTTGCTCGCCGCCACCTCGGCGATCACCGACGGGGTGTCGTCGGTGCTACCGTCATCCACGATCAGAATCTCGTAGGGATAGCCGACCCCGCCCAAGTAATCGGCCAGCACGTGCAACGAGCCGCCGAGGCGCCGACCTTCGTTATAAGCGGGGATAATCAGGGAAAAGAGCGGTCGGGCGGGCGACACGGCGGTTGCCGCGACCGGTTCAGGTTCTCTCGCTGCACCCGCACGCTGCGTCTTTAGCTGCAATTGCGTTGCATCCCCGAGGAATCTCGCCGCCGAACCACGCCACCCACCGCGACGCAGCGAAAGTATAGTACAGCGCGCCGCGCAACAAAGAGACATCGCCCCTCGCCCGCTAAAGCACACTCCCCAGCGACAGGAGGCGAGCAATAACGGGTGAGTGGCGAGGTCGGCACTATGCCGCCGATGTCGCGGTGCGCCCCCGACGGAAGCGACCGAAGAGTCGACCGAAATCGCCGCGCTCCCAGACGACCAGCAGCAGACTGGCGTTGAAAATCGAGGAATAGGTGCCGCTGATGATCCCGATCAGGAGGGCGAGGATGAAGTTCTTGATCGTCTCGCCACCGAAGAGGTACAGCGCCAGCAGGGTGAAGACGACGGTCAGCGACGTATTGAGGGAGCGGACCAACGTCTGCACCAGGCTGTAGTTGACCGTCTCGCTGAATTCCGGCGCGCCGCGACGACTCGCGTTCTCGCGGATCCGGTCAAAGACGACGATCGTGTCGTGGACCGAGAAGCCGATGATCGTCAGCAGCGCGGTCACGAAGAGGGCGTCAACTTCCACCCCGAAGAAGTAGCCCAGGATGGCGAAGACCCCGACGACCACGACGACATCGTGCAACATCGCCGCGACGGCGCAGACGCCGTAACGGAACGGGTGGGGTGCGTTGCGGAAGGCGTAGGCGAGGTAGAGCAGGATACCGATCGAGGTCAGCGCGACGGCCAGGAAGGCGCGCTGGCTGATCGAGGTGCCGACCGTCGGGCCGACCGTCTGGATCTGCAACTCGGTGAAATCGCCGTAGCGCGACCGTAGGGCGGTCGCCAGCCGCTCTTTCTCGTCCGAGCCCTCTTTCAACTCGCGCCCGCGAATGAGGACCGTGTTCCCCTCGGCTAACTGGACCGATGCGCCCTCGTAATCATTCTCTTCGAGGACCGCGCGCACCGCCAGCGATTCGACCGGCGCGTTGAATTGCATCTCCCAGATCGTGCCGCCGGTGAAGTCGATGCCGAGCTTTAACCCGCCGAGCAGCAGGAAGACGATCCCCGGCACCATGATCAGCCCCGAGAAGAGGAAGAACCACTTGCGCTTGTTGACAATATCGAACACATTTCCCCCAAGTAAAGTACGAGGTACGAACTACGAAGTACGAATTGGGGAACGGCACCGCGCCCTTATTTCGTACTTCCAACTTCGTACTTCGTCAGTCGCCGGTCGGGACCGAGGCCGAGGTTCGCGCCGGGGCGACGACGTCGGTGCCGTACCAGCGGGGATGGCGCGCAACGCCAGCGTCGACCATCAGTCGCAGGAAGGTCCGGCTCACCGTCACGGCGGTGAACATACTGACCGCCACACCGAGGAAGAGGGTCAGGGCGAAGCCCTGGATGATACTCGCCCCGACGTAGCGCCCGAACCAGTAGAGGATGCCGCAAGTGATCATCGTCGAGATGTTGGAGTCGCGGATCGACGGCCAGGCGTGGTGGAAGCCCCCTTCGATCGCGGAGGAGAGGGTCCGCCCGAGGCGCAACTCCTCCTTCATCCGCGCGAAGATCAGCACGTTGGCGTCGACCGCCATGCCGATCGAGAGGATGAAGCCCGCGAGCCCGGCGAGGGTCAGGACGACCCCGAGGATCTTGTAGACGGCGACCGAGAAGAGGGTGTAGAGCAGCAGCGCGAGGACCGAGAGCAGGCCGGGCAGTCGATAGAAGAGGATCATGAAGAGCGCCACGATCGACAGGCCGACGATCCCGGCCTCAATACTCTTGCGGATCGAGTCGGCACCGAGGGTCGGGCCGACCGTGCGGCTCTGCACCACTTCGAGCGGCACTTCCAGCGCGCCGGACTTCAACTGCAAGACGAGCTTGTTCACCTCATCCTGGCTCATCCCCTGGATAATCCCCTGCGTGCTGATCGCGCCGTTGATCGAGGCGGTATTGATGACCTGCTTATCGACCACCACCGACATATACTTGCCGATGTTGGAGCTGGTGAATTGGTAGAAATCATCCGCCGCATCGCCCTTCAGCCGGAAACCGACGACGAGGGTGCCGACCTGATCGGTGGTCGGGAACGCATCATCGAGATCCTTCCCCTGGATCACGGTCTGGTAGACCGGGCCGGCCGCGGCGGCGGGTGTTGGCGAGGCGACCGGCGTCGCCGCGACCGGGGTACCCGGTGTCCCGTTCGCGCCGGGCGTCCCGTTCGCGCCGGGGGTTGCGGCGCGCGCACCGCCCAGCGTCTCCGGCCCGCCGAGCGAGGTGGTGATCGTTTGACCCGGGTTTAGGGGGGTCGCCCCGGTGGAAACGATTTCGAGCAGCGCCGTCTCGCGCAGCGTCTGCACCGCCTCCTGCGGATCCTTGATACCGGGCAGTTCTACGATGATCTGATTATTGCCGCGCGTCTGGATCACCGGCTCGCTGACACCGAGGCCGCTGACGCGGCGCTCGATCGTATCGCGCGTGCCGGCCAACTCGCTCTCGCCAACCGTCTGTCCGGCGGGCGGGCGCGCTTCCAGCAGCACCTGGAGCCCACCTTGCAAGTCCAGACCCTCGCGAATGGCGAGATCCTGCTTCCAGCGGAACGGATCGAGGACAGGCCCCGGATAGACGACCCATCCCGCGATCAGCGAGAGCAGGATGATCACGACCAGCATATACCACGGTCTCAGGCGCAAGGGTGTCAACCTCCGTCGCGACGCGAGCCTTGGCCGGATTGCCCCGGACATCACTCGCCGAATTCACGCTCAATCCACATCATTCTAACACACGGCAAGCCCATTGGTTACGCGGACAGCCCAAAAGGGCTACACGCGCCCCGTTTGCCGCGAGCAACCCGTTCCCTGTACGATTCCGAACAATACAGTGGCGTAGTGGCATGGCCCGACAAGTCTGCCGGGCGGGGAAGGGGACGAGAACGATGACCGGGGAGATGACGAAGCCGATCCGCACGCGCTTCGCGCCGAGTCCCACCGGGGACCTCCACGTCGGCTCGGCGCACACGACGCTCTTCAACTGGTTGTTCACCCGCCATCATGGCGGCACGGTCGTCTTGCGGATCGAGGACACCGACCGCAAGCGACTCGTGGAGCGCTCGCTCGGCAGCATTACGGACGGCCTGACCTGGCTCGGCCTCGACTGGGACGAGGGGATCGAGATCGACGAGCAGGCCAACCCGCTCCCCGACCGGGAGCGCGGCGACTACGGCCCCTACATGCAGAGCGAGCGGCAGGAACTCTACCGGCAGTCGGCCGAGTGGCTGGTGGAGCACGGTCATGCCTACTACTGCTTCTGCTCTCCCGAGCGACTGGCGCAAGTCCGCCAGGAGCGCCAGGCGAAGAATATCCTGCCGTCCGGGTACGATCGCCACTGTCGCGATCTGGCACCGGAGGACGTTCAGCGCCGACTCGCGGCGGGCGAGGGGGCGGTGGTGCGCCTCAAGGTGCCGCTCGAAGGCGTGATCAGCTTCACCGATCTCGTCCGTGGCGAGATCGCGGTTGACGCGCGGACGCTGGAAGATGCGGTCCTGCTGAAGTCCGACGGCTTCCCGACCTATCATCTGGCGAACGTGGTGGATGATCACCTGATGGCGATCACCCACATCCTCCGCGCCGAGGAGTGGATCCCGACTGCGCCGCTCCATGTGCTGCTCTATCGCGCATTCGACTGGGAGATGCCGCAGATCGCCCACATGGTCCTGCTCCTCGGCACCGACCGCAAGAAACTCTCGAAGCGCCACGGCTCCACCAGCGTGCAGGAGTTCCGCGCCAACGGGATTATCCCCGAGGCGCTGCTGAACTATCTGGCGATCATCGGCTGGTCCTGGGATGACAAGACCGAGATCTTCTCCAAGGAAGAGTTGATCGAGAAGTTCGACCTCGATCGGGTCAAGGCGTCGTCGGCGATCTTCGATCACCAGAAGCTCGAATGGATGAACGGGCAGTACATCAACCACATCCTGACCCTCGACGAGGTGACCGCCCGCGCCCTCCCCTACCTGCGCGAAGCTGGATTCGTGACTGACGACACGTCGCCCGATTATGTCAAAACTGTCGTCGCGCTGGAGAAGGAGCGGATCAAGCGCCTGAGCGAGGTCCCCGAGATGACCGCCTACTTCTTCACGCCGACGGTCGAGTACACCATCGATGCGCTGGTGTCGAAGAAGCAGAAGCTGACGCCGGAGCTGACCCTGCGGGTGCTGGCGGCGACGCGCGACGCGGTGGCCGGGGGGGATGTCGCCGATCTCGCCGGGATGGAGACACGACTGCGCGGCCTCGCCGACGAACTCGGGCTAAAGGCCGGTCAGGTCTTCATGCCGATCCGCGTCGCCCTCAGCGGGCGCACGGCGACCCCCGGCCTCTTCGAGATGATGCACGTCCTCGGCCAGGAGACGTGCGTGGCCCGGCTGGGGGCGGCCCATGAGTGGCTGCAAGAGCAGGGTGCGGTCACGGCGGGGTAGGTGCGGGCGGGCGGCCCTCACCCCCGCCTCGCTGCGCTCGGCACCCCCTCTCCCAATTCTGAGAGAGGGGGAAGAAGACTTCCCTTACGACGGCAGCGTGACCAGCGCACGCCTGATCGCGCGCAAGGCGCTCGGGTCGGGATGTGACGGGCCGCGCTTTTCCACGGAACGCGCGAGGAGGCGCAGGCCGATCAGCAGGGCGGCGAAGTCGATCCGTTGCCGATGATCGGGCGGGAGCGGCACGACCTCACCGTAGCCGTCGAGGAGCCAGGGGAGCAGGGGCGTGGCGAAGCGCTCACCGTCGCGCAAGGCGAAGTGGCCGAGATCGTACCAGCGGTCGGTGCCACGGATCTCCCCGAAGTCGATGATGCCGGTGTAGCGCCCGCCCCGCTGGAAGATGTGGGTGGCGTCGAGGTTGCCGTGCGCGAAGTGACCACCCGATGCGTCTAGCCACGCCTCGTGTCGCGCGAGTACGGTCTGGACGGCGGCCACTTCAGCGGGATCGAGTATCCCCCCGCCGAGTATGGCGAGGTGGCGCTCCAGACCTTCGGTGAGGAAGGCGCGATTCGTGGGGTGTTCCGCAGTGAGCGCGGCGACATGCGGCGGGTCGCGGTCGATCCAGCCAAAGCCGGAGACCACCAGACTGTTGATGAGCGCCAGATCGCGCCCCGCCTCCGCGACGATCGCCCGGGCGGTGGGGCCGAGCCCCTCGCGCGCGCACGACTGCCCGGCAATCGCCGTCGTGACCATCACCGAGAGGCCGAGCATAGCATCGCACGGCTCGTAGAAGATGACCTCGGGGACGCGCGCGCCGCGCTCGCGCAGCAACGTGTGCGCCCGTACTTCCGGCGCGAACGTCTTGCCCACCTCCGGCAAAATCCGCAGGTAGTACGGTTCGTCGCTGCGCCACACGCGGTAAACGAGTGTGGAACCGCCCTCCGGCACCCGCTCTACGAAGAGCGGCGGTCCCGTCGGGAAGGCGCCCCGAGCGAGGTCGCGAACGGTGGCCTCGGGCGGTGCCACGCCGCGACTAACTCTCGTGCGCCGAGGCACCGCGCGAGGGATGCGTGGTGGTACTCCACAGGTGGTAGATCCGCTGCACGGCGGTGATATTGGTGAAGATCGCCAGCAGCCAGAGCGCCCAGATCGGGTGGCCGAGGATCAGCCCGACAGCGAGGATGAGGATCCGCTCCGGGCGGGCCAGGAGGCCGACCTGCAACTTGTAGCCCAATGACTCGGCGCGGGCGCGGGCATACGACACCAGGATCGAGCCGCAGATCGTCAGGTGGATGAGGATCGCGCCAACCTTGGCGTCCGGGGTCGAGAGGATGTAAACCAGCAGCCCGCCATAGAGGATCACCTCGGAGTAGCGATCGAGGGTGGAGTCGAGGAATGAGCCGAACGGCGTCATCTGATCGGTAATCTTCGCCATCGCCCCGTCGAGCAGATCGAACAGGCCCGCGACGAGGACGAGGATACCGCCAATGAACAGGAACCCACGCCCGAGGATCGCCGCGACGATGCAATTGAGCAGGAGCCCGATGATCGTCAGCGCATTCGGCGTGAGGCCGGTCCAGCGAATCCAGACGGCGACTCTGCGGGCTTGCACCCGACCCCACTCCTGCATCCGCTCGTTGATCATGAGACACCCGCCGGGAGGGCGAGGGTGGCGTCGGCCTTGACGGCGGGCTCCGACTCCCCGCGATAGACCGTCAGGACGCGCTGGGCGATCGCCGACCAGGCGTAGCGTTGGGCGGTGACCCGACCGGCACCGGCGATCCGCTCGCGCAATTCGCGATCGGCCAGCATCCGCACCAGGGCCAGCGCCAGCGCGACCGGGTCTTGCGGGGCCACCAGCCAGCCATCCTCGCCGTGCGTGATCACGCTGGCGTGGCCGGGAATGCGCGAGGCGACGACCGGGCGACCGGACGCCATCGCCTCCAGCAAGATCAGCCCGAAACTCTCGCCTTTCGTGGAGGGCGAACAGAAGACGTCGCAACTCGCGTAGTAGCGCGGCTTGACCTCGTTATCGACGTAGCCGGTGAACTCGACCCCCGCCGCGCCGCCGCGCCCCAATTCCTCGCTGTAGCGCTGCACATCGCCGCCGCCGACGACCAGGAGTCGGGCATCCGGGAATTGCTCGCGCACCAGCGCGAAGGCACGCAGGAGGTAGCGGAAGCCTTTGCGTGGCTCCTCGAAGCGCCCGAGGAACAGGATCGTCGGGCGACCGTCGCGATATTGCGGCAGGGGTGTGAGATCGCCCAGACCCCCGATCTCGATCCCATTCGGGATGATCTGATATTCGCCGCCGAAATAGCGCCCGATGAAGTTGGCGGCGGGCGGGGAGACGGCGATCCGCGCGTCGAGACGCTCGAACATCGGCTGCAAGAGGGGCCGCGCGTAGAAGTAGCCCAGGTTGGACTCGGCGAAGGCGTGGAACGTCCCGACCTTGCGCGCCTTAGCATGATAGAGGACCGTCAGCGGGAGCGCCGGCATCAGCGGCTCGTGCAAGTGGATGACATCGGGCTGCTCGAGCGCCAGGTACCTCTTGACTCGGCCCGAGAGCCGCAGCGAGAGGGAGATCCGCGCGTTCGAGCCATTGGCGTGGATCGGCACCGGCTTGCCGATGATGTGCAGCCCCGGCTCGTCCGGCAGCGGGCGATTCGGCGAGGCCGGCGCGAGGATGCGAACCTCGTGGCCCCACTCGCGGTACTCGGCGGCGAGGTAGTGGATATGCTCGTTCGCGCCGCCCGGATAGGTGAAGTCGTAGGGCGAGACGAGGAGGATTTTCATTCCGCCCCCCGCCCCGGCAGTGCTACGGCAACCCGGCCCTCGCGGCGGGCGATGGTGCGGCGGACCTTCGTCACCGGGCTGACAAACCAGGCGCGCGCCGTCTGCTTGATCGCGATCGGGCGCACCTCGGCGGCGGACCAGAAGCGCCCATAAGCCCGCGTCGTGCGCGCGTTGAGCGCGACCTTGAACTCGTCCCAACCCTGACCGGGGAAGGTGGTGAATGCGCTGCCGATGAAGACCGCCGCGTGCGCATCGCTGCCGCCGACCTCGGCCAGATTCCAGCGCCGGGCGTTCGCCACCTTCGTCCGCTCGTGGCAGACCAGGCCGGCCAGTGACGGATTCCAGACCTCGATCCCGGCCAGCTTCCCGGCGACCCCGTCGGGCAGCAGGCGGCGCAGGCCGCGCTCGCCGATACTCGTCGTCAGCCAGCTATAGGGGTGCGGGGCGATGCAAATCCCACCGGCGGCGCGGACCTCGTCGACGCTCTCTTCCAGGGGCCGCAGCATCCGAAAGGTCCGATCGACATCGAGCGCGAGGAGGTGCCCGCCGCGCGTGGTGATCTCCACGCCTGGCACGACCTGGACGCGATAGCCCCGCCGCAAGGCGTAATCGCGCGCGCGCAGGCCGGCCGCGACCTCGTCGTGATCGGTGATCGCGATCAGATCGAGATCCGTCCGGGTTTCGGCCCAATCGACGATCGCCTCGGCGGAATCCAAACCGTCGCCATGGGAGGTGTGGATGTGCAGATCGGCCTTGCCCAGCGGTTGCGCGCCGTCGCGGTCAGGGCCATCCTCATTCCGCAATGCTTGTCTGTCCACAGCCCGACACCCGACCTTTGCGACCAGCCATGTCCGCCCGATGAATTAGCGGTTCGTGGCGAGAGTATAGCACGCCCTCCCGTAGCCTCCCCACCGGGGGAACTGGCAATGAGCGAGGTCGAGGGTGAGGTCGCAATGCGCCGATCTCCACACCGCGATTAACCGCCCACCCTGTACGAACCGGCGATCCCGTCGAAAACCGGCACGAGCCGGTCGAAGTTCGCCGGGAGGCTGGCAAAAGTGAGGACGTGGGCCTGGTTATCGGCGATGAAGTAGACCTGGACGAACTGGATCACCTGCCCCTGGACGGTGGCGCGCGAGACACGCTTATAGGCGCGCTGGTTGCCGATCGTGACCTTATCGAGGCTCACCGCCGTGTAGTCGGCGAACTGTGCTCGGAGTTGCTGCTCGACCGCCGCGTTGTAGGCGTCGATCGTCGTATTCCCCGGCACACGATCGAGGCTGACGGTGAAGTTCGCCGAATTGTCCGGCGGACCGAACGCGACCGCGCTGTTGTTCGCGGTCCCCTGCACCCAGTTCGCCGGGACGCTGAAAGAGAAACGGCCATCAGGATCGCTATATTGCTTGCCCCCATTGAGCGGGGCCAGTGCAGGCCCCCAGTTGCCCGCTGGCGGGGCGGCGGTGGCGACAGGGCCGGTCGTCGGCGCGCGGGTCGGGGCGGGGGTCGGCGGGACCGGCGTGGCCGTCGGCGGGATCGGTGTCACTGTCGACGGCACGGGGGTGTTAGTTGCCGTGCGCACCGGCGTTGCCGTCGGCTGGGCGGCGGCGGTCGCGGTCAGCCCGGCGGCGACGGTCGCCGAGCGCGCCGCCCGCGCCGTCGCAGAGGCGGCGGCGTTGGCATTCGCGGTCGCGGTCGCATTCGTCGCAGCGCTGGCCGAGGCGCGCGCGGCGTTCGCGGTGGCGGTCGCCTCGTTGGCCGCGTTCGCTGTCGCCGTCGCCCCGCCGATCGCGTTCGCCGTCGCGGTCGCACCGGCGATGGCGGCCTCGGTCGCGGTCAGATTCGGCGTGGCGGTGGCGGTTGCGGCGAGGGTGGGCGTGATCGCGCCCGCCGTGGCGAGCGCCGCCGCCGTCTGCGTCGCCCCGATCAGCGGCGCCGCCACGGGGGTATTGGTCGGCGGCGGCGGGGGAGTGGGCGTGGCACCCTGGAAGAAGGCGGTATACGCCCCGAGCCCGCCGATGATGAGGATGAGGCCCGCCGCGATGATCGCGGCGGCGATCAGCGGCCACGACGTGCCACGCCCGGTGCGCGATCCCCTCGTATCCGGCACGGGGGAAACGAGCGGGAGCTGCTGCTGGGCCACCGGTGACCCTCCCACCGGCACCGGCACGGGGGGCGGGAGATTGAGCGGGGTCGTGCGCTGGGCGTAGGGCGCGCCGATGATCGTCGGCGCGGTGCCAGCCGGTCGCGCGATCGCCTCGCGGAAGGCGGCGGCAAGTTCTCGCCCTGAGCCATACCGCGCCGCCGGGTCTTTCGCCAGCGCCCTGTGCAGGACCGCCTCGATCGTCGGCGAGAGGTCCGGGCGAAACTGGCGGATCGGCGGCAGCGGGGTACCCAGTTGCTTCAGCGCGATCTCGTATGGCGTCGCGCCATCGTAGGGGACGCGACCGCTGAGCATCTGATAGAGGGCCACCCCCAGGGAGTAGAGATCGCTCCTCTTCTCGGCCCGGCCCTCGATCTGCTCGGGGGCCATGTACTCCGGCGTGCCGATCCCGCCGCCGGCCTGGGTCAGCCCGCCGGTCTGCCCCGCCTCGATCGCCTTGGCGATCCCGAAATCGGCGAGCAGCGGGCGACCATCGTCGCGCAGCAGGATATTGGCCGGTTTCACGTCGCGGTGCAACAAGCCACGCGAGTGCGCATAGTCGAGCGCCTCGGCGATCGGGGTCAGGTAGCGCTCTGCCTCATCCGGTGAGAGCGCTCCCTGGCGCTCCAGCAATTCCTTCAGGCTACCGCTCGGCATCAGCGGCATGGCGAGATACGGCGTCCCGTCTTGCTCGCCGTAGTCCCAGACCGGCAGGATATTGGGATGATCGAGCGAGGCGGCGGAATTGGCCTCCTGCTCGAAGCGGCGCAGGAAGTCGGGCTCGCTGGCGAGGGATGCGGGCAGGACTTTGACGGCGGCGAGGCGACCCGACAGGCGGAGGTGACGGGCGCGATAGACCTCGCCCATCCCCCCGCGCCCGAGCAACCCTTCGAGACGATACGACCCGAAGGTCTGTTCGGAGAGATCGCGCATGCCGCTGATGTTCCTTTCCACTCCGATACGAGTGTCCCCACCGCCCCGGCGAACTCGGCGCGAGGGGCGCGCAGACACAATACCCCACGGGCTGCAAGTCGCCCATCCCTCGTATCTACGCACGATACCACGCGCGCGCTACGAACTGCCCGCTGATCGCGCCGGGACTTCCCGCATCGAGCGCGGCAATCGGGTGATCTGCTGCGTTCCCACGCGGTGATCGGCGGCATCAGCCCGCAGAGAAAAACCGCCCATCGCGGCCCGAATGGATCTGGTGAGAAATCAGTTCGGGCGCTCCGCCAACCACATCAACAAGAACGCTCGCTCATCGTCGGCGGTGACACTCGGGTGGTCGCGCTTGTATCCTCGCAAGGCGTCCAGCGCCTCGCGGTAGAGCGGGCCGGGCGGGACGCCGAGCGCGACCAGCGCGTCGCCGTTGAGCGCCGGGGCGAGCGGGCGCACCGTCGTCAGGTAGCGCAGCAGGATCGCGCGGGTGGAATCATCCGCAGAGCTCGCGGCGACCGCGATGAGCGCCTCGGGCGCGAACGGATCGAGCAACTGCCCCAGCGCGGAGTTCGAGGCGGGCAGGGTCGCCGAATCGACAACGGCACGCAGGCGCGCGACCTGCTCGGCGAGGGCGGCGGCCCCGGCGGTGAGGTGCAGCCCGGCGGCGGCGGCGCGTGCCTCGCCGGGCGGGAAGGTCGCCGTGAGCAGGGCGAAGCGCGCTTCCCAGAGCGCGAACCGCCGCCGATCGGGGGGCAAGGTCGCCCAGAGATCGTCCAGGTGGGCGACGGCGCGCGCCGTCGCCCCGTCCCAGCGCAGCGGCACCGGGAACCGCGCGAGGAGATCATAGGCGACGAAGCGATCGAGGATCGCCGCCGCGCGCCCTTCCGCCAAGGTGCGGACGAACTCGTGGCCGAGGCGTTGGGCGGACACGGTGCCGAGCGCCCCCCCGGCGACGGCGGCGCGGCAGAGCGCGGCGGTGTGCGGATCGAACGCGAACGCGAGGCGGCCGCCGTAGCGCAGCCCCCGCAGGATGCGAGTCGGGTCGTCGGCGAAACTGCCGTCGTGGAGGACGCGCACCACGCCATCCGCGAGATCGGCCCGCCCGCCGAGCGGATCGAGCAAGAGGCCCGGCTGAGCAGCGTCGAGGGTGAGCGCCATCGCATTAATCGTGAAATCGCGGCGGCGCAGATCGTCGGCGAGCGTGCCTGGGGTGACGATCGGGAGCGCCCCAGGGGAGGGGTAGTGTTCGCGGCGGGCGGTGATCAGATCGAGCGACCAGCCCTCGGCGAGAATCAGCGTCGCCGTGCCGAAAGCGTCGTGGACGCGCAGCCGGGTCGCGCCGTCGCCGCCCGGTTCGGCGTGGAGCGCGCGGGCGAGCGCCACAGCATCGTCGACCACGACGATGTCGAGATCGACCGTGTCGCGCCCCAGCAATAGGTCGCGCACACTCCCGCCAACGAGGTAGGCCGCGACTCCTCGTTCGCGCGCGACCGTGGCGGTCTGATCGAGCAGCCGCCGCCCCGGTGGGGCGAGGCGATTGAGATAGTCGCCCGATGATACGGTCAGCGTCCCTCCACCTTCCCTGATCGCGAACCAGAAGATCGCGCCGTTCGCGCCCTTTCCCTGTGACGCGAACGGCTCGGGGACAGTATAGTTTGATCGACAGGCGCGTCGGGCGTCACGAATAGGGCAGGCTGGCGAGGGCGGGGTGGGCGGGCAGGCGATCGATCTGATAGTGATGGGATTCGTCGCGCTCGCGGCGATCGTCGGGATGGGCTTCGGGGCGTTGCGCGCGACTAGCGGCCTGATCTGCACCGGCATTATCGTGACCCTGATGCTGCTCGGGTATGCGCCGCTGGCGACCACGCTGGCACGCTTGCCCGGCCTCAATCCCAGGGTTACCACCATACTCGCCTTCGGATTGCTGGCGATCGTCGGGCAGGTGATCGCCGTGCTGACGTTCCAGCGTCCGCTCGGACCGCTGCTCGGCCTGCTGGGGCAGCGGCGTGGCCTGCGCCGACTCGATCGCCTCCTTGGCGCGGTGCCGGGCGCGATCGTCGGCTGCCTCCTCGCCGGATTGCTGCTGGCCCCGCTCGCGGTCGCCGCACCCGCACTAGGGCTCGGCCCGGCGCTGCGCGAGGCGCGCCTGGCCTCCCTCCTCCTCGAAGGGGATGCGCGCTTCCTCCAAATGGCACGCATCCGACCGCTGCTGCAGACCGCCGCCGATACCCTGGCCCTGCCCTCGCCGGTCAACGAGGGCGAGGCGGGGCGCGAACTCCCGTTCAGCGTGGCGGCGACTGAACTCGCCCCCGATCCGGCGGCGGAGGCACAGATCCTGGCGCTGGTCAACGAAGAGCGGGCGCGCGTCGGTTTGCCGGCCCTCGAATTCGATCGGGCGCTGGTGCCGGTCGGACACGCGCACGCGGTCGAGATGTTCGAACGCGGCTATTTCGCGCACGAGTCCCAGGTGACGGGCGATCCGTTCGATCGGCTCGCCGACGCCAATATCGCCTACCTGACGGCGGGCGAGAACCTGGCCTTCGCGCCGGATGTCGTCACCGCGCATCGCGGGCTGATGGACAGCCCCGGCCATCGAGCCAACATCCTCTCCCCCAAATTCGGCCGGGCCGGGATGGCGGTGATCCGTAGCCGCTACCACGGCCTGATGATCGTCCAGCTCTTCAGGAATTGAGGCGTGACCTCTCCCCCGGCCCCTCCCCGACGCGGAGACGGGTGCCTTGATGATGCGCGGTGGCTTACGGGGAGGGCGATAGTACAAATCAAGGTACTTGTCGCCGCTCAACCAATCCGACGAGCGCAAACCTCATAGCGAGGCACCCCTCCCTTGATGGCGGTGGCGAACTTGATTACCGCATCCTCCCTGTGAGGAGCGCCATCGGTGCCGCGCGATCGGGAGGCCGAGCCTTGACGGGCCATAGGGTCGTTAAGTTCGCCACCGCCATTAGGGGAGGGGCCGGGGGAGAGGTCACGCCCTGCCTCAATCGTCGCCGAGCAAGCCTTTGAGCAGGCGGACCGCCACGCCGGTGCTGGCCCCGCGCGTGTCGAGCAGGGGGTTCAACTCGACCCAATCGACGGAGCGGATCGGCAAGGTGCTCTCGCGCAGGAGGCGCAGCCCGGCCAGCGCCTCGCGGACAATCAGCCCACCGGGGACGGGTGTGCTGGTGGCCGTGAAGCACGAAGGGTCGAGGACGTCGAGATCGAAGGAGAGGTGGACGGCGTCGACCCCGCTCGCGGCCAACTCGTCGATCGCCCGCGCCACCGTCGCCGCGAAGCCGCCGAGCGCGTCGATCTGGGCCATCCGATAGACCCGCACCGGGTGGCGCGCCAGGAACGCCTCCTCACCGGCGTCGAGATCCCGCAGGCCGATCATCGTCACATCCTCGGGGCGCACCTTCGGCGCGGCTCCGGCGATCGTCGCCAGGGCGCGGTTGCCATGCCCGAGCGCGAGCGCCATTGGCATCCCGTGGATATTGCCGCTCGGCGTCGTCTCGGGGGTGTTCAGGTCGGCGTGCGTGTCAATCCAGAGGATTCCCAGGCGCTCGCAGGTCGCCGCCGCCCCGGCGATCGAGCCGATCGAGAGGGCGTGGTCCCCGCCGAGCGCCAGCGCCAGGCGACCGTCGGCGATGGCGGCCTGGGTGTAGCGTGCCAGGCGCTTACAGGCGGTCAGGATCGGCTCGCGATTCTTCAGGCGTGGGTCGCCGTAGAGCGGCGACGGGAGCGACGGCGGCACATCGGTGATCGTCAGCGGTTCCAACCGACCCGCGCCCGGCCAGCCGGAGGGGGTCGCGGCTGTCCGATCACGCAGCCCCGCATCAAGCGCGTATGGCCCGATCTCCGGCCCGAACTCGCAGACCCCGAGCCCCATCGGCACCGCGATCGGCGCGATCCGCGCCCCGCGCAACCAATTCCCCGAAGTCGGAACGGGGAACGCGGAACGCGGAATTAAGGTTGACGGAGCCCCCGCTGAGTGCGGTTGCTCCAGAGCAAATTCCGCGTTCCGCGTTCCCCGTTCCGCGTTCACATCGCCTCCGGCGCGGCGATGCCGAGCAGGCCGAGGGTGGCGGCGAGGGCCTGCCGCGCCGCCGCGACGAGCGCCAGGCGCGCGCTGCGCTGCGGCTCGGGGGCGTCGAGGACGCGACAATGCTCGTAGAATTCGTTGGTGCGCACGGCGAGATTGTAGGCATAGGTGGCGATCACCAGCGGCTTGTACTCGCGCGCGGCGCGCTGCACCTCGGCGGGCAGCAGCGCGATCTGCTCGATCAGATTGATCTCGTGGGCGGTCAACTCGCCCAACTCGGGGGGGGCCGTGTCCAGGTCCGGCACGCCATCGGCCCGCTCCAGGAGGCGGCAGGCCCGCGCATGGGCGTACTGGATGTACGGGGCCGACTGCCCGTGCAGGCTCAGCGCCTCCTCGGCGTCGAAGATCAGCAGGCGGTTGTTGTCGCGGTCGAGCATCCCGTAGAGGAGCGCACCCGCGCCGATCTGCTTCGCCACGATCGCCTTGCGCTCGTCCGGCATCTCGGGGTTTTTCTCGTCGATGACCGCCCGCGCCCGGCGGAAGACTTCGGGGGCGATGTCGTCATAGAGGATTGTCTTGCCGCTCCGCGAGCTCATCGCCCCCTCGGGCAGCGCGACCATCTCGTAGCCGAGGTGGAAGCACTTATCGGCTTGCGGGAAACCCCACAGTTCCATGATCTTGAAGATCTGCTGCATGTAGAGCGACTGCCGCACGTCGATCACCCAGATCGCCCGATCGACCCCGTAGCGCTCGAACTTCTCCTTCGTCAGCGAGAGGTCTTTCGTCGAGTAGAGGGTCGTGCCATCGGAGCGGAGGATCGGCAGCACCCGATAGGTCTCCTTCTCCAGCCCCAGCTTCTCGTCGATCTTGACGACCGGCAAGCCCTCGCTGATCTCGGCGATCCCTTTGTCGAGGAGTTCCTGCACGATCGCGCGGCCCGGCTCCTCGACCTCGCTCTCGTAGAACCAGCGGTCGAAGCGGACGCCGAGTTCGCCGTAGATTCGGCCGAACTCCTCCATACTCCAGGCTTTGGTCTGCTCCCAGAGGGTGACGAGGGCGGGGTCTTTGCGCTCCCACTCCAGCCACGTCTCGCGATACTGGCGCTCCCACTCCCCGGCGGGGATCCACCAGTCGGCGTGGATGTTGATCCGGCGCCACTCGTCGAGATACGCCCGCGCGGTCGCCTCGTCGGTCACCGGGCCGGTCGTCCGCGTCGGTCGCACTTCCTGCTGCAACTGCGCGCCGATAATCTGCCAGAGCTCGGCGATACAATCGGGGTTGTAGACCTTCGCCAGATCCAGGTCACCCTTGCCGCTGAGCTGGCCGAGCAGGTAGGCGATATCCTCACCGGAAGCGACCTTGCGCCGCCAGAGTTCCTTGATCATCCGGTCCGAGGACGCCTTGAACGCCTCATCCTCCTTACTGAGCTTGTTGATGAAATCGACGACCTCCTGGCGATAGGACAGCCGCTGCAAACTCTCGGTATAAATCTGCCCCAGCCAGCGGCCCTTCCCTTCCGTCGGCTCCTGGCCGAGATGGAAGGCGCGGTAGCACCAGAGGCAGGAGATGACATGCTTGCCGATGTCGCCGATATAATTCGCCCGGATCACGCCGAAGCCGGCGCGCTCCAGGATGTTGCAGAGGGCGTTGCCCAGCGCGGCATTGCGCAGGTGACCGACGTGGAACGCCTTGTGGGTGTTCGGCTGCGAGAACTCGACCATCACCTTCTCGTTGAGCGCCGCGCCGCGACCGTACTCGGCCCCCTCGGCGAGAACCCGCCGCACCGTCTGCAACGCGGCGGAGGCGGCATCGAAATAGATGTTGACGAAGCCGTTGATCGCCTCGACCCGATCGACCGCGCCGTCGGCCAACAGCCGCGCCGCCAGTCGCTCGGCGATCTCCTGCGCCTTCGCATTGGTGATCCCGGCGGCCCGCGCCTTCGCCTCTTTCTTGTCGAGGCCCACCGTCGCCGCGGCGATATCCTCGGCGGCGGCCTGCCCGGCCAGCGCCTTGGCGACTGAGGTCGCCGCGCCCCACGCCCCGGAGAACGGGATCCGCCGCAAGTCGATGGCGCGCGGCTGATAGCCGAGCTCGTCCAGCACCCGCGCGATCCGCTCTCTGATCGCCCCTTCTTTCTCTGCTGACATTGCCCCCTCCGAGAGTCGCGAGTCGTGGGTCGTGGGTCGTGAGAACTCACTCCCAGCGGCAATCGGTCTGCGAACAAGACCACCACTGACAGGCAGTTCTCACGACCCACGGCCCACGACTCGCGACTGCAAAGGGACGCGGAGTTACCCCCGCGTCCCGTCATCGTCACATCTGCCACGAGTTGCGGAGCCCTACTGCGGAATGGTCTCCTGCACGATGCCGCTCTGTGCTGCTTGAGCACCGAGCGCCTTCTCCGCCCAGAAGACGTTACTACGATAGAGGCTCTCGAAGGTGCCGGCGTCGCTCCAGAAGCCTTCTAATTCTTCCCAGCGCAGCAGGCCATCTTCCAGGTAGAAGTTGTTAACGTCGGTGATCTCTAACTCGCCGCGTCCCGATGGCTTCAGGCGCTTGATGTAGTCGAAGACGCGCCCGTCGTACAGATAGAGGCCGCTGACGGCGAGATTACTCTGTGGCTGCTTCGGCTTCTCCTCAATCCGCAAGATGCGCCGCCGGTCGGCGGGATCGAAGACCGGGCAACCGTAGCGGTCCGGGTCGTGGACCTCTTTCAAGAAGATCAGCGCACCCTCGCGAAAATCCTGGACGGCGGGGCGGATGTCGGCGTCGGTCGTATTATCACCGAGGATGACGACGATCGACTCGCCATCGGCGAAATCTTCGCAGAGCGCCAGCGCCTCGGCGATGCCGCCCTCTCGCTCCTGGTAGGTATATTCGAGATGGCGCAACCCGAGTTGTCGACCATTCTGCAAGACACGCAGATAATCGCCGGCGTGCGGCCCACCGGTCACGATGATGACTTCATCGATTCCGGCGTTGACCAGTGTGGCGATCGGGTAGTAGACCATCGGTCGGTCGTAAATCGGTAGGAGATGCTTATTGGTCGCGTGGGTCAGGGGATAGAGCCGACTCCCCAACCCGCCGCCCAGGATGACGCCTTTCACTGCTGCCTCCCGCGCAACGTCGCCCGCACTCAGGCCCGCCGCTCGACTTCTTCCTCGACGACTTCCGCCTCGAGATCGTCTTCGTCTTCGTCGTCCTCGTACTCGACATCCCCCTGGCGCAGGAGGATAATCCCCGCGACGATCAAGATGATCCCGAGGATCAGCCCGAGGAGTTGTTTCCAGCCGAACGTCGAATCAACCGCCCCGATCGTCCCCTGGAACAGATCGGCGACCGCCGATAGGAGGGCGAGGAAGACGCCGACCACGATGAATACGATCGCCAGAATGCGGCTCTGAGACATTCTTCTCCCCTCAATCCTCCACCGGGCATGGCGATAGGCGTAGCGGTACCCCGCTCTTATCCATAAGCGGCGCGCCCGAGTATACCACCAGGGGCGGTACGCGCGCGACCAACGATAGAACGTGCGATCGGCGCGCTGGTCACGCGCATTGTATCAATCCCCTCGTCTGAAAAATAGACAACGGCGTTTATAAGTATTATGCTTATGGATATTGGGTAATGGACACTGTGCATATCCGACGAAGGAATAGTCTATGGCCGAACAAACGCCGGTTTATGTCATTAGCGTCGCGGCGCGACTGCTCGATGTCCATCCTCAGACGTTGCGGAACTATGAGCGTGCCGGGTTCCTCCGCCCCACGCGCACCGAGGGGCGGCGCCGCCTCTATTCGGCGGACGACATCGAGCAGTTGCGCCATCTCATCGGCACCGTCGAGCAGTTCGGGCTGAATCTGACCGGCCTAAAGGTGCTGCTCGCCCTGCGCGAAGAGCTCCAGGGTTTGCACACCGCGCTGAACGGACCGCTCGCGCAGGCTGATGCGACGCTCGCGCAGGCGCAAGTAGCGCGCCTGCTGTTGCTGCTCGCGGGCGAGACGTCCTCATTGCCGGAAGAAGTGGACACGGATTCGGACAGCAGCCGCTAGAGCACAACGACCCCACCACCGCTGGGAAAGCGAGCTAGTGGCGGCAGCAATGCCTCGCGGCCTGCGGAGCCGTTCCTGATGAAGGTTGGGAACCTGTTTTGCCGCGCCACATACTTCGTCAGACTCAATGACCGCTCATGGTCTTGATGGCACTTTTCTTGCTACTCACTTCCCCAGCATCCAAAACCGGAGTAGACACGTAGTAAGTACCAGGTCGAGGGAGCGAACGACTTTCCTGACAAGCGTGAAAACTGGCACTCCGACAGCTATCTGGTGCGCCCGATTCTCGTTGCCTCCCCTCGCTGCCACCGTCATCGCCCGAGGTATCGCCGCATATTCTCTGCAATACCGGCCAGATCTGCCCTCCAGCACTATGCTAGTGGCGAGGAGTAGGCCATCTGGCGTGGCCCAAGGGGATGGGCTGGAGCGGGCCAATCTTGGCCGTAGGGGTGAGGTGCTGTATACGGGGACGGTGGAAGACGAGCGTATGATTGGCTGACATACGCTGGAGGACAAGATGAGCGACCAGGCTATGCACGATGTCCTTGCCCGTTTGGATGCTCAGGAGAAAGAACTGGGCGAGTTGCGCGCGGCGCGCCAAGTTGCCCGGCACCCGCAAGAGCCGCAAGTTCGCGGTCGGTATCCTGGCCCTGTTGATAGCCCTGGTGCCCCTCTCGATCTTCGCGGCGAATCCCTTCATCGATCTCGCGGGAACTGTCCACGACCCGGACATCGACACCGCCTACAATCTCGGGATCGCCAACGGTTTCGAGAACCCGAACGATCCGAATACCCGTTTCTACTACCCCAAGCAGAACGTGACCCGCGAGGAAATGTCCTCGTTCCTCGTCCGCACCGCAGCACTCAACCGCATTGCCTTCGACTCCCGCTCGTCCGCCAGCGCTGAAGACAACCTCGGCGCGGCGACCGAGAAAGAGTACATGGATGTGACGCTGGTCGTGCCTGGCCGCACGGGCGACGCGACCGTTTTTGTCAAGGTGAGCTTCACCGGCTACGTCTTCGCGCGATCGTCCGCTGGTGTCCCGGGAACTGCCACACTGCTTCGCGGTGATATTCGGCGGGATGGGGAGGCGGCTGGCGCGGCACAGATTGTAACTCGCAGCGTTGTTGGCGCGAACCCCAACGCGATTGTCAGCGCCCCAGCGTCAGGGACGACACCGGCGGTAGCCCCAGCCGAGCGGCTTGACTTCTCCGGCTCGCGCGTCTTCGAGTTGGAGCCCGGCACCTACACCTTCCGGATGGTTGTCGTCAGGGAAGTGGGTGCGGCACAGGACGTTGGTTTCGGCTTCGGCAACATGCAGGCCGAGACGATTCCCTTCGGCCCGGACGGCTCGCGCGGCACCACCGCACCGTAACAGTCTGACCCGGAAACACGGCAATACGGAGGCGGCGAGGGGGCCGGGGAGTGAATCCCCGGCCCCCTCGCCGCCTCCGCGTCCGCGCGACTCAGCGCATCGTCGATGGCAGGATACCGAGTTCCGCGCGGTACTTCGCCACGGTGCGACGAGCGATGCGGATCCCCTGCTGCAAGAGGCGGCTGCAGATCTCGCGGTCGGTCAGCGGCTGGCCCTTCGCGCGCTCCTTGACGACCATCTCGCGGATCACATCCTTGATCGAGAGCGACGGGGTGAAGAAGTCGCTGAACGGGATCACCTTGCGCGTCGGCAGCATCACGTACTTATTCGCCGTGGCGCGGCTGACGGTCGATTCGTGGACGCCGACCTGCTGGGCGACGATCGCGCGGGTAAGCGGGCGCAATTCGCGCACGCCGCCGCGCAGGAAATCTTCTTGCAGATCGACGAGGCAGAGCGCGATCTTCCGCAATGTCTCCCGCCGCTGCTGGATATTGGCGATGAAGACCTTGGCCCGCGAGGTGAAGTCGCGGACGTGCTTCTTATCCGAGTCGCTGACGTTCGGCTGCGATCCCTTCTGCGACAGCGACACGGCGATCTGCTCGTAGAGCGAACTCATCCGCAGGAAGAAATGCCGCGCCTCGACCACCTCGACCAGGAACTCGCCCTCGTGCAGCGAGATCACCACGTCCGGGGCGACGTATGGCGCGCTGTTCGGGCTCTTCCAGGAGCGCGCCTCCTGGCTCTGGAGCGGGAATGGGCTGAGTTGGCTGCGGATGAAGTCGCGCGCTGCCTCGACCTCCTCGGTCGCGATCCCCAGCGCCCCGGCGATATACCCGTACTTGTGCGAGCCGAGATCCTCCAGGTGGCCCTCGACGATCTGCTGGACCGCGACCGGCACTTCGGCGTTGTTGCGAACCAGATAGTCGAGTTGGAGGAGCAGGCACTCGCGCATGTCGCGCGCCGCCACCCCCACCGGGGCGATCTGCTGGATCAGGACCAGGATCTCCTCGACCATCTCCTCGGCCTCGCCAAAGACTTTCGCCACCGCCGCCAGCGAGATCGTCAGGTAGCCGCGGTCGTCAAGGCTCTCGATCAGGTATTCGGCGATCGGGATTTCGTTGTCGTCGAGGAGGGTGCGCACGTCGGAGAGGATCTGATCGGGCAAGTTGGTCTCCGAGGCGATCAGCGTGAGGGGGTCGAAATCATCCTCCGCGATCCCGTTCGGCGACTGCTGCGTCATGATCTCGGGATTATCCTCATAGCTCGCCTCTTGCCGTTCGAGCTGCTGATTGGTGAGGCAGACCGGGCAGAACGGCCCTTCCACAACGCCGCCGCAGAGCGGGCAAATCTCCTTGTCGTCCATCTCCAGCGCCGGGTTCGCCAGCATCTCTTCCCGGATGACCTCTTGCAACTCCTGCCGCGATAGGCTGAGGATATAGTTCGCCTCGATCAAGCTCGGCGACACCCACGCCCGCATCTCGGCGGACATGTCCATGCCGGCATCCATCCGCATACTCATCGCGTTTCCCTTCGTCATCATCATCGGGTGACGCCGCACGTGGCCCCTTCGGGCGCGCCGCGCTCGTGCTCCATACCAGACTGAGTATAGCGCCAAACCTCGCGCGGCGCACGAGTAATGGCATAATTCTTGCTGTAACCGTGTTGCCGAACAAATTTTCGTATAACCGATCTGGATGCGGCATTCTGGCGCAATTCGCCTGCCCGGATTTGCCCGCGTCACTGAGAGAACCCGCGCCTGCTTGCTCCTCCCCTTCCGCATCTCGTTCTATCGCCGCCCCAGCTTGCATAAATAGCCCACCCCGCCCTTGCGGAGCCTCGTGCTATGATGGGATGAGGGCGGTCGCCGCGGCGACCGCCCACCGCGAGTACACAGCCGGGCGAACGCAACGCCGAGCGAGGAGTACCATGAGCATCCTCTCCGTTCCCGCCGACAGCATCAGCGTCGAGGAAGCCCTGAGGCGTGTCCTCGATGCCGCGCCGATCCTCCAACCCGCCCCGGTGCCGCTGGCCGAAGCGGGCGGGCTGGTCCTCGCCGAGGCGATCGTCGCGGACGAAGATTTACCACCCTTCCCGGCGGCGACGATGGATGGGTACGCGGTCGTCGCGGCCGATGGTGCAGGCTGGCGGGAATTAATTGGCGAGCAACTCGCCGGGTACGACGCCGGGCTTGCCGTGCGCCCCGGCACGGTAGCGCGGATCACCACCGGCTCGCCGCTGCCCCCTGGGGCCGACGCGGTGGTGATGGTCGAGCGGACGACCGAGCGGGAGGGGCGGGTCGAGATCGGGCAAGATCTGATCGAGGTCGGCGAGAATATCCGCCCGATCGGCGTCGATATGGCGCGCGGGCAGCAAGTCCTCGCCGCCGGGACGATCATCGGTCCGGCGGAGATGGGCCTGCTCGCCAGCCTCGGCATCGCCGAGCCGATCGTCCACCCGCGCCCGCGCGTCGCCGTCCTCAGCACCGGCGACGAACTGGTCGAGCCCTGGGAGACGCCGGGGCCGGGGCAAATCCGGGACGCCAATCGCTATGCCCTCGGCGTCGCCCTGGCCGAGCTACGCTTGCCGGTCGTCCGCTCCACGATCGCCCCGGACGAGGAGAGGGCGACGCGCGCGTCGCTGCTCGACGCCCTCGCCGTCGCCGACATGCTGATCACCTCCGGCGGGGTCTCGATGGGGCAGCGCGACCTCGTCAAAGGGTTGCTCGACGAACTCGCCACGGTCCGCTTCGGTCGCCTGTTCATGAAACCCGGCAAGCCGCTCCACTTCGCCACGGTTGCCGACGAGAAGCTGATCTTCGGCCTGCCCGGCAACCCGGTCTCCGCGCTGGTCGGCTTCGAGATTTTTGTGCGCCCTGCGCTGCTGAAACTCGCCGGGCATCGCCAGCCAACCCGCCCGCGCATCAGCGTCGAACTGGCGCACCCGATCACCCCCGGTGATCGCCCCGAGTTCCAGCGCGCGACCGTGCGCCAAGGGCCGGACGGGCGACTCGTCGCCACGACCACCGGCGCGCAAGGCTCCTCGCGCCTCGCCTCGCTGGTCGGCGCGAACGCCCTGCTGGCCCTCCCGGCCCGGCGCGAGCCGTTCGAGGCGGGAGAAAAGGTTGAGGCGATCTTGACCGGGGCGTTGGCGGGATAGAAACCCCTCCCCCGGCCCCTCCCGCTTCAGGGGAGGGGCCGGGGGAGGGGTCACCAGCGCAAAGGAGGCCACATGCCAGGGCAGAACGGCGCGCGCGCCACAATCCGCTCCCCGCAGGAGGTGCTGGGCTACGTCCCCGGCGAGGCGCGCAAGCTGCCCTCCTGGCCGCAGGTGGTCGCCTATTTCCACGAGTTGGCCGCGACGAGCGACCGTGTGCGCTTCGACGAACTTGGCCCGGCGACCGAGGGGCAGCCGCTCGTGCTGGCGACGATCGCCGCACCGGGCGTGCTGGCCGATCTGGAACGGTATCGCGAGATCCAGCGCCGCCTCGCTGACCCGCGGATCACCGATCCGACCGAGGCGGAACAGTTCATCCATGACGGCAAGGCGATCGTCCTCCTCACCTGCTCGATCCACTCCACGGAGGTTGGCTCGACGCTGATGGCGCTGACCCTGGCGCACGAGTTGGCGACCGGCGACGACGAGCAGACGCGCGCCATCCTCGATAACGTCATCCTGCTGATCGTCCCCTCGCTCAACCCGGATGGCTGGCAGAAGGTCTACGAGTGGTACGGGGAGACGCTGGGCACCCCGCACGAGGGGACCGCGCCGCCGACCCTCTACCACACCTACACTGGGCACGATAACAACCGCGACTGGTTCATGTTCACCCAGGTCGAGACGCGCCACGCGATCGACCGGATCCATAACCGCTGGCATCCGCAGATCGTCTTCGATCAACACCAGATGGGCTCCGAGGGGGCCAGGTTCTTCGTCCCGCCGTACATCGATCCCTACGACCCGAACGTCGACCCGATCCTCCAGCAGCAGATCAACCAATTGGGCTACGCGATGGTCTCCGATCTGACGGCGACGGGCAAAGCGGGGGTGGCGACGGCGATCATCTTCGACGCCTTCTCCCCCTCGCGCGCCTACCAGCACTATCACGGCGGCGTGCGCATCCTCAGCGAGGCGGCCTCCGCCAAGATCTGCACGCCGATCACGGTCCCGAAAGAGCTGCTGCGCGAGGTGCGCGGCTTTAACCCGCGAACCGCCACCGCGAACCATCCCCTCCCCTGGCCGGGCGGCGAATGGACAATCGCCGATATCGTCGCCTACGAGCGGATCGCCACCTACGCCCTACTGAACAACGCGGCGCGCGAGCGGGACCGCTGGCTGCGCAACTTCTACCTCGTCCACAAGGCGGCGGTCGAGCGCGCCAGCCCCTACGCATTCGTCATCCCGGACGGGGGGCGCGATCCCGGCGCGACGCGCGAGATGCTCGCGGCGCTCCAGATTGGCGGCGTCGAGATCGAGCACGCGACCGCCCCCTTCACCGCCGCCGGGGTGCGCTACGAGGTCGGCACCCACGTCATCCGCCTCGCCCAGCCGTATGGCGCATTCGCCAAGACGCTGCTGGAGGTGCAGACCTATCCCGATCTCCGCCTCTATCCGGGCGGGCCGCCGAAGCCGCCGTACGACATCACCGCGCAGACGCTCGGCTTGCAGTTCGGCGTCGAGACGGCCCAAATTGATCACCCGTTCGGGGCCGATCTCCGGCGCATCGCGCCCGACGAATTGGCATCGCCATCGGCGCAGATCGGCGGTCAACCGGCCTCTCTCGCCCTGCTCGGCGCGGAAACGAACGACAGCACCCGCGCGATCAACACCCTCTTAGCGGGTTCGGCGGACGGGACGGGCGAAATCTTCCGGCTCACCGAGGCGTGGATGACCGAAGGGGCCGAATATGCGCCCGGCACCTTCGCCCTGCGAGGCTACCCGCCCGGGGTGCTGACGGCACTCGCGCGGCAGCATGGCTTGCGCCTCGACTTCCTCGCGACCGAGACGCTGCCGCACACGGCGCAGCGGTTACGCCGCCCGCGGATCGGCCTCTACCGTTCCTATCGGCCGAACGGGATGGACGAGGGTTGGGCGCGCTTCGTCCTCGAAGAGTACGATTTCGCCTTCGAGACGATGCGCGACCCCGAGATCCGCCAGGGCGGCCTCGCCGAGCGATTCGATTGCATCATCCTCGCACACCAGAGCGCGAAAGAGATCCTGGAAGGGAACAGCGCGCGGGAATACCCGCCCGAATGGAGCGGCGGAATCGGCGAGGGGGGCGCGGCCAATCTGCGCCGCTTCGTCGAGGAGGGCGGCACACTCGTCGCGCTCGACGCCGCCTGCGAGTTGGCGATCGAGCGGCTGTATTTGCCGGTGACGAACGCGCTCACCGGGCTGAAGGCGGAGCAGTTCTACGCCCCCGGCGCGCTCTTCCGGATCATCGTGGACCCGACCCACCCGCTCGGTTGGGGCTTCGAGCGCGACGTGGCGGCCATGTACCTCAACGGCCCGGCGTTCGACCTCGGCACGCCGCCGAGCGAACATGAGCAGCCGGAGGTCGTGGCGCGCTACCCGCTCAGCAGTCCGCTCCTCAGCGGCTGGGTTCTCGGGCCGCAGCACATCTCCGGGAAGGCGGCGATCGTCGAGGTGCCGGTCGGGCGCGGGCGGGCGATCCTCTTTGGCTTCCGCCCCCACTTCCGCGCCCAGACGCGCGGCACCTATCGCCTGCTCTTCAACGCGCTCTACCGCAGCGGACTCGTCGCGGCGGGACCGTAAGGATAACGGGTTCACGCAGCCTCCGGAGGCTGCGTGGGACTACACTCCCGCTGGCAACCCCGGCACCCGGCCGGCACCCTCCGCGCCGAACGTGCGGAACGCGCTTCGACAGCGCGCGAGGTCGGCGCTGCACCGCTCCCGCCCCCCCTCGCCGAGCGCTTCGGACAAACGCGCCTCGAGCGCATCCACCTGCTCATCGCAGTATTCGGCGAGCGCCCTGCCGGCGGAGGTGACCGTCACCTCGACGATCCGACCGTGGGTCGGGTGCGGCGTGCGCGCGACCAGCCCGGCGCGCTCGAGGCGCGTCAGGATCCCGGCGACCCCCTGCTGGGAGATGAAGCTGCGCCGGGCGAGATCGGCCGCCGAGAGGCCCGGTTCGCGCAAGAGGAACGAGAGGACGGTCCACTGGGTCAGGGTCACACCGAGATCGCGCAGGGCGTTGTCGAGGACGACGCGCAACTCATGCTCGGCCCGCACGATCCCGTAGACCAGTCGCCCCTCTACCCGCCGCTCCATGACTCACCCCGGCTTCTCTGCCGCCCCAACGGAGACACGACCGCGAGCGCCTCTTGCTTATGTCATCAACCGGATAGTAGCACAGAACGACCGCCCAGGTGGCGAGCGCACCCGTGCCCGCCCGCTCAGCCCTCGCGCACCGGATCTCCTTCGGGGATGATCGTCTTCTCGCGCAACTGGGCGGCGGTATAGAGCCGGTAATACGCCCCGCGCTGGGCGATCAGTTCGGCGTGGCGGCCTTGCTCCACGATCCGCCCCGCATCGATCACGACAATGAGATCGGCCTCGATGATCGTGGAGAGGCGGTGGGCGATCACCAGGGCGGTGCGGCCCTGAAGGGTGCGGCGCAACGCCGCCTGGACGATCTGCTCGGTGCGCGTGTCGACGCTGCTCGTCGCCTCGTCGAGGACCACGATCCGGGGATTGGCGAGCATCACCCGCGCGAAGGCGATCAACTGCCGCTGCCCGACGCTCAGGCCACTGCCGCGCTCACCGACCTTGGTGGCGTAGCCCGCCGGGAGCGCGGCGATGAAGTCGTGGATCCCGACCGCCCGCGCCGCATCCTCGACCTCGGCATCGGTCGCTTCGAGTCGACCGTAGCGGATATTCTCGCCGATCGTCATCGAGAAGAGGAACGTGTCCTGCAAGACGATCCCGAACTGGCGGCGCAGCGACGCGAGGGTCACGTCACGCACATCGTGGCCGTCGATCGCGACGCGCCCCTCCCAGACATCGTAGAAGCGCGGCACCAGATTGATGATGCTCGACTTCCCTGCGCCGGTCGGGCCGACGAAGGCGACGGTCATGCCGGGCTTGATCGTCAGGTTGAGGTCGTTGATGATCGGGCGATCGGTGTAGCCGAACGTCACCCCCTCGAAAGCCACCTCGCCGTTGATCTGCGGCAACGGATACACACCGGGCTTATCGGTGATCTCCAGATCCTCATCCAGCACCTCGAAGATCCGCTCGGCGGCGACGGTCGCGGACTGGAGCGAGTTGTAGCGCTCGGAGAGGGTGCGCACCGGGCTGAAGAAGCGATTGATATAGCCGATGAAGGCGGTCAACGCGCCGATCGTCAGCCCACCGGCGATCGCCCGCTGCCCACCGACGACGAGGATGATCACCGTGGCGGTGCCGCTGAGCAACTCGACCGCCGGGGCGAGGACGGAGTTGAGCCGGATCGCCAGGGTGTTCGTGCCGTAGACCTCGCGATTGAGCCGCTCGAAGCGCTCGAAATTCTCCACCTCGCGCCGGAACGACTGGATCACCCGCATCCCGCTGATACTCTCCGCCGAGTAGCCGGTCAGACGGCTGGTCGCCACGCGCAGGGTGCGGTAGACCGGGATGGCATAGCGGCGCCAGACAAGGACGATCCCGATCATGATCGGCAGGATGGCGAACGTGAGCAGCGCCAGTTCGCGGTCGAGCAGGAGCATCGCGATGATGATGCCGATCAGCACCATCATGTCGGCGAAAAGGCCGATGATCCCGTCGGTCAGCAAGTCTTGCAGCACCGACACATCGCTCTGGATGCGCGAGATGAGACGACCGACGCCGAGCCGATCGAACGTGCGCAGGCCGATCAGCTGCATATGCTGGAAGAGGGCGAAGCGCAGATCGAAGATGACCCGATACCCGAGACGGGTCGTCGTGGCCCCCTGAACCCAGCGGGCGAAGAAGACGCCGACGACGCAGGCCAGGAAGAGGCCGACCGTGGTGAACAGCGAGCGGATGCCATCCTGCCGAGCGTTGCCGGAACGACTCGCCGCGACCGTCGCGCCGTCGATGATCAGGCCGAGCAGGCGCGGCAGGGCCAACTCCCCCAGCGTCTGCAGCGCGATAGCGACCAGCGCGACGAGCCCCTGGACCCGATAGGGCAGTAGGTACCCGAAGAGCCGCCGCAAACTCCGGCGATTCAAGCCGCTGCCGAGATCATTCTCCCGATTGTCGAGCGACTGGTAGCGCTTCGCGGCGGGCGCTTGCTGAACAGGGGACATGGTCATGGGGGGCGTCTCACTTTCCAGTGTTTGTCGCGAATAGGTGAGTCTATCCCTGGCTGTCATCAACCGGAAGAATCATAAGGGCAACAGGGGTCGGCTCAATCGTCCGCCGCCAGGCGCTCCACCACCTCGGCGTCGCGCGTCTGCAGATCGTAGGTCTGGCGGTAGAGGCCGCCGTGCAGCACGAGCTCGGCGTGCGTGCCACGCTCGACGATCCGGCCATCGGCCAGGACGCAGATTTGGTCGGCATTGAGGACGCTGCTGACGCGTTGCGCGATGATGAACGTCGTGCGCCCCGCCATCAACGTCGCCAGCGCGGCCTGAATCTCGCGCTCAGTCTCCATATCGACGCTCGACGTCGCCTCGTCGAGGACGAGGATGCGCGGGTCGAGCAGCAGGGCGCGGGCGATCGAGAGGCGCTGTTTCTGCCCGCCGGAGAGGTTCACGCCGCGCTCACCGAGGACCGTATCATAGCCCTCCGGCAGGCGCGAGATGAAATCGTCCGCCTGCGCCGCCCGCGCCGCCGCGACGACATCCTCTAGCGAGGCGTCGGGACGCCCGTAGGCGATGTTATCGCGGATCGAGTCGGAGAAGAGGAACGTCTCCTGCAAGACAAAACCGACATTGGCGCGCAGCGTGGGCAGATCCCACTGGCGCACATCGACCCCGTCGATGAGGACGCTGCCGCTCGTCACGTCGTAGAAGCGCGCCATCAGCTGCACGATACTAGTCTTGCCACTGCCAGTCTCCCCGACAAGCCCGACGATCGCGCCGGGGGGGGCGTCGATCGTGACCCCTCGCAGCACCTTCCGCCCGTCGCGCGCATACGCGAACGATACGTCCTGGAAGCTGACGTGTCCCTCCACCGTCGCGGGCGTATGCGGCTCCGCCGGGCTCGCGACCCGCGGGCGGCGGGCGAGGAGCTCGTAGACCCGCTCGGTCGAGGCGAGCGCGAGCGCGACGTTGTTCATGATCGGCCCGATCTGGCGGATCGGATCGGTGAGTTGCTGCAAGTACAGATAGAACGCGAGCAGCGTGCCGACCTGCAACTGCCCATTGATCACCTGCCAGGCGCCGATCGCGACGATCAGGACCGTGCCGACACCGGTGATGAACGGCAAGTTGGCGTTGGCGAAGGTCGAGAGGCGCGCGGCGTCGAGCTGTCGCGCGAAGAGGGTCTCACCGGCGGCGATGAACTTCGCCTCCTCGAACTTCTCGCGCCCGAAGGCGCGGACTAGGCGCGTCCCGGCCAGATTCTCCTGCACGACCGTCATCGCCTCGCCGAACTGGCGCTGGGTACGCAGGTAGCGCGGGCGGACGCGCGCGCCGAAGAAGAGGGTCAGGGTGAGGAGGAGCGGCACCATGATCAGCGCGATCAGCGCGAGACGCCATTCCAGGGTGAACATGATCACCACGCTGCCAACGATCAGGATCGCCGTCTGCACGAGCATCCGCAGGGCCGGGGAGTAAAAGCGGCGAATATTGCGGATGTCTTCGGTGAGGACCGAGAGGAGTTGGCCCGATTGCGCCGTGTCGTAGAATGAGAAGGAAAGCCCTTCGAGGTGGCGGAAGAGGCGATTTCGCAGGGCGTAGGAGACCCGCTCGCCCACCCACTGGGTCGTCACACCGCGTAGATAGGCCGAGGAGGCGGCGAGCAGCGAAACGACCATGATCGCGACGCCCAGCCGAACGACGACCCGCATATCCCCGGTCGCCACACCGTTATTGATCAGCGCGCGGATCAGCAGCGGCAAGGCGAGTGAAAAGCCGATGCTGGTGAGGATGCTCACCGCGGCGAGCGCGGTCGCCCCCTTGCTCTCGCCCATCAACATGAGCAGGCGTCGGATCAGGTAACGGACACTATATTGGTCGGACATCACCTTTCCCCCGCAGTAGAGATGGCCTGCGGCAGCGGCGTCGAACCATACGGCGCTGCCGTAGCAATACGCATCATACACCAATTTTCCGCCGCTGTTCGCGCGCGACGACGTTTCATCGCATTCGTATGAGTGCTACTGGCAAGATTTTTGCTCCCCCTTAAGCTATGGTGCGGGATGGCCCGCACCCCTCGCCCGAATGGGCTGATGCGGGGACGAACAAAAACACGGAACACCGAAGAGTGGAGACCATGAACGAGCATGAACAGCAAGACGACCAGGGGTTGTACCACCCGGACGGCTTCCTCGTTGGGAAGGGGCCGCAAGGGGACGACCGCCAGCTCCCCGGAATCGGCTATCGGCGCAACCGCCCCACCCTGTCGCCCGAGCCGAGTCGAGGGGTGCCGACGATCGGGCGTCCGCGACTCCTGATCACCGGGATGGGGACGCTGCTACCACTGGCCACGCTAACAGTCCCGAGTATCCGCCGACAGCTCTGGCGCGCGGTGCGGGCCGAGCGGGGTGACCCCGCCCGACAGCAGGGGTCAGTCGCGCGAACCCTGCCGCAGCCCCAACAGAGGAGCCGGACCCTGTGGCCCCCACTCCTGCTCAGCACGCTGCTGGGTGGTGGCGCGACCCTCTTCTACCTATCGCGCCGGGATGACGCGATGCGCGAGCAAATGCGTCGGGCAACCGACACACTCCGGCAGGGTGCGGCAAACCTAACTCAGCGCGCACAGGAAGGGGCAAAAAATCTGAACTTGCGGACGACGGACAGGGCGGTGAGCGCGGAGGGGACCGCGCTGAACACAGGCTTCCGGGCGCAAGAGGAGCGCACTGACATCGCCACGCGAGCGAAGGCAGTGGTTGGGGAACCGATCGCCGACAGTCGAGAGCGGTTGAACACGGCGAAGCGGATCGAGGACAACGCGCGGGATGTCGCAGCGAGCAGCGCCCCACAATTGGGCGAGCAAGTAGAAGCGCAGCCGCAACGCCCAACGATGTCATCCGGCACCACAGCCCCCGGCGCGACCAAGGGTGGCGTGACCGCCGAGGGGGTAGCGGCGAGTGTGACCAGCGCGGCGCGGGCCAGCGGCCCCCAATTGGCGGCGCGGATCGTGGCGCGCATGGCGGTGCTCGATAGCAAGGGCGCGCGCGTGGGCGCGGTCGATCGGGTCGAAGCCGACGGGAGCATCAAGCTGACGAAGGACGGCCAGGGCAAGCACCACTGGTTACCACGCGGCTGGGTCGCCCGCGTCGATACCCACGTCCACCTCGACCGCACCATCAGGCAGGCGCGACAAGAGTGGAAGACAAGTCCGAGCAAGGGACGGTAATCGAGCGGCAGCAATAGTTGGTACGACCGGGGGCCGGGCGGGTAGCTACCCGCCCGGCCCCCGGTCGTACCAGTCGGACACGAATGTCGTGCTCGTGAGAAACAACACGGCATGAAGACTCGTCATGCTATATAGTGACGCAGACACAGGGCCGGAAGGCAACATCCGCGGCGAAACGCGCATAAATGCGCGGCGCGAGGATCTCGATAGCGGGTCTCGTACTCGGGAGGGGGTGCTGATGCGCGTCTCTTTGCGGCGCTATCCCAACTGGCGCGGGGTTGCCAGGGCGTTGACGCTCCTCCTGCTCACGCTGGCGATAACCGCCTGCGGTGCGCCGGAAGGGACTGCCATCGCGGCGCTCGTCCCGCCGACCGCGACCGCGACAGCAACAGCGACCGCGACACCGACACCGACACCGACACCGACCGTCCCCCCGACACCGACACCGACCGCGACACCGACCCGCGTCCCCACGCGCTCCCCAACCGCGACGGCGACAGTTGCTCCCCGCCCGACGACGCCGGTGGCGGTGGCGACGACGGTCGGCGGCTATACGAGCAACTGGCGAAGCTGGGAATCGGGCGAGGACACGACCAACAAGCTGCGGCGCACCTACGACGCGGCGCAGAACGAATACCGGGTCGCCGTGCTAGCCGACGATCAGGAGTGGTCGTTCTTCGCACCCGAAGGCCAGAAATTCCAGGACTTCACCCTGGAGGTCGAGGGGCGCAAGGTGGACGGCGACGATTCGGCCGGCTACGGTCTCGTCTTCCGCCGCCAACCGCGCCAGGGAGACAAGGCGAGCGAGCGCTACATCTTCTATGTCACCGCGCAGGGGCGATTCTCGCTCTTCCAGGTCACGGCGGATGGCACCTCGCGCACCTTGCGACCACTCGACGCCCCGAATCAGCAGGGGGTGATCAAGGTCGGCGACGCGCCGAACCGCCTGCAGGTGACCTCGCGCGGCAACCAGATCGTGCTGGCGATCAATGGCACGAGCGTGTACACCCTGAACAACGCCACCATCACCCAGGCGGGCGAGATCGGGATTTTCGCCAAGACGCCGGCGGGGGTGCCATCGGCGGAGTTCGCCTTCAAGAATTTGCAACTCAAGCCGAATCCATGAGACACATTCCCCTGCGCGTCCCGACGTGACCCGTGACGAGACGACGCGCTGCGGACGAGTGGCGCATAATCCGGCTACCGCAGCGCGCAACCCCAGGCCGTGACAGACTGCGAACCCGCTACACGAAGGAGAAGAGTTGATGAGCACGACGACAACACCGCTGCTGATGTATGTCGGCACCTACACCGCGATCGGCCAGCCGGGGCGGGGAAGGGCCGAGGGGCTCTACGTCTACAGCGTCGATCCGCAGTCGGGCGCGCTGACCCCCCTGCACACCGTCGCCGGGGTGGCGAACCCGTCGTTCCTCGCCTTCCACCCGAACGGTCGCTTCGTCTACACCGTCAATGAGGCGCTGGAAACCGACGGGCAGCCGGGCGGCGGGGTCAGCGCCTTCGCGCGCGATCCCGAAACCGGCGATCTGACCTTCCTCAACCGCGAACCGTCGCACGGCACCGATCCCTGCTTCCTCACCGTCGATCCGACGGGGCGCTGTGTCCTGGTGGCGAACTATTCGAGCGGCAGCGTGGCCGTCCTGCCGCTCGGCGAGGATGGTCGGCTGAAACCGGCAAGTTACGTCGATCAGCACGAGGGGTCGAGCATCAACCCCCGACGGCAACAGGGGGCGCACGCCCATGCGATCCCTATCGATCCCTCGGGGCAGTTCGCGCTCTGCCCCGACCTCGGGATGGATCAGGTCTTCGTCTATCAGCTCGACGCGGCGGCGGGGCGATTGCAGCACAACGATCCGGTCGGGGCGAAGCTCACGCCCGGTGCAGGCCCGCGCCACCTCGACTTCCACCCCAGCAAGCCGCTCGCCTACGTCATCAACGAACTCGGCTCGACCGTGACGACATTCGCCTGGGATGCCGCCGCCGGGACGCTGCGCGAACTCCAGACCATTTCCACCCTACCGGAAGGATTCGCGGAGGAGACGACCTGCGCCGACATCCATGTCGATCCGACGGGGCGCTTTGTCTACGGCTCGAATCGCGGCCACGACAGCATCGCCGCCTTCGCGATCGACGAGGCGACCGGCACTCTCACGCCGCTCGGCCACACCCCGACCGGCGGGCGCACGCCGCGCAACTTCGCCATCGACCCGAGCGGGCAGTTCCTCTTCGCGGCGAACCAGAACACCGACACGATCGTCACCTTCCGGCTCGACCCGACGACCGGCAGGCTCACGCCCACCGGGCAGGTGACGCCCGTGCCGTCGCCGGTCTGCCTGAAGTTCGCCCCGCTGGGCGGCCTGTAAGCGCGACGTTCCGGGACAGGGAAGCTGATGCTGCGCACACCACTCTGTGACGCCCTCGGGATCGCGCACCCGATCTGCCAGGCGGGGATGGCGAACTACACCTCGCCAGAGTTGGTCGCGGCGGTCTCGCGGGCGGGCGGCCTCGGGGTCCACGGCACCCTGGACCGCCCGCCGGAAGCGTTGCAGGCGGTCCTCCGCGCGACGCGGGATCTACTCGACGGGGAACCATTCGGCGTCAACCTCGTGCTCAGTCGCCTTGATGAGGCAGCGTTCGCGGTCTGCCTGGCGGAGCGGGTGCCGATTTACTGCTTCTCCTGGGGCGATCCGGGGCCATGGGTGCGACAGGTGCGTGCGAGCGGCGCGCGGGTCATCGCACAAGTCACGACTGTCGCCGAAGTTCCGACGGCGCTGGCCGCGGGCGTGGACGCGATCGTGGCGCAGGGGACGGAGGGCGGGGGACACAGCGGTTTCGTGCCGCTGGCGCAGTTACTGCCTGCGGTCGCCGCTGCGGCGGGGGGGACGCCGGTCCTGGCGGCGGGCGGTATCGTCGACGGGCACGGCCTGGCGGCGGCACTCGCCCTCGGGGCGGCGGGCGGCTGGCTCGGGACGCGCTTCCTGGCGACACCCGAGGCGCCGATCAGCCCGGCCTGGCAAGCGGCCATCCTGGCGGCGCGGGCGGGCGACACGATCCACACCGAGGCGTTCGATCGGCTATGGGGTCGCCCCTGGCCCGGTGCGCGCGTTCGCGCCCTCAGGAACCGCTTCACCGACGAGTGGGCCGGGCGCGAGGAGGCGTTGCTGGCGAGCCGTGACGCGGTGCAGCGGGCGGTGTGGCGGGCCGAGCGCGAAGACGACCCGTCGCTCTTCGCGCTGATGGCCGGCAGCGGCGTCGGGGCAATTCGCGAGATCAGTCCGGCGGGCGAACTTGTGCGGTCGATCGTCGCGCAGGCAGAGGCGACCATCGCGCGCCTCGCCGGGTTCACCGCGCCGCGCCCGCGCGAAAGGAGGGGCATAGCGCCATGATCGGGATCGGTCGGGGAATCGCCCTCGCGCTGGCGTGCGTGTTCGGACTGGCGTCAGGGCTCGGGGGGATCCTCACCCTCGGGCTGCTGCGCGCCACGCCGCCGCTCACCCCGGCGGCGGCGGTGCAGGAGTGGGAGATCACGCTGGAACTGACCGACAGCTTCTTGGCCGACCGGATCAACGCGGGGGGCCAGGACAACCCGATCGCCCTGCGCGACGTGCGGGTCACGTCGCGCGATGACGGCACGGTCCTGATCAACGCCACCGTTTCCCCGACGCCCGGGGGGGTGACGCGCACCCCAACAGCCGGGCGACCGGGGCCGCCTATCCCCTTGCCGATCAATCCGCCATCGGGCGGGGCTGGCCTCGCCATACCCGGCGAGATCGTGCTGCGGCCGGGCGTGCAGGATGGGAAATTGACCGTTGCGGTCGTGCGCGCCGGGCTCGGACCGCTGCCAACCCCTCCCAATCTGGGGCGCTTGCTGGAAGATCCGCTCAATGCCCGGATAGCCGGGGCGGTCCAGGATGAGCCGTTCCGCGTGATCGCCGTAGCGACACGTCAGGGCGCGATCATCGTGCGCGCCATGCGCGAGGGTCGCTAGCCGACGCGCGGCGCGCGGCGCAATCCAGGCCGAGCGCACCGAGGATCGGGGGCCATGACGCACCCGCACTGCCCGCCCCGACACCTGGACAGGACCGCGCCAACTCGGTACTATACGACTCCCCGGTAACGACTGTGGAGTCGACCGAAGCACCAGCGCGGGACAGGCGCGACGGCGGTGCCAGCTATACGCCTGCCGACGGTAGGGCTGACGTTGCCGAAGGGATGGGGCAGGTCGATGGCACGCGGTCCCCACGGCGACTTGAGCGAAGCTAGGTGGCGGCCCGATGCATGACCCCAACTCGCTGATGGGTGTCGCCTTCCGCTATGCTCGCTGGCTCCGCGAGACGGAGCAGTGGGAGGCGATGGATCTCTTCGCCTTCGTGATTCACCCGGCCCTCGGTCGGCTCGCCGGCATGGGCAAGACCAGGATCGCCGATCTCACCCCTGCGATCGTCGATCGCACCCTCGCCGTCGCGGCCCAGGACCGGATCGATCGCGCGCTGGCCCTCGGCGCGTGGTCCGACTTCATCGACTTCCTCGACGTGGAAGGGGTCCCGCACCACCCCGATCTCCGCGCCTCCTAACACCAGCGGTGTCAGCGCAATAGCTCTCGCAGCACCTCGCCGAGTTCTGCCCTTAAGGGGCCATGCCGCTCGGGCGAGAACTGCTGCGCCGGATCGTTGCGGGCCGCGGCGGGATAGATGATGGCCGGTACGCCGCGATACTCGGTGGGCTACCATTCGTAACGCGGGATGACGTGAGCGTGGACGAACGGATCGCTATTCCCAGCGATCTCGTAGTTCACCCGTCGCAGCCCGCGCGGGCGACAGACCCGCTCGACTGCCTCCCCGATCAGACTCATCTCGAATAGAAATTCGCGGCGCTCGGTCGGCCCCAAATCGCTGAGGTGGGTCACGCGCGGCGAGCGCAGGAGCAGGCAATAACCCGGCAGGAATTGCGTGTCGCCCAGCACCACGAAGCCGCTCCGCACGCGCGCCAGTACCAGCGGATTGTCACCACGCTCCGCCGACCCGAGCCGATCACGTCGCCAATCAACTTCTGCCATCGGTTTCCTCCTCCACGAATGCGCCGCCCTTAGATTACCCTCGCGCCTTGGCAAGCAGGCCGTCGGGACTCCTGTCGCGATCCGTACTCACCTTGCCACCCCTCCTCGGGCCAAGAAACCGGGACTGCGGTCCTAGAATGTAGACCCGCGTACTGGGAGCAAATCTCCTTCCCCCCCTGACCCCTCTGGATAATTGGTACTACGGTACGCAAGAACGGCCCGATTATGCCGTATAGTGAGGTCCCTGACCCCAGTACACCGCCGAGAAATGGCCCATCGCGTACGGCGATGGCGGCGGGAATGACTGGGAGTACGAATAGCTGGTACACTGCGATCAGCAGTGGCAGCACACAAAGATCAGCTCCGGGCGGGCGGATATTGGTAGTTTGTGCAGTCGAGGGAATGACCGATGATGACGCTCTCGCGATTCTTCGTGGCGATCGCGCTGCTGGTGACACTGCTCAGCCCGCTCATGCCGGGGCTCCAGAGCGCGAGTGCGGCACCGGACGACGATCCCGGCAGTCCGTTGACAACCAATAATCCGAACGCGCTCCCCACGCGCGTGGCGGGAACGCCGACCATCGGCGCGCAGACTGTCGCCACGGCGACGGTCAAACCGGGCGCCCCTTCGACCGCCCCTTCGACCGCCCCTTCGACCGCACCAAAGAGCGTACCCTCCACGGCACCTAAAATCGCCCCCTCAACCACGCCCAAACCCTCGGCCGCGCCGCAGCAGTCGGCCGTACCGCAGCAGTCGGCGGCACCGCAGCCGACGCCCACCCCCGCGCCAGCGGCTGCCCCAACCCAGGCGGCACCAACCGTCGCGGCCAGTCCATCGCCGACGGCGATCCCGGCCAACGGCGGCGCGATCGTCAATCCGGGCGGTCGCGGCACGCCGCGCGCCGCGACTCCGCAGGCCACGACTTCCCCGTCGCCCAGCCCCTCGGCGAGCCCGTCACCGAGCCCGTCTCCCAGCCCGTCACCGAGTCCTTCGCCCAGCCCTTCGCCGCTCTTCGATCCGCAGATCCCCGCCGGCCCGCTCGAAATGCCGGGTGATGGCGGCGTCCTGCCAGCCAGCGGCGATTGGCGCACCGCGGTCGTGACCGAGGCGCAGAAGCACCTCGGTGTCCCCTATGTTTGGGGAGCACAGTCGCCGGTCGGTTGGGACTGCTCCGGCTTCGTCCTCTGGATCTTCCAGAAGGCCGCCGGGGTGACGCTCCCTCGCGTCGCCGGGGACCAGGCGGGCGTCGGCGTCAACGTGCAACCGGCGAACATCAAACCGGGCGATCTGGTCTTCTTCAAGGATACCTACGCGCCGGGGATCAGCCACGCCGGGATCGCCCTCGGGGGGGGTCGCTTCATCCACGCCTCGGCGATCGGCTCGGGGACGGTCATCAGCAGCCTGGGCGAGGCCTACTACCAGCAGCATTACGCCGGTGCCCGGCGGCCGCTCGCGGAAACAGCCGCGAGCAGCGGCGGCGGCACACCGGCCAATAATCCCGGCGTGCCGATGCCGCCCGCAGGCCCGGCGGTCGCGCCAGCGCAGTTGATGCCGACCTTCGAGAAGGCCGCCGCGCGATCCGGTGTGCCGAAGGAGATCCTATTGGCGATCGCCAAGGTCGAGTCGGGCTTCGATCCGCGCGCGGTCGGACCGTATCTGGCGCAGTTCGCCGGGACCGAGGATCAGCACGCGCTCGGCATGATGCAGTTCCTCCCTTCCAGCTACCGGCCCTATGCCGCGCAGATCGACGCGATCACCAGCAAGGGTCTCGGGATGGCGGGGATTTGGGATGCGGAATCGTCGATCTACGCCGCCGCCTTCTACTTGCAGGCCAGCGGTGCCCCGGGCGACATGCGCCGCGCGCTCTTCTCCTACAACAACGCCGACTGGTACGTCAATCTCATCCTCTCCTGGGCGGCCAGCTACGCGGGCGGCCTCATCACCGACCCGAACTTCAATCTCTCCCCCGGCGGCGGCGGGCAGCCGATCTTCACCGTTGCACCGGAGAACCCTCTGCAACCCGCGATCACCGGTCGCCATCTGGACGCCCTCTCCTCGATCCCGCTCTACCTCCCCTTCCGGGCGGGCGAGACCTGGTACGCGGGCGGCGACGGCTCCTTCTACGGTGAGGGTTTCCACAACGATGGCGCGGGGATGCACTATGACGTGGACTTCAACAAGGGCGTGTGGCCGCGCGGCGAGAACGGCGAGGGCTCGCCGGTCCTGGCGGTGGCCGATGGCCTGATCAATAACGTCTACGCCACCGCTGGCGGCGGCTGGACGGTGGAACTCTACCATCGCTCGCCGCAGGGGACGCTGCTGCGGAGTCACTACCTCCACCTCAAGGACGACCCGCGCGTCAGCGCCGGGATCAAGGTCAATCAGGTCGTCTCGCACGGCACGACGATCGGCTTCGTCGGCAATACCGGCTCCACCTCCACCGGCGCGCACCTCCACTTCGGCCTCGCGATCTGGGAGGACAATGGCTGGCTCTCGATTCGTCCCGAGCCGCTGGAAGGGCAATTCCTGAAGAACGGGCTCGCCCTCGTCAGTCACAACGACCCGGCGAACAAGGCGGCGTTCGACACCTCCTGGAACACGACCGACCGCCAGGTCTATACCAACCAGCGCCAGTCCTGGCTCTGGGGGCCGCAGCCGTTCGCCGGGTCAACCCTGGAAAGCTACGGCAAGGACAAGAACGCTGTCCGGGTCGCGCAGTATTGGGATAAGGGCCGGATGGAGCGGGTGGCCGATGGCAAGGGCGGCTTCCTCACCAGCGTCGGCATGCTGGCCTGGGAGATGCTGACCGGCAAGATCGACCTCGGCGACAACGCCAGCACCGAGGTCGGCCCGGCCAAGATCCCGCTCGTCGGCCCGGCCAAGGAGACCGACCGCAACCTCGCGGCGCTCACGCTCGGCCAGCCCGCGCCGGACAAACTCGCGCCGACCTACGCCGACGCCACCGTCGAGGCCGCGAAGCGGACCGAAAACTACGCGGGCGCACCGATCAACTGGCTCCTGCGGCCCGGCGGCAAGATCGAGCCGTTCGCCGAGGGGACACAGCCGCCTGCGCTCGTCACGCTGACCGGCTACGACGAGGTTTCCGGCCACAACGTCGCCGATGTCTTCGCCCGATGGTATCTGCAAACGTTCATGACCAGCCCGGACGACAATCCGCAGCACACCCTCTACGCTCAGTTGCAGGGGAACACGGCGGGGCTCGACCCCGGCCACCCGCTGACCGACCCGTTCTGGGTCGAGGTGACCATTGATGGGATCGACCGGATGATCCTCGTCCAGGTCTTCGAGCGCTGGACCCTGACCTACAGTCCGCACAACCCCGAGGGTTGGCAGATCGAGTTGGGCAATGTGGGTCAGCACTATTACGAGTGGCGCTACGAGGCCCCGCTGCGCGAAGCGAGCCTGAATAGCCCCGATCGCAACAGCCGCCGCCGGCGCATGAATCGGCAACAAGTAGATTAGTGGGCCAGTGGGCCAGTGGGCGGAGAAACAGGGCCGGGCGCTGGACTATATACCAGCGCCCGCCCATCACTTAATTGCTCGCCGTACTCGTCACTGGCCCACTGGCCCACTGGCCCACTCGCCCACTCGCCAGGGAACTTTTCTCGCCCGGCCATCGTCTCTCTCTTAACCCCATCTCCGTGATGCCCCCGCATCACGATCCACGGGCGGCCTCCCCCCAAAGGCCGCCCGCTTTTTTTGCCCGTCGTACCGCCGCGCCCACTGGCACACTGATTGCAACAAAGCGGCTGGCGGGCTACGCGAGGGACAACGCGGTGATTGCGGGGGAGGTCGATGGACATCCGAGCAAGTCGGCGGCGAATCCTGACCTGGTGCGCCGTGCTGGTAGTCCTGCTCCTGGCGGCCTGTGGGCGCGTGGGGACGGCGACGCCGCCCGCACCGACGATCGCGGCACGCGCGAGCGCACTCGCCGCGACCGCGACGGTGTACGCCATCGCCGGCGGACCGGCCACGCCGGGCTTCTTCCCCGCCAATCAGCCCCCGGCCATCGCCAGCGCCGCCGCCTCACC